>NZ_JAGDVS010000110.1 GCF_023255755.1 Acidithiobacillus sp. | reverse complement strand
GGTGCGTAAAATCATTGGTGCCGACAGCCTGGGCTACATTAGTCTGGAGGCGCTTTATGAGGCCGTGGGCGGGCGTGGGCAGGGTTTCTGCGACGCCTGTTTTAGTGATGACTATCCGTTGCCAACGCCGGAAGGACATGGCTCGCGTCAATTGCATCTGATCGAGGAGCTGCGATGAACTCTCAGGATTCCAACCCGGACTGGGCGGCACATCTCCGCCCGGAGACCCTCGCCATCCGCGCCGGTATTCACCGCACCCAGGAGCAGGAGCACAGCGAGGCCATCTTCCCGACTTCCAGTTTTGTTTTCGACTCGGCAGAAGAGGCCGCGGAGCGCTTTGCCGGACGGGCGCCGGGGAATATCTATGCGCGCTTCACCAATCCCACCGTACGTACTTTTGAAGAGCGGCTTGCCGCGCTGGAGGGTGCAGAATCCTGTGTCGCCACGGCCTCCGGCATGGCCGCCTGCCTGACCGCCTTCATGGGGATGCTCAAGGCGGGCGATCATGTCGTCGCCTCCCGCTCTATTTTTGGTACGACGGTGCAACTGCTCAGTAATATTCTCGGCCGCTTCGGGGTGGAGACCAGTTTTGTGCCGCTGGCGGACGTGGCGGCGTGGCACGCGGCACTGCGTCCCAATACCCGGATGCTCTTCCTTGAAACGCCTTCTAATCCGCTTACCGAGATTGGCGACATGCAGGCACTGGCGGATCTGGCCCATGCCCATGATGCCTGGCTAGTGGTGGACAACTGTTTTTGTACCCCGGCCTTGCAGCAGCCCCTCAGGTTTGGCGCCGATCTGGTCATTCACTCCGCCACCAAGTACCTGGACGGGCAGGGGAGAACCCTGGGCGGTGCGGTTTGCGGCAGTACCGAACTGCTCAACAGCGGGCCACGCAATTTCGTGCGCACGGCGGGCCCAAGTCTCAGCCCCTTCAACGCCTGGGTGCAGCTCAAAGGTCTGGAGACCCTCGGACTGCGCATGACGCGTCACTGCGCCAATGCCCAGCAGATTGCCGAATGGCTGGAAGCACGGCCGGAAGTGGCGCGGGTTTATTATCCGGGCCTCAAGAGTCATCCACAGCAGGCCCTCGCGGCGCGTCAGCAACGCCTGCCGGGTGCTATTCTGTCCTTTGACCTGCATGGTGGGCAGATGGCGGCCTGGGCCTTTGTGGACGCCCTGCGCCTGCTCTCCCTGACCGCCAATCTCGGCGATGCCAAGACCACCATTACGCACCCTGCCAGCACGACCCACAGCCGGGTCGGTCCTGAAGCACGGGCAGCGGCGGGGATTGGCGATGGTTTGCTGCGGATCAGTGTCGGACTGGAGCATGCTGACGACCTGCGCGATGATTTGGAGCGCGGCTTTGCCGCTCTTGCAAGCCGCTGATTTGCGCTATCCTTGGACAGGAGCGAGTTTTCCAGCCACTTTTCCAACTGCGGAGATAATGAAATGACAAGATTCCGTGCATTACAACGTCATGGACTCAAGCCGGACACGCGTATCTGCGTGCTTGATAATGGGATGCCGTTGACAGTGACGCCCAGCGACATGGCGATCAAAAGTATGACCGACCTCAGGCGGGTGCCCGCTGCGACGACGAAGCCGGAAACCACCATTGATCAGGCCATGCAGCGCATGATTCATGTGGGTGTCCGTATGCTTTTTGTGCTGGATGACTTCGGTACGCTGATCGGTCTGGCCACTGCCCGTGACATCATGGGTGAAAAGCCCGTCAAACTGGCGGCCAAAAACCATGTCGCGCGGGACTCCATCAAGGTGCAGGATGTCATGGTGCCTCTGGGTCAGATTGATGTGCTCGACTTCGCTGAGGTGGAGCGGTCTACCGTGGGGGATGTCGTCCTGACCCTGCGCAAGGCGGGGCGTCAGCACGCCCTGGTGCGCGAGGAAACGCCCCGCGGTGAAGAGATTCGCGGTGTTTTTTCCATCAGCCAGATAGCGCGACAACTGGGGGTGTCTATTCAGACCAATGATGTGGTGCAGAGTTTTGCCGGGCTGGAGCAACTCATCACCAGTGATGACTGAACGAGACCCCCGCCACGCGCGGGCGGGAGTGGTCTCCCGTGCATGAGATCAACGGGCTGCTGCTGGCAGCCTTGCTGATTCTGCTGAATGGTTTTTTTGTTGCGGCAGAATTTGCGCTGGTGCGATTACGCAGTACCCATGCCCGTACCCTTGCCCAGGAGCATGGGCTGCGCGGGCGCATTCTCATGCGGATGCACCATCGTCTCGACGCCTATCTTTCCGCTACCCAACTCGGCATTACTATTGCCTCTCTGGGTATCGGCTGGGTGGGCGAACCCACCGTAGCGCGTTTGCTCCAACCTCTTTTCCGGGCTGTTGGGGTGACCGATCCGACGGCCTTGCGATCAGTTTCTTTTGCAATCGGCTTTGCCCTGATCTCCTTCATCGTCATTGTGATCGGCGAGCTGGTACCCAAGTCACTAGCCATCCGCAAGGTGGAGGCAGTGTCCCTGTGGACCGGTGCGCCCCTTTACGCTTTTTACTGGCTCATGTACCCGGCGATCTGGGTGCTCAATGGCGCGACCCGCATCGTGTTGCGCCTCTTTGCGCTGCGCGTGGATCAGCATGCCGGCGATGCACCCCATTCCCGCGATGAACTGGCGATGATCCTGGCCCTCAGTCAGGCGCAGGGCACCCTCGGCCAGCGCACCGGAGATATCCTCGATCGCACCCTCGATTTTACGGAACTGACGGCCGGGGACCTGATGCGTCCCGCCGCCGAGATGGTCTGTCTGATGTTGGAAGACAGCCCGGAAGAGATCCGCCAGGTGATGATGCGCCATCGCTTTACCCGTTATCCGGTGTGCGAAGGGGACCGCCAGCATGTGGTCGGTCTGCTCCACGTCAAGGATGCTTTTGCGACCCTGTCAAAGCACCCGGACCTGGGTGACCTGAAAACACTCCTGCGCCCGCTACCTTCCGTAGGCAGGGCGTTACCGGCCATGGACTTGCTTACCCATTTTCGTTCCGGCCACCCGCATTTTGCGCTGGTGGTGGATGATCTGGGCACCATCACCGGTTTTGTCACGCTGGATCACGTGCTGGAAAGTCTGCTCGGCGCTATCCCCGATGAGTTCCGGCACCAGCGGCGGGAGTGGCGGCGGCGCCTTGACGGCAGTTGGGTAGGTTCTGGCAGCCTCTCGCTGTATTCCCTGGAGCGCAGCCTGCACATCGACATTGACGAGGAGACTGCGGATACCATCGGCGGTCTGGTCATGCATCAGCTCGAAAGGGTTCCGGAAGAGGGAGAGCGGATCGCTTTTCCCAACTTCGACGTGGTGGTCTTGCGTAAAAAAGGTCCACGCATCACACTGGTGCAAGTGATCCCGCACCCCGACCAACCTGAATCCGACTGGTTTTCCTGATACGCTCCATGCAGAAAAGTGATTTTTATTATGAATTGCCTGATGCGCTGATCGCCCAGGCACCTCTCGCGGAACGCAGTGCCGCGCGCATGCTCATCGTCGATGGCCGCCAAGGCACTTGGGAAGATGCGCAGATATGCGATCTGCCCGACCTCCTCCAGCCCGGAGACTTGCTGGTACTCAACGATACCCGTGTGCTTCCCGCGCGTTTGCAGGCCCGCAAAGCGACGGGTGGCGCGGTCGAACTGCTGCTCGACCGAATGATCGATGCTCAGGAGGGCTGGTTTCTGGCAAAATCCTCCAAGGCGTTGCGGCCGGGCATGTCCATTCATTTGCCGGGTGGTGCCGTGGCTACGGTAGAGGAAAAGGATGGCATGGACGTTCGTTTGCGCCTGTCTGCGGATGCCCAATGGTTACCCATTCTCGAAGTCGAAGGGAGTATGCCCCTGCCGCCCTACATCCGGCGGATGCCGGAGGCCATTGATCGGGAGCGCTATCAGACCATCTATGCGGCGCATCCCGGTGCAGTGGCCGCACCCACCGCCGGGTTGCACTTCGACGCGAACCTGATGGCCGCCCTCGCGGCGCGCGGTGTTGAGCGGACCTTTGTGACCTTGCACGTCGGTGCCGGGACTTTCCTTCCAGTGCGCAGTGACGACATTACCGAGCACCCCATGCATGCCGAAACCATGGAAGTCAGCGCGGCGACCGTGGCTGCTGTTGCCGCCGCGAAGGCGCGGGGCGGGCGGGTGATTGCCGTAGGCACCACGGCATGCCGTGCGCTGGAGACAGCAGCGCAGGATGGAACGCTGCGCCCATACACCGGAGAGACCCGTCTGTTCATCTATCCTGGTAAGAGCTTTCAGGTGATTGATGGGCTGTTGACCAATTTTCACCTCCCGGAATCCACGCTGCTCATGCTGGTCTGTGCCTTTGCTGGTACGGAGTCCATGCTCGCTGCCTATCGCCACGCGGTGGCAAAGGGCTATCGGTTTTTCAGTTATGGAGATGCTATGTTGATATCCCCTCAGGCCGGACGCCGATGAGTATTTATCAGCTGCTGGCCAGTGATGGCGCGGCGCGGCGCGGCGTTCTACACCTGCCCCGCGGTAATATTCAGACGCCTGCCTTCATGCCGGTGGGTACCTACGGCACCGTCAAGAGCATGTCTCCCGAGGAGTTGAAGACGCTCGGGGCCGAGATTATCCTCGGTAACACCTTTCACCTCTTTCTGCGTCCCGGCCTGGAGGTCATCAGCGCGGTAGGCGGCCTGCATAAGATGATGCACTGGGATCGGCCCATCCTCACCGATTCGGGCGGTTTCCAGGTCTTCAGTCTGGGTGCGCTGCGCAAGCTGACGGAGGCCGGAGTGCAGTTTCGTGCGCCCACCGATGGCCACAAGGTCTTTTTGGGACCGGAAGAGTCCATGCAGATTCAGGCGGCGCTGGGTTCGGACATCGCTATGGTCTTCGATGAATGTACGCCCCATCCGGCCACCTATGAAGAAGCCCGTGTCAGCATGGAGCTTTCTTTGCGCTGGGCGGCGCGCTCCCGAGCCTCTTATGCCGGGCCGGGTCAGCTCTTCGGCATCGTCCAGGGGGGAATGTATGGGGATTTACGGCAGCGTTCTCTGGCGGGATTGCAGCGACTGGATTTCCCCGGTCTTGCTATCGGCGGACTTTCGGTAGGGGAGAGCAAGGCGGAGATGATGCAGGTGCTGGAGGAACTCATGCCACAGATGCCCGCAGATCGGCCCCGTTACCTGATGGGAGTCGGCACACCGGAGGATCTGGTCGAGGGCGTACGTCGTGGTATCGACATGTTCGATTGTGTGATGCCCACCCGCAATGCCCGCAACGGCTGGCTTTTTACCCGTGATGGCATCCTCAAGCTGCGTAACGCCCGTTATGAGAAAGACGCACTGCCGCCGGACCCGGCTTGTGCCTGTTACACCTGTCAGAACTACAGCAGGGCTTATCTGCGCCACTTGCAGCGCAGTCATGAGATCCTCGGCGCACGCCTGAACACCCTGCACAATCTGCACTACTACCAGGAGCTGATGGCAGGGCTGCGGGAGGCCATTGCTGCCGGTCACCTGGATGCTTTTGCAGACGATTTCTACCGCCGCCGTCGCGCTGGTTCCCTAGTTGACGCCTAAAGGCTACAATGGCGGCCCTCAGACCTGACCTGGAGTGCTTATGAACTTTTCGCCTATCGCCAACGCTTATGCCGGAACCGCGGCGGGGGCAGGTCCGGACTCCGTCTTTATGCAAGTCATCCCGCTGGTTATCATTTTCGCTATTTTCTATTTTCTGCTGATTCGTCCGCAGATGAAAAAAGCGAAAGAACAACGCCAGTTGATTGCGGCGATTTCCAAGGGGGATGAAGTGGTTACTCAGGGTGGTCTGGCCGGGCGGATCATGCAAGTGGGTGAGGATTATGTGCAACTTGAAATTGCTGAAGGGGTCATTGTAAAAGTTCAGCGGGCCTCAGTGACGTTACTGTTGCCCAAAGGGACATTGAAAAAACTGTAAAGGCTCGTTCATGACCCGTTATCCATGGTGGAAGTACCTGATTATCCTCGCCGTCGTATTGCCCTCCCTGTTTTACGCACTGCCTAACTTTTATGGCTGGCACTCTGCGGTGGAGGTGCGCGCTCCCGCCGGGACTATCCTGCCGCCGGTGACCACGCTGGAGGGCTGGCTGCAAGCGGCCAAAATTCCGGTCACCCGCGTCAGCTCGGATGAGAAGGGCAGCACCTTCTTTTTCCCGAACGACGATGCCCAGGGTCTGGCCGAGACCTTACTGCAAAACAAACTCCCGGCCAATGCCCAGGTCATTCTTTCGCAGATGTCTGCAGAGCCGGACTGGCTAAGCAGTCTCGGTGGCAAGCCCGTCAATCTGGGCCTTGACTTGCGCGGCGGCGTGTATCTCCTGCTGCGTGTCGATACCGATGCCGTTATCAAGCATGCCCTGGAGCAGGACAGCGGCAGCTTGCGCACTTTCCTCCGTCACCAGAATCTGCAATATCTGGCGGTCAACATGACCGGGCCGCAAAGCCTTGCCATTGAAATGGAAAACGCCGCAGTCGCGGCGCAGGCGCAAAAGGTTGTCGCCGGGCATTATCCCGATTATGCCGTCACCCTGCAGCCTAACGCGGTGTTAGGCGTAAGTATCACCCCCGATGCCGCCAGAAAAATGAAGAATGATGCGCTGCAGCAGGCCATTGTCGTTATTCGCAATCGTATCGATGAACTGGGCGTTTCGGAGCCGGTCATCCAGCGTCAGGGCGCTGAGCATATCGCCGTGCAATTGCCCGGTGTGCAGGACACCCAGCGCGCTAAATCCATTATTGGTTCTACCGCCCAACTCGAATTCAAGATGGTGGATGACCAGGCCAACATGGCGACCGCCCTCAAAGGTGATCTACCGCCCGGCACAGCCCTGTTTTACGGCGTTCATGGTGCGCCTTATGTGCTTTACACGGATACGGTGCTCACGGGCCGCTATCTCAGTAATGCCAGTGCGGGGGTGGACAACAATAGCGGCCAGTCCATTGTTAATGTCAGTTTCAACAATGAGGGGACCCGCATCTTCGGTGATCTGACTACCAAAAATGTGGGCAAGCGCATGGCTATTCTGCTGGATAACAAGGTGGTCACTGCGCCGGTGATACGTGAAGCCATTACGGGAGGCCGGGCCCAGATTACCGGATTCTCCGGTTTGAAGGACGCCAGTAATGCCGCGATTGAATTGCGGGCTGGCGCGTTACCCGCGCCCGTTCATATTTCGGAAGAGCGCACTGTTGGCCCGACTCTGGGCCAGGACTCCATCCACGACGGGGTGATGGCAGTGGTCTTCGGCATGCTCTTTGTCGTGCTCTTCATGACGCTTTATTACCGGGCTTTCGGCCTGATTGCCGACCTCGCTATCCTGGTGAATATTCTGGCGATTCTGGCGGTGCTTTCGATAATGGGCGGGACGCTGACTCTGCCGGGTATTGCCGGTATCGTACTGAAGATCGGCCTGGCAGTGGATGCGAATGTGCTGGTATTCGAGCGTATTCGCGAGGAACTGCGTCTTGGCATGAGCACCCGCGCCGCCATTGACGCCGGTTTCAAGAAGGCCTTTGCCACTATTGTGGACTCCAATATCACCGTGTTGATTGCGGCACTGGTGCTATTCCAGTTTGGTACCGGGGCCATCAAGGGCTTCGCGCTGGTGCTGACTATCGGTGTGATTACGTCCATGTTTACCGCGACCATGATGAGTCGTGGCATCATCGAACTCGCCCTCGGTAAGCGGCGCGTGCAAAAGCTTTATATCTGAGGCCGCAATGGAACTGTTCAAAGCCCGTACCCATGTAGACTTCATGTCCAGACGCTGGATTTTTCTGGGTGTGTCCGCTCTGCTGATTGTTGCTTCAGTCGCCGTTTTTCTGGTGCGCGGGCTGAACTACAGCATCGATTTTACCGGTGGCACGTTGGTGGAGTTGGCCTTCAGTAAGGCGCCGGATTTGGGGGCCGTACGTGGGACGCTCGCGCAGGCGGGTTTTCACGATGCGGTGGTGCAGACCTTTGGTGGGGATCGCGATCTGCTGATCCGCTTGCGCACCGTACCCGGTGAGAGCAGCGCGGTGAGTAATAAGATTTTGCAGGTGTTTCAGAAAGATCAGATGAAGTACCCGGACGTACAGTTGCGTCGCACGGAATATGTTGGCCCGGAGGTGGGTAAGGAATTGCGGAATAAGGGGATCATGGCGCTCATCATCGTGACCCTGGGCATCCTGATTTATGTGGGGTTTCGCTTCGAATGGCGTTTTGCTGTGGGCGGTGTGCTCGCCATGCTCCACGACCCGATCCTGGTAGTGGGCTTTTTCGCCATCAGTCAGGAAGAGTTCTCCCTGACCGTGATTGCGGCTTTGCTGGTCATCATGGGCTATTCGCTCAACGACACGGTGGTGGTTTTCGACCGCATGCGTGAGGACCTGCGGGCGTCCCGCAGCGGCGATGTGGCGCAGATTTTCAACGTCGCTATCAATGAGACCCTGTCACGAACGGTGATTACCAGTTTCATCACCTTCATGGTCGCCCTGTCGCTCTTCCTCTTCGGCGGACCGGTGATTCACGGGTTTGCCACAGCGCTGGTTATCGGTGTGGTGGTGGGTACTTATTCCTCAATTTTTGTCGCGAGCCCGATTGCGCTGTGGCTGGGCCTCAAGCGGGAGCACGTCCTCAAACGCCAGTTTATCAGTGCTAAGGATCGTAACGACGGCGCTACTTTATAGTTGCGTATAGTCTTATCGGCGCTGCGGGCTTGCTGCCAGCGTCAAGAAAGATTAAGGTATGCTTCCACGGAGAGGTACCGAAGTGGCCATAACGGCGCCGACTCGAAATCGGATGGGGGTTAATAGCCCCACGTGGGTTCGAATCCCACCCTCTCCGCCAATAAAAACAACGAATTACAAAAAAACCGCGCTTTGCTTATGACCTGTTGAAACCAGTCCGCGTTCTCACTTTTTTGTGCCATATCCAACGGGCGACTTTTCACATCTCCGGAACATCGAACAACACCAAAGGTATTGCGCCCCACTGGATTTCGGCCAATCAATTTCAGCTGTGCAAAAGGATCGTTGACCCGCAACCGCCGGGAATCCGGCAGCCGCAGTGCAGGGCACCCCCAGCGGGTGCCCTGCAGGCCGCTAGAAAACTAGCCTGAAAAATGCCATTGTAACTATATGGAAGGTTAGGATAGTGATGCCCTTTGACCTGAGTTGCTGGGTTTACTGATTTGTGGAAAATGGATCAAAAGAGTCGACTACGGTCACCTTAGAGCCAGTACTCGCCAAGGACTTTCTGACGTTGCCGAAGGTGTCTTCAATAAACTGGGATGGAGAACCAAGCCCTACCGCCTTGGTAAATAATCCTCCTAATTCTGCACCCAGTACATTAGGATTTGAGGAGAAACCAGATTGGCTGGTGTATGAGCCGACGGCATCAGCCTGATATCCGCCTTTGTATGGGTAAAGGCAAAATGTGTAAGTCGCGTTTTTGCCATACTTGGAATAGCTGTTATCTGCACCCCGCGCGATCACTGATGCTCCAGGACAACTTACAATACTGGGCAGGACAGCCCCAGACATCGCTGCAATGGCAGACAATCCGCCCATGCCTGACATTTGAGACATCGGGCTATTTTGAAAACGACCGGGTTGATCGGGCAACGGATAGGGGGGTGGATTCTCCTGAACGGCAGCTCCTGACAAATATTCCTTTGTACCAGACACAAAAGCATTGACAACATCCTGATATGAAACATTAGTTGGGGTTTTCACGTCATAGACGACGTAAGCCATTTTTGTGGTAGTGGTTGGCGTCGTGGTGGCACACCCAGAAAGTAGAATAGTGGAAAACAGAGCTCCAAGGGTGATGGACAGAACAACACGTTGCTGCTTTATAAACATAAATTTTCCTTTTTAAATCTAGTCAGCAAGATAGATATGCCATGATGGTTGCGTTTACGCTATGACGGTTTATCAACGAGAACAACACGTCATGAACCACTTATATAGATGGAACTGATGGGATTTCAAGATGGTCCTGCTGACTGCTAGCCGCCAAGGTCACGGAGGTGCCCTTTTTCCGGAATCATGCGTCATATGTGTGTAAACATTCAAATGGGGGCATCATGAGCACCGTGCGCTGGAATCTTGCCGTGTCGGCAGACACGGATCAGTCCGTCCGCATGTTCCCTGCATCGCAAGGCGGCGGGCGCAAGGGCGACCTGTCGCGTTTCATCGAGCAGGCGGTACGTAGCTACATCTTCGAGCGTACTGTTGAAGAGGCCAAGGCGGCAAACGCAAACGTGAGCGAGGCCGACTTGACCGCTATCGTGAACGAAGCTGTGCAATGGGCGCGTGAGCACTGATGCGGGTCGTCCTGGATACCAACGTGCTGCTCAGCGCATTGCTGTCGCCGCACGGTTGGCCGGACGCCATCTATCGCGCGTGGCAGAAGGATCGTTTCGATCTTACGGGCATACCGTTTCTGGCAGGCAAACTACTGATCGCGCCTCGGCAAATAACGAAGGCATTCGGCGAAGCCCGGAAACGTTCGCCTGATCTCAACAACTTGGTTGCACAAAGGTCACACTCACGCTATCCTGTCAATTCGTAGTGATAATGTTAAAAAGGAGCCTTACGCCATGTTGATCACAAAAATTCGCAAGCAAGGCGGCGCGGCGGTTGTGACACTTCCCGCAGAAGTGCTGCGACAGATGGATGCCACTATTGGTGAGGAGTTGAGTATTGAGGTTTCCCAGCACGCGCTCATTATGCGACCAGCGCGCGGTGAGCGGCGGCGCTACAGCCTGGGGGAATTGCTCGCAGGTGTTACTATCCAGGACATGCAGGCCCTTACTGAGAACAGCGCCTGGGCCAGAGAGGGCGAGCCTGTCGGAAGAGAGTTGCTTTGATCGGCCGGAAGATACCATCACCAGGCGACGTTTACTGGATCAACACCAACCCGACATCTGGAAACGAGATAAGGGATCGGCATCGGGTTGTGGTTATTACACCGACCGAAATTAACAAACTCGGTCTGGTTACCTGCGTGCCTATCACCAGTGGCGGCAATCATGCCAGACAAAACGGTTTGACCGTGGTCATTGCGGAACACGACACGACCGGTGTTGCCGTCTGCAATCAGGTGCGCACCTTCGATCTCAGCGCCAGAGCCGGTGAGGTAAAATACATTGAAACTCTGGACCAGCAAACGACGCGCGAAATCATCAACCGGGTAACCAGTATCATAGATCCGGGGTAACTGATTATTTCACAAGCATTTTTTGAACTATTGCCTGAATACTGAATGGCATCTATTATTCCTGATTCAGTGCGTTTTGCACACTCACAAGCTGCGGGATGTTTATGATTTCAAGCGAAGTTCGGCAATGGCTCAATCAGGGGCAGGCCCGCATTCGTGAAACTGTCAATGCGGCATCCGATTGTCGTATGTCTGCCGCAAAGACGCTTTTAGTCCCGGCACTCATCAAGCGCATAGGGTCAACGCGCATATGGGTATTTGGTTCTGTTGCCCGCAGAGAAGCCACAGAGAATTCTGATATTGATATTTTTGTGGAATGCGATGGAACCGTGGCGCAATTACCTTGGTCCAAACGCCAGGATGCAATTTCTGATCTGCTCAAGATGGTAAGGAAGCAAGGCTTTACATGGGGCTGCGATATTATTGTTTGGTCAACAGAAGAAGTACGCCTGGGAACCAAAATATCTGAACCCATGATAGAAACCATAAAAAAGGAAGGGGTGTTAATATATGAGCGACCAGGAAAGAATACAGCGGTCTATTCAGTGGTTTGAACTGGCGCAAGCAGATCTGGAAGCCGCCCGCATTGAACAAGCTGTGGGCTTTTCAGCCAGGGACCGCTTGAAAATCGTTGATAGCCTCTTGACCACTTATGGGCTGAGGAAGCAAGTAAGCGGCTAGCTGCTTATCGACGTGGCGAACAAGGAACCAAGGTCTATTCCTACACCTCAAACCCCAGCGCGCGCAATTTGCCCTGGGCCAGACTATGCCCCAGGGCGGCGGCGCTGCCCAGCCAGCGCAGGCCGAGGCCCTGGTTTTTGTCAACGCCCTGACCGTTGAAATAGCAGGTCGATAAAAAGTCCATGGCATCCGCGTGGCCTTTTTTGGAGGCTGCCTCAAAATAGTTGGCGGCAATGCTGTACTCGCCGGACCAGAAAAAATAAATGCCGACCTCATTCAGGGCCTGCGCATCGCCGCTGTCGGCCTGCAGCACACAATCCACAAAGGCCTGCAGCAGACAGTGCGCC
>NZ_JAGDVS010000023.1 GCF_023255755.1 Acidithiobacillus sp. | reverse complement strand
AGGCGGACCACATCCCAATCTAGGGTAATCCACATTTTTACGCTAAGATGACGGCATTTTTTGGCAAACCCGGACTCGCTGAAGCGCATGCACCCCTTCCTCTCCCTCCATCGCCGCAGCACCCGCGCCGCTGACGCAACCCAGGCGGTCAGCATCGGCAATTTCGATGGGGTGCATCGCGGCCATCAGGCACTGCTGGGGGCCATGCGGGAAAGTGGGCTACCCACTGCAGTGCTCACCTTCGAGCCCCTACCCCGAGAGTTTTTTCGATGTGCGGACGCGCCACCACGCCTCAGCAGCCTGCGCGAGAAGGTAGTAGCACTCCGCCAAAACGGGGTACAGAGCATCACTTGCCTGCCTTTTAATCAGGCGCTGGCCAACCTGTCTGCTGAGAATTTCATTACTCAGATACTGGTCAAACAATTGCGCTGCGGGCTACTGAGCGTCGGTCACGACTTCCGCTTTGGGGCGGGACGGCTGGGTGATCTGGACATGCTCCTCCGCTTCGGGCAACAGTATGGCTTTTCGGTGAAAGAGCAGCCCCCCTTTCTGCTCGACGGCAAACGGGTGAGCAGCACCGGCATCCGCGCTTTTTTACAGACCGGAAACTTGGCACAGGCGGCGGCTTGGCTGGGACGTCCCTATGCCCTCTGTGGACGGGTCGTGCATGGCGATCATCTGGGCCGTGAACTGGGCTTTCCGACTGCCAATATCTCCCTGAATCGCCGCCCGGTGCCGGTCAAAGGTATCTTTGCCGGACGGCTGTTGAGTCCGAAAGGAAACTGGATCGCCGCCATCAGCATCGGTCTGCGCCCCACCGTCGGCAGCAAGCAGATGGTACTGGAGGCCCACTGTCTGGATGCGGACAGCCCCGATCTCTATGGACAGGAGGTTTCTGTAGAGCTGCACCACAAGCTGCGGGACGAAGAGAAATATGTGGATCTCGACACCCTCAAGGCCGCCATCGACAATGACGTCGTGAACACCCGAAGCTTTTTCGCCGAACATCCCCAGGACTTTGAATAATCATGGACTACAAGCAAACCCTTAACCTTCCTAAAACCGACTTTCCCATGCAGGGAAAATTGCCGGAGCGTGAACCCGCGACCCTGGCCCGCTGGCAGGAGCATGAGCTATACGGAGCGCTGCAAAAGGCGCGTGCTGAAAGCCCCACGTTCATCCTGCATGATGGCCCACCCTACGCCAACGGCAAGATTCATATCGGCCATGCGGTCAACAAGGTGCTCAAGGACATCATCAACAAAAGCAAGCTGAGCGAAGGCTTCCGGGTGCCGTATGTGCCGGGCTGGGACTGCCACGGACTGCCTATTGAGATCCAGGTGGAAAAGGAACTGGGACGTCCCGGCGAAAAGGTCACGGCCCAAGCCTTCCGCAATGCCTGCCGTGCTTATGCCGAAGGCCAGATTGCCGGGCAACGCCAGGATTTCGAGCGCCTCGGTATTATCGGGGACTGGGAGAAACCCTACCTGACCATGCACTTCCAGGCCGAAGCCAACATCTTGCGGGAACTCGGTCGCCTGACGGTGAGCGGCCAGGTGGTACGCGGTGCCAAGCCGGTACACTGGTGTGTGGACTGCGGCAGCGCCCTGGCAGAGGCGGAAGTGGAATATCAGGATCGCAGCGATCCTTCTATCGACGTCGCCTTCGTCGTCGCCGACGCCGCCGACCTGAGCCAACGCCTTGGCCTCGCTGAACCTGCAGAGGCCAGCGTGGCGATCTGGACGACCACGCCGTGGACCCTGCCCGCCAATCAGGCGGTAGCCGTGCACCCCGAATATACCTACGTATTGCTGCGCTCCGGCAACCGGCATCTGATCCTCGCCGCGGCACTGGCAGAAAGCGCCCTCGCCCGCTATGGTCACCCGGAAGCAGAAGTACTGGCCGAGTTCGCCGGTGTGGTGCTGGAGGGCCTCCGCCTCAAACACCCCTTCCTGGATCGGGAAGTGCCGGTCATCCTCGGTCAGCATGTAACCCTGGAGGCAGGCACCGGCTGCGTGCATACTGCCCCCGCCCATGGTGTGGATGACTATGAAGCGGCCCGGCACTATCACCTGCCGGTGGACAGCCCCCTGCTCGGCAACGGCCGCTTCAAAGATGATCTGCCCCTGAGTCTGGGGGGTATCACCGTGCAGGAAGCCAATGAACGGGTACCTGAACTCCTGCGCGAGCGCAGTGCCCTGCTCCATTTTGAGAAAATCCGTCACAGCTACCCCCATTGCTGGCGCCACAAGACCCCCCTGCTCTTCCGCGCCACACCCCAGTGGTTCATCAGCATGAGCGCCAACGGTCTGCGCGAAAAGGCCATCGCTGCTATCGACGCCACCCGGTGGATTCCCGACTGGGGCGAAGACCGCATCGCCGGTATGGTCAACCAGCGTCCGGACTGGTGCATCTCCCGGCAACGGGCCTGGGGCGTGCCCGTCGCAATCTTCTCCTGTGCCCAGTGCGGCGAACCCCTGCGCGACGCCGACACCTTCGAGCGTATCGCCCAGGCGGTGGATACGGACGGGGTCGATGCCTGGTTCAACCAGCCGGACAGCGATTTTCTGCCTGCGGATGCCCGCTGCAGCGGCTGCGACCACGATCACTTCCACAAAGTCACGGACATTCTCGACGTCTGGTTCGACTCCGGCTGCACCCACGCCTTTGTACTGGAGCAGAGGCCGGAGTTGCACAGTCCGGCCGATCTTTATCTGGAAGGCTCCGATCAGCATCGCGGCTGGTTCCAGTCTTCCCTGCTGGAGTCCGTCGCCAGCCGCGGGCGGGCACCCTACAAAGCGGGGCTTACCCACGGCTTCACCGTCGATGGCGAAGGCCGGAAGATGAGCAAGTCCGTGGGCAACGTCATTGCCCCGCAGGCAATCATCGACCGCTACGGCGCGGACATCCTGCGGCTCTGGGTGGCCTCGGAGGACTACCGCAGCGAGATCCCCATCTCCGACACCATCCTCAAGCAACTGGGCGACAGCTACCGGCGCATCCGTAATACGGCCCGCTATATGCTGGGCAACACCCACGACTTTAATCCGGCCACGGATGCCCTGCCCACGGCAGATCTGTTGGACATGGACCGCTGGATGCTGGCCCGTACCGCGCTCCTGCAGGAGGAAATTCGCGCTGCCTATAGCGAGTATCAATTCCTCCGCGTCCAGCAGCGCCTGCATCACTTCTGCTCAGTGGATCTGGGCGGGCTCTATCTGGATGTGCTCAAAGATCGCCTCTACACCACGCCAGCCGCCTCGCGGGCGCGACGTTCGGCGCAGACGGTACTCTGGCAGATGCTCGAAGCCATGGTGGTGTGGATGGCCCCCATCCTGAGCTTCACCGCTGAAGACATCTGGAACGAGATGGGCAATCGCCCGTCCCCCAGCGTGTTTTTTGCGCAATATCCGAAAATTATACTGCCTGCTGATAGTGAAGCACTGGATGTACGTTGGGAGCGGCTCAGTCAGTTGCGGGACGCCGTCAATGCCACGCTGGAACCCCTGCGTCAGGAAAAAAAGATCGGCTCCGGCCTGGATGCCGAAATCGCCCTTTACGCCAACAGCGACTGGCATGAGTTTCTGGTGCCATTCGGTGAGGAACTGCGCTTTTTCCTGCTGAGTTCCGCGTGCGCCCTGCACCCCTATGGGGAACGCCCGGAAGGATGCAGCGATATCCTCCCCGGCATCGCCATACAGGTCCGGCCCAGTGATGCCCAAAAGTGCGCGCGCTGCTGGCATCGTCGCCCGGACATGGGGCATCACCCCGAGCATCCGGATATTTGCGACCGCTGTGTCGAAAACCTCACCTTACCCGGCGAAACACGGGAGTTCTGCTGATGCTGCGTTATTTATGGTTATCGCTCGGGGTCATCCTGCTGGATCAGGGCGTCAAGCTCTGGCTGAGCCACATCTGGCGGGTGGGGCAGGGTATTGTCGTCATTCCAGGTCTGCTCAATTTCCGCCTGATCCACAATACCGGCGCCGCCTTCAGCTTCCTGGCGGGGGCTGGCGGCTGGCAACGCTGGCTACTCATCGGCATCGCCCTGCTCGTGGTCGTGGTTATCGTCGCCATCCTGCGACGGCTCAAGCCCGGCTCCACCTGGACCGCCATATCCCTTGCGCTGATTCTCGGCGGTGCGGTCGGCAACCTGATTGACCGCATCCGTCTCGGCTATGTGGTCGATTTTATTGGCGCCCACTGGGGTAGCCTCTACTGGCCCTACTTCAACATCGCCGACAGCGCCATTTCCATCGGTGCCGTGATACTGGTCCTCGATGCTTTCCGGCGTCATTGATGTAAAACGGCGGCGGGACCTGGGGGCTTTTTGCGACGAAGACCAAAGTAGCAAAAGCCGCCCTGCTAATAGACGAATCCCCGCTGCGGCCCCGCTACAACGGAGCCTTGTCGCTAAAACGTGACAGATTTCCCCCGTCCGGCCCGCAGGAAAAGACCTGTCCCCTAATTTTAATGGCGTATTTTTTTGGCATGACTATTGCTGTTAGCTCTCATATTCATCAGAGCAAAGCAATGGAGACTGACATGGACAGCACCGCGAATCTTCTGGCCGCCTTACGCCGGGTACGCAGCTTCCCCAGCTACGCATCTTTTATGGCGGGTCACGAGCGACAGCGCATCAAACGGGAGTTACAAAAGCGCTTGCTGCGCCTGCGTCAACAGCGTCAAAGCCGTAATCTCACCCACCTTGTCGCAAAGCAGCAACAGGCTGCCACTGGTTTGTTGCACGCCATTTTTCACTGATCGCCACCGGAACGACCCAACCGTCGCGCGCTGCCCACTCATGCACCGTATAGGGTAAACCGGCATCAACGCCGGTAAACCAGTCCTACCCGTGCCTGATCCCGGGGCTTGATGATAATTTCGTCAATATTCACATGGGCAGGCCGCGTTACCGCCCAGAGGACGGCGTCAGCAATATCCGTGGCTACCAGAGGCTCCATACCGGCATAGACGCTGGCGGCCCGCTCTGCATCTCCATCGAAGCGCACCAGGCTGAACTCCGTCTCCACCAAGCCTGGATCAATTTTTGTCACCCGCAACGGCTGACCCAGCCACTCCACACGCATGGTCTCCGTAATCGCTTTTACGGCATGTTTACAGGCGGTATAACCACCTCCACCGGCATAGGTTTCGTGGGCGGCGACACTTCCGATATTCACCACATGACCGACCCCGGAAGAAGCTTTCAGCAGATGGGGATAGAGCGCTTTACTCATACGCGCGAGGCCGAGGACATTGCTCTGCCACATCTCTTGCCAATGGGATTCGTTCAAGTCTGCGATAGATTCCAGCCCTAGCGCGCCACCCGCATTATTGACCAGCACATCGACACCAGCCGGCAACCGGGCAGCAAATGTAGCTATACTGGCCGCATCGGTTACGTCCAGAGGAATGGCCACCCCCTCCAACTCTGCGGCCAGGGCCTGCAAACGTTCCAGCCGCCGTGCCCCGAGAACCACCAGATATCCTTGTGCCGCTAATACCCGCGCCGTGGCGGCACCAATACCCGAGGAGGCGCCTGTCACCACGGCACAGCGCTGCTGAGCAGTCATACCCAGTCCTCCGGCTCGTTGCCCGGCCGCCACTTGATACTGCAACCAATGCTGGGCAGCACTTTGGCCGAAGGCTCGGCACCCGCCAACATCGCGGCTATGGCTGCAGACAGGTCTTCGCCGGTCACCGGCAGATCGTTCTTGGGGCGACTCGCATCGAATTGACCGTGATAAAACAGTTTGCCTGCCGCATCAAAAAGGAAAAGATCAGGCGTGCACACCGCATTAAAAGCCTTGGCCACCCTTTGTTCGGCATCAAATAAATAAGGGAAATGATAACCGGCGCGCAGGGCCTCGGCAGGCATTTTTTCCGGCGCGTCATCTGGATAAGTCAGGGCATCGTTGCTGTTGATGCCCACCACCTGCACACCCTGCTGCTGCCATTGCCTCGCCAACGCGCCCAAACGTTTGCTGATGTGGACCACATAGGGACAGTGATTACAGATAAAAAGTACCAGCAAGGGCTTGCCCTGTGCCTGGGTGCTACACCACTGTCCCGCCTGGCCACCGATGGGCAGACAGAATTCGGGCATTGCACCGCCAACCGGCAAATCTTTTGCGGTCATAGCCATAAGGAGTCTCCTTTCAAATCATCATGATGGATAAGAATAAAACGGGGCGTCCTCCCCGTCTGCTATAATCAAGCCGGTGCCGGCTGCTGTCCCCCATGGACGGGATGGACGACGATCTCCAGATGCCAACGCCCGCCGCCTTGCAGACGCAGGCAGCGCTGATGATGCTGCAACAGGCTGGAGCGGTGGCCCACACTGATGATGGCGGTTTCCGGCAACTCCTCGACGAGCGTATGGTAGAGCGCATCCTCTGCCGGTTCATCCAGTGCCGAACTGGCTTCATCCAAAAACACCCATTGTGGCTTCTGTAACAGAATGCGGGCAAAGGCCAGTCGCTGCTGCTCACCCAGGGACAATACATGGGACCACAAACGGGCGTCCTCCAGTTTGTCGGCTAGCGCCTCCATGCCGATCAGATGGAGCACCTGCTGCAGCCGGGCATCACTGATCCCTGGCACCCCGAAGGGATACACCAGCACATCACGCAAAGTGCCCAGGGGCAGATACGGCTTCTGCGGCAGGAAGAGCGGACGGTCGCTCCGCGGTATCTCCACCACCCCTTCACCAAAGGGCCAAATGCCGGCCAAAGCCCGCACCAGCGTGCTTTTGCCCCCACCAGACGGGCCCATGATCAGCAAGTGCTCCCCGCGGCGCACATCCAGATCCAGGTGATGAATCAATTCCCGGCCATCGGGCAGGCGCACATTGAGGCCTTTCACGATGAGCCGCGGACCATCCTTGCGCTCAATCTGGTAATGGGTTTCCCGGATAACGCGGACCTCATCCATCGATTGTTCGAAAAAACGCAGACGATCGACGACGGCGTGCCAGCTGGCCAGACTGCCATAACTGCTGACAATAAAAGACAGCGCCCCCTGCACCTGGGCAAAAGCCGAGGCAATCTGCTGCAAGCCACCGATGCCAATGGCTTTATTGACAAAATAGGCAGGCATGCTCACCAGGATCGGGAAAATGATGGCCACCTGGCCATAGCCGGACACCCACCAATTGAGACGCATGGATCGCCAGATAATCCGCCAATAGTTGGCATAGACGTTAGCAAATCGCTGCAGAAAGTGGTGGCGCTCCTCAGTCTCGCCGCCATACAGCGCGATACTCTCACTGTTTTCACGCAGGCGCATCATGCTGAAACGGAAATCCGCCTGATAACGCTCCTGGTTAAAGTTCAGACTGATGAGTGGCCGCCCGATAAGGGCCGTCAGAATGGTGCCGAATACGGAATAAATGAGCGCCGCCCAGACCAGATAGCCGGGGATTGTATAGAGGCTGCCCTGCCAGGGAATGGTAATCATGGCCGACAAATCCCAGAGCATGAACACAAAGGCAGCGAGGGTCGTGACAGAACTGAGCAGACCAATCACAATATTGAGTGTCTGCCCGGTGAAACTGGCCAAATCCTCGCTGATACGCTGATCCGGGTTGTCGGTGCCATCGCCCAGCACCTGCATGTGATAGAAGGTACTTTTGGCCAGCCAGGCATCCAGATAATGCTTCGTCAGCCAACGTCGCCAGTGAATCTCCAGCATCTGGGTAAAAAAGGTCTGGGAAACCGCCGCGACG
The DNA here is from genome assembly GCF_023255755.1 of Acidithiobacillus sp. Taxonomy (GTDB): domain Bacteria; phylum Pseudomonadota; class Gammaproteobacteria; order Acidithiobacillales; family Acidithiobacillaceae; genus Acidithiobacillus. The sequence goes on along the minus strand of NZ_JAGDVS010000023.1, from coordinate 4,548 downwards.
ATGTACAGAGTGGCCAATCCCAGAAAAATCAGCATCTGGTGCCAGGCGGCATTCACTGCAAAGTGCTGCAGGGCATTCCAGAACACCGCATACCACTCGGTAATGCGGTAAGAAATAAAGACCATGAACAGATTGAGGAGGATGATGAAGGCAAAGACCCCACGCGCCATCCAGCGCTCCTCGGAGTGCCACCAGTAGGGTTTGGTCATCCGCCACAGGTCACGGAAGAATGCCCCGTTAAACTGCTTCATGCACGATCTCCAAAGAAGTCCCGCTCAGCATCCACACACATTCCTCATTTGCCGAATCCAAGTCGGCGCAAATATTGCTGATCTTCGGGTAATGGTCATAACCCATAAAGCCCGTGAGAATAGCATGGCTCAAACCAAAAACCATTCCCGCCGCCACTTCAAGGGGCCTGGTTTCTGAGGCGAGGCCGGCGTTCAGCGGCGCGGTGGCCCCCATCACGCTGCAACAGAAGGATTAGGCCGGTGTCGCCTGGGAGGCGCCACAAAATGCCTGGCGACGATGCTGCAGCGCGGGCAGATTACTGCGGCAACGCTGCAAAAATTCCATGTCAACCTGGGCTAGAGCGACGCCTTCGCCCTGGTCCATGCGGGCCAGCACCTGACCCCAGGGATCGATTATCATACTACCGCCAAAGGTCTGGCGGCCGTTCTGGTGCAAACCACCCTGATCCGCAGCGAGCACATAGGCCTGGTTCTCGATGGCACGGGCCCGCAGCAAACACTCCCAGTGCGCGGCGCCCGTCTGTTGGGTAAAGGCACTAGGGACGACCAGTAATTCAGCCCCCGCGTAACAGCGGTATAACTCCGGGAAACGCAGGTCATAGCAGATAGAGAGGCCAACCTGGCCCCAGGGCGTGGTCACGGCCACCGGGGTGCTGCCGGGGGCAATGGTGCGGGACTCGCGGTAACTTTCGCCGCCCGCCAGATCGACGTCAAAGAGGTGTATCTTGTCATAACGCGCCAGGCATCGGCCGGCGGGGTCAAAAACCAGACAGGCGGCATAGCTGCGCCCGTCAGGCGCGGCCAGGGGGATACTGCCCCCTATCAACCACAGGCCCAGGCGCTGTGCCTGCATTGCCATCCAGGATTGGATCGGGCCGTCGCCATCCACCTCCATAATGGCCAGCTTGGCTTTTTCGTCACGCCCCATGAGGGCAAAATTTTCGGGTAAGAGCGCCAGTTGCGCCCCCCCCGCAGACGCCTGCGCCAGCAGAGACCCGGCACGGGCGAGATTATCCGCCAGCACGTCCGACGACACCATCTGTACTACGGCAACCTGAGCATTCATCGTTTTAGCCCCCTTTGGCCGTGGCCGCTGCATGCACCGGACGCACCGCCGGATGCGCCCAGGGTCCGTCCACCTGATAACGCCATTCTAGCACCTTGCCCGATTTCCCAAAGATGGCAGGGCCGAGTATGGGGAAATGCCCGAGAAGCAAGTCAAAACTCTGCAAGGGATAAACCTGCAACCCCATACGCACGGCTTGGTGCGCCAAGTCGACGGCGCCGACCCCCTTCATTTCGAGCGCGCTGGATTCAAGGAGCAGATTGCGGGTATGGGCAACACCATCCTGCACCTGGAAATCGGCAAAAAGCTTGGAAAAGAACAAGCCACTACCGTAGAGCGGGCGATAATCAAAGGTGAGAACATCTTCAAACAACGTCGTAGGATTCAGAAAGATGAGCCAGGAAATATCCGTACCCAGTTTTCTGAGACGACCATTCCACAACTTGGTTTGTATGGTTCCGCTGAGATGCGCGGCAGAGAAATCCCAGGGCGCACCTGGCCAGGACAGCTTTCCTGCATAATCGGCGCGGCCATAGTCCAGGGTATCCATACCGATGTCCTGCAGAACAGGGGCAATATTGTTGCTGCGGATATTTCCCTGAAAGGTCGACTGACCCACCCCGGCACCCTGCCATGACCCTTTAAAATCCCATTGACTGCCTGCCCAGTCGCCTTTGAGCATAGAAATGTTCCAGCCGGCCGCCGATCGCGCCGCATCCAACAGCACATCATGCGCCTTGTGGCCATGCCAATCGAGTTGCGCGATCTGGGTATGCAGCGTCAGCGGGCTGCCTGCGGCCCCTTGCCGTATTTGCGAAAGGACGGGGGCGGAAGATACAGCGGATACCGGTGCAGCAACACTTAATTTTTGGATGTCCAGACGGAGTTGGGCGGAAGCCGTGGGCTGCGGCGCACGCGCATAGTGTATGACGCCGGCTAACCGGGGGCTGGCACATTGCAGATGCAGCTTCTTTGCCGCCACCTGGCCGCGGATCTGCACATCCGGCCAATCCTGTTGCAGAAAACGCAGGTGCCGCCAATGCAGGTCAAAGCGGATTCCCGGCCACGTCTTACGGTCTTCTTCACCTGTCAGCATGTTCAGCCACGCTCCTACGGAGAGGCTATCGCCACTGCCCTGAAGGAAAAACCCAGTACTGGGCAGTGGCGGAGGGATTTCTCCACCCAAACGTGCGGCGCCAGCCTCCCATCGCCAGACGGATTCCTCCCGTTGCCAAGCCAGGACGGCAGACCCCAGGGGTAGCTTGAAATTGACTTGCAAACGGTGAGCCACATTGCCATGACTTTGCACGGTCAGGTTTCCACCCTTGCCTGATGCCCAATTCAAGGGCGCAGGTAAAGCACTACGACTTTGGCGCAGGTCGGCATCGCCCTTAAAATGCAGCTCGTTGTTCAACAGCGTACCGCTACCCTGATACGGGACGGCGCCACTGAAAGCCGTGCGCCAGCGTTCCGGCATCGGCAGATCAGTCGCCTGGAGTTCACCCTGCAGCGAAAAACGCAGGCGCGGCGCGGTCTCCAGTTGACTAACCTGCAGGCTCGCCTGCACGGGACCACCGGCAAAAACGCCTTTCAGCTCGCCAACCTGAATCTTATCCCGCTGAAAATAAACCGGCCCCTGCATACTCGTAGCCTGCCAGCCGCCCCACCCGACCCCCGCGTGGCGGAGATCGATCCGGCCATCTACCTGGCTCTTCTCAGTCCCGAAAGGGATGTTGAGGGCTAATTGTAATTGCCCCTGCCCCGTCAGACGCAGGGGCATATTCGCCACGGCCTTGCCCTCCAATACTGGTGTTTCCCGCAAAAAAGGCAGCAATTTATCCAGCGGGATCGGCGTCTTCAAAGTTACCTGCAGCGGCGAGGTATGCGGTGCGAAGAGATGGTTGAGAGCGATGCTTGCGGACGCCACTGGCACCCCGAAAATATCACCCCGACGACTCTGGACAGAAAGGCGATCTCCCGCCCAGAGGAGTTGCGCGTTCACTTGCGTCGCTATTGGCCAGCGCGGGGCATAATGCAGGGTCACATGGCGAAAATTCGCCCGCAGCGAAAAATGCTCGCCCGGCGCCTGGCGGGGCAGGTGATTCCATGGTCCCTGCCACTGCAGATCAGCATGCTGCAGGGACCCCGCCTGAAAGGCCTGAAGTAACCACTGGCGCAGGGCAGGGCTAATACCGCTCTGCGGTACGAAATCCGCCATCGCCGTCACCGGCATGTCGTCAAGCTGAGCCTTCAGACGCAGTTCCTGGCCCTGCACCGCCAGGCTGGCCTGCAGGTGACCTGGCCCCTGAAACACGATCGGATTGGCTTGAATCGACCAGTCGGTACCCGCCTTCCGGGCGACAACCCGTGCCGATACTTCTTGCAGGTGCAGCGGCGCTGCAAAGCGTTGTGGCCAGTCCAGGGTGAACTGCCGGCTCGCCAGATGGAATTGCAGGGCTTCCGGGTGAAGGACGATGTCGCCGCTAAGGCCCTGCACGCCAAACCAGTCTCCATGCGGCGAAACACCGATGTCATGAAGCCCTGCCTGAAGCTCCCAGGTGGCGGGCTGGTGTCCCACGCTGTGCGAGCGGAAGTGCAGGTCGCGCAAGCTGCCCTGCCACTGTTGCCGAGGTATCCAACGGAGTTGCACGGGGAGGGCCATCTCCGGCACGTTCTGGAGAAGTGCGGCGGGAAGCAGCGGCGTTTCTACCTGCCATTGCAGGCGATGGCGCCAGTTGAGCCCCAAGCGCGCTGCCAAAGGTTGTGCAGCAAGCCCCGTCAAATCAGCAAGCTGCAATGTCCCGGTGGAACCCGTTCCATTCCAGCCCAGATGGCCATGGATTTGCGCCCATTGCTTACCGTCCACCCCGGCGTCATGCACGGCAAACTGCCCGGTAACTGTGCGCGGCAAGCCATAACGCCATTGCAGGCGCCCGCTGCCGCTCACGCTGCCGCCCAACACCGGCAAGTGCGGATCCGCGAGATGAAACCAAGGCAGCGGCAACGATTGCAACACCCAGTTACCGCTGCCAGAGGAGCGCCCCGGACGGGTAAAGACGCCGCGCGCCGCTCCTGAATAGCGCAACAGACCTTGAGGTGACCAGCGCACCTGCACCTGCATCTGCGGACGCAAGCCACCGCTGCTCTGCCACTGCACACGCAGCGGAATGGGGGCGGCCTGCGGCTGGGATCGCCATTGTACGGTCAGATGCTGTACATCCACATGCGCCC
>NZ_JAGDVS010000129.1 GCF_023255755.1 Acidithiobacillus sp. | reverse complement strand
CGGAACCACTCCAGCAGCGTTAAAGGCTCCGACGCCGACATTAAAATACGCGGGGCCGCCCTGAATCACATGCAAGCCTTCACCCATTGCCCATGCTTGTCCAGCAACCATAAGCATTAGCGCGCCAATGCCTAGAACGGCTAACCGTATTTTTTTACGTAACACATGCTTTCCTTAATCAATCTCTTCTTTTACATGGCGTGTGCAAGAAATGATAATATCATAGTCAGTTCCGACGCTTTGTCATAGTCCGTCATATAGACGGCCTCGTACTTCACTGTGCGCCAGTGCCTCTCCACTCCACTCCACAAACATGTTGTCCAAGTCCCTAGCCATGCCATACATACTAATCCGTACACCATGCGCATGAAGCGCGCGCATAAAGGCCTCTTACCCCTTTAGGTGAAAGCTTGTGGCCGGTATTGCTGGCAAAGCATGAATGGGGTGTGCAACAGCAGATGAGTGACAGATATAGTGCTGCGGCTCTCATGACGACTCCGTTGTAGGCGTTGTACGCAAGTTGTCATTGCCATATTTAAGTTGATTGTCAGAACGAAAGTCCGCCGGATTGCCTCTAGGTTTAGTTTCTTCCCAATGGCTGCTTTCAGTCTTTAGCTGTCGTTCAGTCCATGGGCCGCCAAATCAATTTTTATTCTGCACCATCAGCCGCGCGCTCTTCAAGTCATAGACCATATCAACAATAGACCCATCCCGAATATGCTGAACTGCTTCGTCAATCACATGGAGTGGCACCAAGAACCACTCCCTCGGCTTGACTGGATGACCGAAGCGGTCTTCAATGGTCAAGTCAATCTGTGCTGCGCCAAATAAGCGATGGAAGATATTTTCCAACCTTGTGCGGTTCAGGTTATGGAGCTTATAGGTGGCAACCACCTCTACGTCAGCCAGCAGATAGGTGGCATCCTTTTCTGCGCCAGCGATACGCGTTTCCACCTCGCCACCGGTCACGCCGATCTTGTGTATCAACTCACGGTGTTCGGCGACGAACGGGTGGGTGGACTGGCTGCGCAGCACGTAGATGGTTCCACTTTCGATATCCTCCGGTTCTGGCGTGTCACCAAATAGCGGCCCCAGATCCAAGTCGCTAAGTCGACGACCGGTGTCATCCTTATAAAGCGCCCGTTGTAGCGAGCGGCGCAGCAAGTTGCTTTCTGTACCATTGGCATAAATGACGCGCAGACGTGCGTCGCTTCCCCCGTTGGGTGCTCTGATGGTTTTGCCAACTTCTGCCACATAGGCAAGCTGCCCTCCGAGAATGAAGTAATCTCCGCTGGCGATGTTGGCATTTTGCCCAAAGCGCTGCGCTATTCTATGACCAGATTTCAGATCTCGCTCGACCTGATCGAAGATCGACTGGAACTTATCAAAATCCGGGCACGGCGTGCGTTCAGCGATTTCCTCTGCTGCACGCTTTTCAACGTGAGGGCGCACATGACGAAGCACGGCGACATCGTTCTGATCAGCGAGGTCGTCGCCGACACCCAACTCTGCAAGCAAGGCATCCTCATCCATGTCGTCCACATCGGCTGGGATTGATGCTGCTCCAGACAACAATCCGGGGCTATCTAGTCCGGCCAATAAGATTTGCGCTTCTGGTAACTTGCGGATCTGGTCCAAACGCACAGCGTAGAGTCGTTCAAAAATATCGCGCTCCTCGCCATGCTGTGGGGCACGACCATGTGTTTGGTGAAATCGCAGAATATCCTCAAAGCCCGCGATGATGCGCTCTTCACGCGGGGTTCGCGTGGAGACTTTGAGCGGGGCGACTTCTACGCCCAGCGCATCCAGCAGCTCATCATCGTCCATCTCAGCCATTAGTGGATTCTCCTTGCGCCTGTGCTGCCCTAACCTGTGCGCGGTAACGCGCCAGAGCAGCTACGCCTTCAGCCATACGCTTCTCCCAGGGATCGGAGGAGTTAATGACTGGCAGGCGGCCACGCTCGTTCTTGAACAGCAAGGCGCGTTTTGCCAATTCACGGGCTTCGTCTTCGGGGATACTGACTTTCTTGGCGGCAATAGTGGCCTGAACCTGGCGCAGAGATTTCTCATCCATCGACTTCGCCAGCACCGCATAGGCGGCGTCGAAGGGATTGATGCGGTCGATCAGATCAATATCCAGGTCGCGCACATTGACGAACTTGCGCACGCCATCCAGCAAGGCCGTATTGCCCTGAGTTACGCCATCGGCATCCGCCTGGGCTAACGCCAACTTGGCCTGTTGGGTGATGTTCATGGCGGCAATGGCATGCTGACGAATGGACTCCTGATCAGTCGCATTCAATTCCGGGTAGCGCTCGCGCACAATCTTGCCCATCTGTAGCTGGGTCAGCTCTTCCGGCAAAGTGTTTTCCTGGTCAAACAGACCACGCTCCAGCACGGTCTTGTTCTGCAGGAAACTGGTGACGACTTCGTTCAGATCCTCCCTGCAAATGCGCGTAGCCTCCGGGCTTTGCGGTAAGACCAGCCCATTGATCTCCACATGAATTTGGCCGGTGTCCGTATTGACCCCTATATTGTGGCCACCGTCCTTGTAGCCTTCCTCGCCATAATCAAAGCCCTCCTTCGCGCCGTTGTTTTTTGGGGTGAACTCATAGCGCGGGGCTAATACTTGTTCCATCAGTAAGCTGGCGGAAATGGCCTTGAGCATGTCGTTCACGGCCTCCGCCACAGCCGCTTGTTCTGCTGCAGGTTCGGCAATCAAGTTGGTGAAGCGTGCCCGCTCCTTGCCCTCTGCATCGCGGGTGGCGCGGCCAATGATCTGTACAATTTCCGTCAGACTGCTGCGGTAGCCGATGGTCAGCGCATGTTCACACCATATCCAGTCGAAGCCTTCCTTCGCCATGCCCAGGGCGATGATGACATCGACATAATCCCGGTTATTCTTCTGAGCGGGATCTTTCAGGGCCGCCAGCACGCGTGAGCGCCGAGCCGGATCACTGTCGTCCACGAGATCTGCCACCTTCAATAGGCGACCGCACGGGGTCTGTATCTGGTGGAAGCCGGTGGCCGGATCAATGCCCTTCCATTCACCCAGCGCGTGCATGATCTCATTCACTTCGCGTTCTTTGTCCCGCAAGCTCTCGCGCGAGTTGACGTTGGGAATATGTACGATGGTCTTGAGTGCCGGATCGAGCACCTTCTCCACGGCATCCACATACCGGCCCGTATAGAAGAAGTAACCGATATCCAGCGATTTGAGCCAGCTGTAGACATTGAGTTGCTCGTAGTAGGTGTAGGTGATCGTCTCGAATTTGGCTTCATCCGATGGGATCAATACGGCCTCGCTGTCGCCTCGGAAGTAGGAGCCGGTCATGGCTACCACATGCACTTTATCGCGGGCGATGAAGGCGCCTAATTGACTGCCCAGCTTGTTGTCCGGGCTGCTGGAGACGTGGTGGAACTCGTCGATGGCAATCAGGCGATTATCGAAGGCCTCGATACCCAGTTCTTCCACTGCAAAGCGGAAGGTGGCGTGGGTACATACCAGTGTCTTGTCGGTACTGGCCAGAAACTCTCCCACGGCTTTAACCTTGGACTTGGCGACCTTCACATCGTCTACGCCAGGGGCATTGCACAGGTTCCATTGTGGCGCGACCTGCCAATCCCAATAGAAGCCGTGCTGACTCAGGGGCTCATCGGCGAAGCTGCCGCCAATGGAACGCTCCGGCACCACAATGATGGCCTGCTGCAAGCCCTGGTTGTTGAGCTTGTCCAGGGCAATGAACATCAGTGCGCGGGATTTGCCCGATGCCGGGGGCGATTTGATCAGCAGGTATTGCTCGCCGCGCTTGGCATAAGCGCGCTCCTGCATGGCGCGCATGCCCAGCGCGTTGGCCTTGGCTGAAGCCCCGGTGCGCGCCGTGGTGATGGATACCGACGGCACGGTGTAAGCGTTGGTTGGATTGTTTTGTGAGGTCGTTTGGTTCATGGCTCTTATGCTCAGAAAATAGGGCGCGTTGGGGGTGCGATCAAAACTTTTGCGCATCCGTTTCCATCCGTTTCCATCCGTTTCCATCCGTTTCCATCCGTTTTTTAAGCGTCACGCTTGAGCAGGGCTGGCAAACTCGACATACATCGAGGCCCGCCCCGCGCCACGCAAATCGATTTTCTTTGAAATAACAAGGCGACGTAACAGCTCTTTGGCTTGCCCTTCTGTCAACCGACACAAATCCATCACCTCCGCACGTTTGATCTGCCCATGTTGGCGGATGTAGCTCAGCACCATCTGCTCGTGCTGAATCGGGCCAAAACCCACCTGGCGTGTGTAGGCCGCCTTGTCACTCACCACCGAATACACCGAGGCCGACAAGGTGTAGCTGCGCCCACGGGTGTTGCCATGCGCCTCGACCAAACCCGCTTCGGTCAAGGTCTCCAGCGTGCGTTTGGCGCTCGCGGCATCGCGCTGAATGTGCTGAGCCAATGCCTCTGCCGACAAACGCTTGAACTCGCGCAAAGCACCTAGCGCAATTAATGAATCAATCGGCAACTCCGCGCCACGCTGCCGCTCAATATCCACCACCATGCGACGAAAAGCCACATCGGCGGGCACGGTGGGCAATTGCAACACCACATTTTGCGTATCCGTGCGGCCATAGTCCGGCGCAGGACGACCAAACTTGAGCATGCCGCGGTAAATCGTATCCACGCCACGGCCCGAGCGCTCCACCACACCGATGCGCTTCATGGCATCGGCCAGGGCGCGGTTGCGTGGGCGCGGCTCGGTCACCAGCAAGTTGGCCAAAGTCACCCCATCCACCAAGCCACCGGGGTTGCTGATTACCAGTGCTTCATCCTCCAGCCGCACATGCACCGCGCCCATGCGGTGGTAATCGCGGTGAATCAACGCATTGGCCACTGCCTCACGAAAGGCCGCCATGTCCACCAAGGGCACCGGCACACGAAACAGGCCTACCTGCAATTCCTGTTCGGGGTTGTAAGGACGAAAATTCGTTTCCAGCCAATCCAGCGCTTTGAGCAACGGAAAGCGGCGGAACTCATTGAACCGCACCGCCTGCTGCGCAAGCACCTGAAACGCCAGCTCATGAGTGGCCACGCGCTGCTGCAATGCCGCCTCGCGGCCAATCAATAACAGCCCCGTAAGCGTAGGCACCCGGCTCCCGTCGGGCTGACGCTGGGTGAACCCCAAAGCCCCATCCAGCGCCTCGTCATCCAGCTCCAGCAACACGCGGTCGCCACCATATTGGCGTATCGCCTGGCGTAACCGTTCGCGTTCCAGCGGGTCGAAGTCGGTCAGCGACGCACCGGCAACGGCCTGCGCCGACGCATCCGCCAAACCAAAATGGCCAGCCCGGCTGCTGCGATCATGCGGCAACATGGGGACGCATTCGGGTGTGCCATCCGGTTTCAGGCGGCGTCGCAGATATACCCCCGATGTGGTGGCAACCTCCGTGCTGGATTTAGGCACCACAATGCGCGCCACGCGAACGCCGGAAAACGCCAGATCACTGACCACGACAGCGAGGGACGGCGAAGTTCTGGCCGCCACCAATCCCGGCAAACCCGCCAGATTCTGGTGCGCCTCATGCAGGCCAGTGGGCGTGCCATCATCTTCCACGCCCAGCCAAAGTTCCCCGCCTTCGGTATTGGCCAGACAAACCAGTGCCTCGACCAACTCATCGTCGGACAAGCGTTTGCGCTCGCTCTTGAATTCAACATTCAAGCTTTCCGCTGGCGGCAAGATGCACGATGGGGTAGTGCGCTCCGTGCTCACTGCGAATTGTCTTCCATGGAAGTGTCGCTGCTCCCCAGTTCGCGCTCAATCTGCTCGATGCTGGGCAGGGTGGTTTGCAGTTCTTCTGGCAGGGATTCGAGTAATTTGTATTCGGCGATGCCCATGGGTTGCGTCTTGTCGCCCAAGGCATATTCGGCTACGACCTTGTTTTTACTCTTGCAGAGCAAGAGACCAATACTGGGATTGTCGTGCTCGCTTTTGAACTGGCGATCCACGGCGGTCAGATAAAACCCCAATTGCCCCAGGTGCTCGGGCTTGAACTTGCCACCTTTAAGTTCAATCACCACGTAACAGCGCAATTTGAGGTGATAGAACAGCAGGTCGATGAAAAACTCATCGCCGCCGACGTCCAGCAACACTTGCCGACCGACAAAGGCAAAACCTGCGCCCAGCTCCAGCAGAAATTCGGTGACATGCTTCACTAAGGCGTTTTCGATCTCGCGCTCCTGCGCCTCCTCGGTGAGGCTCAGAAAGTCGAAGCGATACGGGTCTTTTACCGACTCTCTGGCGAGATCGGATTGCGGTTTGGGCAAGCTGGCCTCGAAGTTGGTGACCGCCCTGCCACTGCGCTCCAGCAGGTGGGTTTCGATCTGCATCACCAGAATATTGCGCGACCAGTTGTGCTGCACCACCTTGGCCAGATACCAATCCCGCTCTTCACGGGTTTTGAGCTTGTCGAGTAAGGTGCAGAGGTGGAACCAGGGCAATTGTGCAGCAGCCTGCTGCACAAAGTCAGCCTCCGGCCACGCCTCGGCAAAGGCGCGCATGTACTTGAGGTTGCGCGGTGAAAAACCCTTCATGTCCGGAAAAGCGGCACGTAAATCATGCGCCAGCCGCTCGATCACCTTGGCACCCCAGCCCTGTTCGGCCTGCCGCAGCAGAATGTCGCGCCCAATCTGCCAGTATAACAGCACGAGCTCGCGGTTGACCGCCAGCGTAGCGCGTTGCTGCGCGCTGTGGATACGGGCTTTGAGATCGGCCAGCCAGTCGGCATACCCTTCTGGGGGTGAAGTCAGACTGATGGGCTTATCGTTCATGCTTTCTTCCCTTTGTTCTTGACGGCTCTCACGACTCCTTTTCGGGCGGGAGGTGAGGCCGTTGTCATCATCTTGGTATAGAGATCAAACAGCTTTTCCAGTCGCTCCGTGTCGTTCTTGAAGCGGCGACCGATATAGATGCGCTCCAGTACTTCATCGTTGCGTTCATGGGCGTAGCGTAAATTCTCCGGCATCGTGTCCGGATCGTACAGGTCGGCGATGGTGGCAGGGAAATGGGCTTCACGGGCGAGCAGAATATCCTCTGCGCAGCGGGTCAGGTCGATTTTGTTCTGTTCGGTGAGAAGGGGAATGGGGAAGGTGTTCCAGCCGAGTTTATTCCCATATGAATAATCTGTTCGCAGACGCGAACAGACGGTACCGATCCATACTATGTGCATTTTTGACGCAATGATCGCGAAGTTCCATAGCGGCTCGTCATACATGGCATAGCATTTGTCCCCGATAATTGGGCCAGCTTGCAGATAGTCCACCGGAAGATATGGCCTATTTTCCGATGAAACACGCGGAACAATAATTGCGCAATCACCATTTGTGGCAGACATCTGAACAAAGCGATGAGGAGTTGAAGCGTTTGCGCGAGTAGATGATGCATCACTGCTTGCGCGAAACGCCCGAACTCTTTCCAGCAACGCCGCAATAGCAGGATTCTCTTTTGCCACCTCTAATTTCTCATCGTCTATCCAGAGGCAGGACCTAGGCTTTGAGTGGATCAACTCCTCAGATCCGAAGAAATCCCGAATGTAGGAAGCATCCACGCCTTGATCCTCAACCAGCTTACGAGCTTCTTCTTTCGTAAAAAGAAGATTACCTCCGTCCTTTGCCATGTTGCCCAAGTACATCATCCCGACTTGTGAAATGGGCTGACTTCGCGCTGCGACAACAACGCTGGTGTTTGGCACCAAGTACGGGCCAATTAAACCCACCTGTCTAGACTCATTGCCGGAATAAAGCGTAGGGATGTCGCTCCCTTTTTTTGATATACCAACAATTAAAACAGTCACGCCGGCCCTGTTGCTTGCAAGATTCGACCATTTAAAAGACTCATGCGCGAATGAAATACACAGGCCCAAATCGAAAATTAGTGGCCAAAGCAGCGCGACCTGCTCACCTTGACAAATTGAATTGGTGGCCACAAGACCCGCTGCACCATTTGTGGCCTCACAAAAAGAGGCAGCTTTAAATACCCAATTTGCAACGTAATCCAACGATGCAAATGAACCTGGATAGCCTGAGAAAACGCAGGCCGTATCTGCCTTTTCAGTCTCACTTTGTTTGTTGCGTCCTTTGTATGGCGGATTACCGCAGATATACGTCTCGCCACCCTCATTCTCAAAGTCAATCTGTGTTTGATCCAGCGGCGTGTTGAACAGGTCGTCACCGGTCAACTTCACACTCGTGCCCGTGGGCGGGCAGATTGCCAACCAGTCCAGCCGCAGCGCATTGTTGCAAACGATCCAGTTCTCCGCATCCAGCGGCAGAAACTCAGCCAGCGCATCCATCTGCCCGCGATACAGCACGTCGCACTGAAACTCGGCAATGATAAGCGCCAGGCGGGCAATTTCTGCCGGAAAGTCGCGCAGTTCGATGCCTCGGAAGTTGGTGAGCGGAATCTCACTGCCCTGGTGGGTTTCGCCCCGGCGACGGTTGATTTCCGCCTCGATCCCACGCATCTGCTTGTAGGCGATCACCAGGAAGTTGCCGGAGCCACAAGCTGGGTCGAATACGCGGATGCGCGCCATCCGCTTGCGTAGATTCAACAGCTTTATTTTGTTGTCTCCGGCCTCGGCTAACTGCGCGCGCAGGTCATCCAAAAACAAGGGGTTCAACACTTTCAGGATGTTGGGTACGCTGGTGTAGTGCATACCTAATGCACCGCGCTCTTCATCGTCGGCCACAGCCTGGATCATGCTACCGAAAATGTCCGGGTTGATATGTTTCCAGTTCAGGTTGCCCGCGTGAGTCAAGTAAGTGCGCGCTATGCGGGTGAAGCGCGGGACTTGGGTACTGCCGGAAAACAGGCCACCATTCACATAGGGGAACTGATCGGCCCAGTTCGGCAAACGTGGCTGGGCTGCGTTGCGCTCGGCATTCTTGATATTCATGGCGCGAAAGATGGTTTGCAGCACCTCATCGGTGTTGGAGCCATCGCGTTCGCTCATTTGCTCTACTGTTTTGGTGAAAAGCCCTTCGCCATCGAAGATGTCAGTATCTTCGGCAAAAAAACAGAACACCAGTCTCGCCATGAAGTGGTTCATATCGTGGCGGCGCTCGTTCTTACCCCAATCCGGGTTCTCGTTCAGAAGCTCGACGTACAGTTTGTTCAGGCGCCCTGTGGCGCGCACGTCGATGGGGTTGTCCTTAATCTCCTTGATAGTGGAGATGCCAGCCAACGGCAGGAAAAAGCCGAAGTGGTTGGGGAAATCCGGATAGACGCAGGCGATGGTTTCGCCGCTCCCTATTTCTTCGGCCTCAAGGGTCAGGCCATCGGTGGCCAGAATAAACTTGGCTTTCGCTTTTGCAGTGGCAGGACTGACGCGTAATGCCTTGAGGGTTTCGTCTACGTTACCTTCTGTGGAGACCGCGATGTGGATGTTGCTACGCTGAAGCACGCCACCAGACACATCGGAAGCATTGTTGTTGCCTGCACGCAGGCGGTTGAGTGTCGTGTCCTTATTGCCGAAAGCGGCCAGGAACATAAACGGGAACTCCGCCGCATCGAATGCCTGACAGGCTAAATCCGATAAAGCCGCTTCGATTTCTACTGCATTCATGGGGCCATCATGCCTATGTTTTTTTTAGTTGCGACGGGTGAACTTTCGTAACTATTGATCCAGGCAATGAAATTAAAATTCTGTAGGATGCTCAATAGTAGACAAGACAATAAAATCCCCTGATTATTCAAGCCATCAGAACCGCATCAGTCTAGCGCAATCCTGCAGGCGCTTCCAGCCTCAAACCGACGTTAGGCCACAGACCCAAAGCGTATCTAGCGTTCCATCTCAGGGGTCTCTCGGCGCGGTTTTCTGCGAAGCGGCGACTTGACCTTATCCTGGTCCACCTTCTGTGGCTCGGGCCGGATTGCCGTTTTCTCTGCGGCCACATGATGTGGCGTTGATCCTGAGGTGATCCCAACCAAGGATATGATCGTCTCATGGTGGGGATTCTGACTCTGCGGTTCCTGATTCCTCGGCGGTTTCACTTGGCGCTCTTCCTGCCAGATGGGTTGCAAATCCTTATCCCTGACTGGAATCCCCAGCCGAGCAGCCTGCCGCGCTGCCTGCTCCCTGAATGTTGCACTGCCCGTGATGTCCACCGCACCATACTTCTGTGCGGCGATACGTAGGGCGGCCTCGACGCTGGACGCTGCCCGGTCATGGATTTCAATCCGTGGGCCGGTATCCGTGAACAACTTTGCACCGTGGTCATTCCGGTAATGGATCAGTTGGCGGCGATGGTCGATCTCGTGGTGTAGCCCGGACAGAATGGGCTTGAGCGTTTCCAGTTCCTCGCCCTCGAAGCCGTTCTTCTCCTGATTGGCCTTGCGGACTTCCAGGTAGCGAATGCCGCGCAAGGCGGCCAATGCCGCTTCATCATGGATCGGTGCGGCTGCCTGCTGTTCCAGCCAGTCGCGCCAGACCATGGTGCGCGGTAGGGCATGACGTTGTTTCAGGTGTTTTTTCTGTAGCTCCTCTTTTGCGCGCGCGGCCTCAAAGGCCCATAAGGATTG
This sequence comes from Acidithiobacillus sp., assembly GCF_023255755.1. GTDB lineage: Bacteria > Pseudomonadota > Gammaproteobacteria > Acidithiobacillales > Acidithiobacillaceae > Acidithiobacillus. The sequence continues at coordinate 1,730 of NZ_JAGDVS010000129.1, read as the reverse complement.
TGCTGTGGGTGTCGTCGTGCCTTTGGCATGTTCTTTGGCCATGAATGCTGGTTTGCTGGCCTTGATGCTGGCCTGCAAAATATCGCGCTCCGACTTCTGCCGAGCCATCAAAGACTGCCGGACCTCCCGGCGACTGTTCTTGATTTGCTGCTGTGCGGCCTGGTAACGGGCGTGCAGATCTTCACGCTCCGCCTGCCGCTCGGCGCGGCGAATCATTCTCTGCCCGTTTTTGTCATGGTATTGGGTCGGGCCATCCGGCTGTTTGCCGGACTGCGCACCGTGCAGGAATTTCTCGTAGGTATGCACGGCGGGTGCTGATGGGAAGGCCGGGGCTGGGGTGAATGCGCCCAGGCGCTGCTCCAGTTTCATCATCGTCAGGTTTCGGTCGAGCTTGGAGACCGGGCACGCCAGCACCCGTCCGTTCTCTAAGGTGGTAGAAACCACCATGCCCGATCCCTTGGGCTGAATCACCATGTCGAAGCGAGCCAAAGCACTGTGCAAATCATTCCAGCCAATGCCCGTGCCAGACTGTAGCGCATTCCGCAGAAACTGGGCCGGTCGGTCCTGTGCCCACGCCTGAAAGCTCGGTGCGCCCTGACTTCGTTCTGCGGCTTTGGCCGCCTGAGTCAGGCGCGGGCCGTGCGCATCCCCACTTTTCAGCAAGCCCTTCTCCAGCCGCTCCTTGCGCGACATGCGCACGATCTGCGGTCCGTCCTTGCCGTCCACGGTGATGTTCGGGCCATTGTCCCGCGCAAAGCCGTGCCGGATCTCCAGTTCCCGCATGGCCTGATCAATGATGAAGTAGTCGCGGCGGGGTGGACCCACAACCGTATGCTTTTCAGGATGTACCCGGTTCACGGCGATGTGGACATGATCATCGTCCGTATCCCGATGGATCGCCCAAACGGCCTGGCAATCCTGCATGCCCAAGGCTTTTAAGGTGTGCTGGACACAATCCTTGATCTGGTCTGGCTTCGGGATGTCTTCTGCCCGCCAGGACAAAATCAGGTGATAGACCGGATCACCTTTGAATCTGCCGTTGCGCAGGGCGCCGGATGCGGCGTTATCCATCAGCAAAACAGCGAGGTCCAGATGGTCGGCTGGCGTGCTTAAATTCATCACCCCGATGTCGCCCGGAGTAATCGCTCTCCCTTTGTGGTCTGCTTCTCGGGCGATGTAATTCACTACAGCGCCGAACGCACTCGGGCTGCCCGATTTGCTCCCGGCCCGAGACTTGCCGACTTTACCAATCATTGGGAATCCCCTTTCAGTCGGTACGTCATCGCCAGAACCCTGCGAGCAGACTCTGCCTGATCTTCTTTCAGGAGCCAGACATAAAGGTCTACGAGTTCGGAAGTGACCTGGGCGATTCGATGTTCCTGCAAGCGGCCATCGATAGCGCTTCGTATATAAGCGGACAAAGACAAACCGCAGGCATCCGCTTTGGATTGCGCTACGGATTGTTCGACAGGTGTCACCCGGACGCGGATCGTGGTGGTTTTATTCGTCATGACGCTTCTCCCGATAGATAGACATGCCTATCGGGTAATGGCCATCGCGGACCTGTTTGTGGTCCGTTTCGATGGATCTCCGCACAGCGCGAAAGAAGCCTGGACGATGGAAAGAAAGAAGGGGTGTGACAAGCGGAGCGCGGAATGGCCGGGGTGTCGGGGCTTGCCCTGATCAGGTGGGTATGGGGTCATGGGTCGGCGCAGCCGTGCCCATGTAGC
>NZ_JAGDVS010000151.1 GCF_023255755.1 Acidithiobacillus sp. | reverse complement strand
GGGCGTGATTCGTGCAGGGATTTCTGCGGGTAAGCAGCTCCATATCTATGCTGATGAAACCAGGCCCTGGCTGCAGGGCGCGCGCCTCACCGCCTGGGAGTTGCAGAGGGACGGTATTCCCTTTCATCTCAATGCCGACAGCGCCGCCGCCTATCTGATGCAACAGGGCCTGATCCATGCGGTGATCGTTGGTGCCGACCGCATTGCCGCCAATGGCGACGCGGCAAACAAAATTGGCACCTACAGCCTCGCCGTGCTGGCGCAATATCATCAGATTCCTTTCTATGTCGCGGCGCCTTTGAGTACGGTGGATTTCGCCATGCCCGATGGCGGCGGTATCGTTATCGAAGAGCGCCCCGCCGCCGAGGTGCAGCAATGTGCGGGCCATGCGGTGGCACCAGAAGGTGTCGAAGTGCGCAATCCGGCTTTTGATGTCACCCCCGCCAGTCTGATCACCGCCATTATCACCGAGCGTGGCGTGGCGCGCCCGGGGTTTCAGGCGGCGCTCCAGGCGCTGGCCGCTGGCCACATGCAGGCTTAGCCCCGCTGTGGCATAATGCCGCGTTGAAAAAATAATCAGGGGTACTCAGTCTCCACATGATCGAATTCGCCAAAGAAACTATTCCTGTCAGTCTCGAAAAGGAGATGCGCCAGTCTTACCTCGATTACGCCATGAGCGTGATCGTCGGCCGCGCCCTTCCCGACGCCCGCGACGGCCTCAAGCCAGTGCATCGTCGTGTGCTCTTCGCCATGCACGAGATGAACAACGACTGGAATAAGCCCTATAAGAAGTCGGCGCGTGTTGTCGGTGACGTCATCGGTAAATACCATCCCCACGGCGACACTGCCGTCTATGACACGATGGTGCGGATGGCGCAGGACTTTTCCATGCGCTACCCGCTCATCGACGGGCAGGGTAACTTTGGTTCGGTGGATGGCGACAGTCCAGCCGCCATGCGCTATACCGAAGTGCGCATGTCCCGCATCGCCCACGAAATGCTGGCGGATCTGGAAAAAGAGACCGTCGATTTTGGTCCCAACTACGATGAGAAGGAGTGGGAACCGCTGGTCATGCCGGCGCGTATCCCCAACCTGCTGATCAACGGTTCCGCCGGCATCGCTGTCGGTATGGCGACCAATATCCCGCCCCACAATCTGACGGAAGTGATCAGTGCCTGTCTGGCGCTGGTGGATGATCCCGAGACCCCGGACGAAGACTTGTTTACCTTGGTCCCGGCGCCGGATTTCCCGACGGCAGGCTTTATTCATGGCCGTGCCGGCAGTATCGAAGCCTACCGCACCGGGCGGGGCCGAGTGGTCATGCGCGCGCGCTGCGAGTTCGAGACGGACAAAAAATCCAACCGGCAGAGCATCATCGTCACCGAACTGCCCTATCAGGTGAATAAGGCCAAGCTCATTGAGCGCATCGCCGAGATGGTCAAGGAAAAGCGTCTGGAAGGCATCAGTGACCTGCGCGACGAGTCGGACAAATCGGGTATGCGTATCGCCATTGAACTCAAGCGGGATGCCAATGCCGACGTGGTGCTGAATAATCTCTACCAGCACACGGTTATGCAGAGCGTGTTCAATATCAATATGGTGGCGCTGCTGGACGGGGCACCGCGGACCCTCGGTCTGCGCGATCTGCTGCAGGCCTTCATTCAGCATCGCCGCGAAGTGGTCACCCGGCGCACCGTCTTCGAGCTGAAGAAGGCACGCGACCGCGCCCATATCCTCGAAGGCCTGGCGGTGGCGCTGGTCAATCTCGACCCGCTCATCAGCCTGATTCGGGCGGCGGCCAACCCGGCGGAAGCCAAGGCGCAGATGCTGGCGAAGGCCTGGGAGCCGGGCATGGTCGCGGCACTGCTGGTCGAACGTGGCGAACCCTCGGAGGGGATGCAAACGGACGGATATCATCTGTCCGAGCTGCAGGCCCAGGCCATTCTCGATTTGCGTTTGCACCGTCTGACCGGGCTGGAGCAGGACAAAATCCGCGATGAATACCTGGCCTTGCTGGATCGCATCCGTGAGTTACTGGAGATTCTTGGCTCAAAGACCCGGCTGATGGAAGTCATCCGCGAAGAGCTGGTGGCCATCCGCGATCAGTACGGGGATGCCCGGCGCAGCGAGATCGTGGCGGACACGGGTGATATTTCGACGGAAGATCTGATTACCGAAGAGGAAATGGTGGTGACCTTCACCCACGCCGGTTATATCAAGGCGCAGCCGGTGACGGTCTTCAATGCCCAGAGGCGGGGCGGCAAAGGCAAGATGGCCACTACCACCAAAGAAGAAGACTTTGTCGAACGCATGTTCTGCGCTTCGACCCATGCGTATTGTTTGTTCTTCAGCAATCTCGGTAAAGTCTTCTGGCAAAAAGTGTATCAGTTGCCGCAGGCAGGTCGTGGCGCCAAGGGCAAGCCCATTGTCAACATGCTGTCGCTGGCACCCACGGAGCGCATTACCGCCGTGTTGCCGGTTCGTGACTTTACCGAGGGCCAGTTTGTCTGCATGGTTACCTCCCTCGGGGTCGTCAAAAAGACGCCGGTCATGGAGTATTCCCGACCGCGCAGTCAGGGGATCAATGCCATCAACCTCGACCCCGGTGATCGTCTGGTCGCCGTTGGCCTCTCCGACGGGCAGCGCGAGTTCATGCTCTTTACTCGGCATGGCATGGCGGTGCGCTTTCCCGAGGCGAAGGCCCGAGCCATGGGTCGCAACGCCCGTGGCGTACGCGGCATCAGTCTGGAAGAAAATGATCGGGTGATCTCGGCACAGTGGGTGGACTCCAGTCAGGTGATCCTCACCACTACCGCCAATGGTTATGGTAAATTGACGAAAGTGGATGAATACCGCCGCACCAACCGGGGTGGGAAGGGCGTTATTGCCATCCAGACCAACGAGCGTAATGGTGATGTGGTCGGCGCCCTGGCGGTAACGGAGCGGGACGAACTGATGCTGGTCTCTGATCATGGCACGCTGATTCGTATGGCGATTAACAGCATTCGTCGCACCGGTCGGAATGCGCAGGGGGTGCGCCTGATTAACCTGGGCGAGGGCGAGCAATTGGCGGGACTGGCATTGATTGCCGATACAGAAGAAGAGGAGGGGGAGCAGACTGATCTGCCCCAGTAACACATAATGAACTATCCTGTTTATAATTTTGGCGCGGGTCCGGCGATGCTCCCCCATGCGGTACTGGAGCAGGTGCAGGCGGAACTGCTCGATTGGCATGGCCGCGGTATTTCGGTCATGGAAATGAGCCATCGCGGTGCCGACTACATGCAGATTATCGCCGGGGCCGAACAAGACCTCCGTGACCTCCTGCAGATTCCCGCCCATTACAGGGTGCTGTTTTTGCAGGGTGGGGCGACCTTGCAGTTTGCCATGGTTCCCATCAACCTGCTGCGTGGTCATGGGCGGGCGAGTTATGTGCAGACCGGTATCTGGTCTGCAAAGGCCATGAGCGAGGCCAGGCGTTTTGCGATCGTCGAAGTGGCGGCCAGCAATGCGGATCGCCAGGCTCGTGTGGTGCCTCTGCAATCGGAGTGGCGGGTTAGCGCCGATACTGCCTACGTGCATATTGCCGGTAATGAAACCATCGGTGGTCTGGAGTTCGATTTTATCCCGGAACTGGGCGATATTCCGCTGGTGAGTGATGCCTCTTCCCATATTCTCTCGAAGCCGGCGGACGTCAGCCGTTTTGGCCTCATTTATGCCGGTGCCCAGAAGAATATCGGGCCGGCCGGTCTGACTCTGGTTATTGTTCGTGAAGACCTCATCGGTCATGCGCCAGCCGGTACTGCAACCATGCTGGACTACGCCGTGCATGCCAAAGAGGGCTCCATGCATAATACACCTCCTACCTTTGCTATTTACGTGGCTGGTTTGGTGTTCAAGTGGTTGAAACAATTGGGTGGGCTGGACGCTATGGCGGAGGTCAATGCGCGTAAGGCCGCATTGCTGTATGCGGCGATTGATAACTCTGGCGGCTTCTATAACAACGCCATCGAGCACCGCAACCGCTCGCAGATGAACGTGCCCTTTACCTTGCACGATGCGGTATTGGACGCGATATTCCTGAAAGAGGCGGATGAGCAGGGGCTCCTCCAGCTCAAGGGACACCGCCTGCTGGGTGGTATGCGCGCTTCTATCTACAACGCCATGCCGGAGGCCGGGGTGCGGGCGCTGGTCGACTTCATGCGGGATTTTGCCCGCCGTCAGGGTTAGGGAGGCAACTTGTCCGCGACTGTACGAACGTTGCCTGAATTGCGCGCCGCTATTGATGTCGTAGACGGAGAAATCCTCCATTTGCTTGCAGAGAGAGGCCGCTTGGCTGCCGAAGTAGGTGAAGTCAAACGCGCCGCTGATGAGACGAATTTCTACCATCCTGATCGGGAGTCCGAAATTCTCCGTCGGCTGATGGCCGAGAATCCCGGACCCTTCTCTGCGGAGCAAATCGCCACTATCTTTCGCGAAATCATTTCTGCTGGCCTGGCCCTGGAAGAGCCGTTACAGGTGGCCTATCTCGGGCCGGCAGGCACCTTCACGCAAATGGCTGCGCAAAAGCATTTCGGGCGGGCTGCGGTGTTGCAACCCACCACGGGGATTGCCGAGATTTTTCTTTTGGTGGACAGTGGGCAGGCGCAGTTCGGCGTGGTGCCGGTGGAAAACAGCACCGAGGGTTCTGTCAATCTCAGCCTCGATCTGCTACTGGATTATCCGCTGCATATTTGCGGTGAGGTGCAGTTACGCATCGTCCATAATCTGGTGGCTAAATGCTCCATGGATGCGATCCAACGGGTCTATGTGCACTACCAGACTCGTGCCCAGTGTCGCCAGTGGCTTGCCGCACACCTACCGCAGGTGCAATTGGTGGACGTCCCCAGTAATGCCGTGGCTGCTGAACGCGCAGCGGCGGATGCAGAGGGTGGCGCTATTTCCACTACCGTGGCTGCCGAGGCTTACGGCCTCGATATTCTGGCCGCCAGTATTGAAGACAATCCCGAGAACACCACGCGCTTTTTGGTGATCGGTAAGATCAGTACCCGCTCCACAGGGAACGACAAGACCAGTCTGGTGGTAGCCGCGGCCAATCGCCCGGGGAGCCTGCATGCGCTGCTGTCGCCATTGGCCGATGCGGGGATCAGCCTCACGCGCATTGAGTCGCGACCGGCACGCTCCGCTGTTTGGGAGTATGTCTTTTATCTCGATCTGCTCGGTCATCGTCAAGATGCCGCCATTGCACCGGTGCTGGATGCCCTTGCGCAACAGGCGTCTTTCTATCGTTGTCTCGGCAGTTATCCCAGAGCGGTATTTTAATGCGCAATAAATATCTGGAATATGCGGCAGCGGGGGTGTCTGACTTGCGTCCTTATCAGCCGGGTAAACCCTTGGCGGAACTGGAACGGGAACTGGGTATCCGTGATGCCATCAAACTGGCCTCCAATGAAAATCCGCTGGGACCCAGCCCCGCGGCGCTGGCGGCTATCCGCGATGCGCTGCCCACCCTGGCCCTGTATCCCGAGGGGTCGGCGCCGGAGTTGCGCGCACTGCTGGCATATCAGTTGGATCTGGACCCGCGGCAATTTATCTTCGGCAACGGTTCTGATCAGGTGGTGGAGTTTGCTGTACGCGCCTTTGCCGGGCCGGGCACCGAGGTGATTGTTTCCCAGTATGCCTTTGCTGCTTACGCCATTGCCGCGCAGGCGAACGGAGCGACCCTGCGGATTGCCCCTGCGCGGGATTACGGCCATGATCTGGATGCCATGGCCGGCCTGCTCAACGCAAAAACCCGGCTGGTGTTTATCGCCAACCCCAACAATCCCACGGGTACCCACCTTTCTGCTGAGGCACTGGAGGCCTTTGTCGACAGCGTGCCCTCACATGCCCTGGTGGTGCTGGATGAGGCTTACCTGGAACTGATGGATACCGCGGATTATCCCGACGGTAAGCTATGGCTGCGGCGCTTCAGCAACCTGATAGTTACCCGGACCTTTTCTAAGGCCTATGGGCTGGCAGGCCTGCGTTGCGGTTACGGCATCGGCCACCCTGACCTGATAGCGGTGCTGGAGCGGGTTCGTCAGCCCTTTAATGTTAATACGTTAGCGCAGGTGGCAGCGCACGCTGCGCTCACCGACCGCGCCCATCTACAGGCTACCCTGGCCAACAATCGCCAAGGGATCGTGGCCCTCCGCGACGGATTACGTAATCTTGGATTGACAATCCTGCCGCCTGCAGGCAACTTTACCGCCTTTGCCGTACCGGGGGGGGGGCAGCGTGTCTACGACGCGCTGTTGCATCGGGGCGTAATCATCCGGCCGCTTACCCCTTACGGCATGCCGGATCATCTGCGGGTCAGTGTTGGTCTGCCGGTGGAAAATCAACGTTTTCTAAAAATGCTGGGCGAGGTCCTGTAATTTTATGATCGTCATTGTTAAGCCACAAGCTACCGCAGAGCAGATGGAGCAGTTGCTGGAGCGTATCCGCCAGTTTGGCCTGCAGCCCATGGTCAGTACCGGTTCCGAGCGCACCGTGGTGGGCCTGTTAGGAGATGAACGGTTGCTGCCCGAGGGAGCCTTGGAATCTTTGCTTGCTGTGGAACAGGTCATGCCTATTCTTAAACCCTACAAACTCGTTAGTCGTGAGTTCAAATCCACCGACACCGTGATCGAGGTGCGTGGTGTGCCCATCGGCGGCAATCAGATTCAAGTGATCGCTGGCCCTTGTTCGGTCGAAACACCTGAACAGATGCGCAGCTCCGCAGAAGCCGTCAGGGCGGCAGGCTGCCGCCTGATGCGTGGCGGAGCTTTCAAACCTCGCACCAGCCCCTACACCTTTCAGGGCGTGGGCGATGAAGGCCTGGATTATTTTCGGGCCGCTGCGGATGCCGTCGGTTTGCCCATCGTCACCGAGCTGATGGATGTCCGCAAGATTGATCTTTTCCTCGAAAAAGGGGTGGATATCATTCAGATCGGCACGCGCAACATGCAGAATTTTGATCTCCTCAAAGAAGTCGGTCGCCTGGATGTGCCGGTTATCCTTAAACGTGGCCTGAGTGCTACCATCAAGGAATGGCTCATGGCGGCTGAATATATTGCTGCTCACGGCAATCACCGGATTATTTTCGCCGAGCGTGGTATTCGCACCTTTGAGACGGCCTATCGCAATGTCCTCGATGTCACCGCTATACCGGTCCTCAAGCGGGAGACGCATCTGCCGGTTATCGTCGATCCCAGTCACGCGGGCGGTAAGGCCTGGCTGGTGCCGCAATTGTCCAAGGCGGCCATTGCGGCTGGTGCAGATGGTTTGCTGGTGGAGTCGCATCCCTGTCCCCAAGAAGCCTGGTGCGATGCCGATCAGGCCTTGAGTCCGGAGCAACTCATGACACTGATGGGTGATCTGCGCAAGATTGCCGAGGCCATCGGCCGCGAGCTCTAGCATGCCAGACTTTCCCTTCCAACGGGTCGCCATTGTCGGCCTTGGCCTGATAGGGGGAAGTGTCGCCAAAGCCCTGCGCGCGGCGGATTTCAGCGGAACAGTCTGGGGCGTGGTCGCGGATAAGGAAGAAGCAATGCGGATTCGTAAGGCAGCAGGTAAGTGGCAGGTCAAGCTGAGTCATGTCCTTGCCCCCGCATTGCAGGACGCTGACCTGGTCATTTTGGCCACGCCTCCGCAGGTGCTCATGGCGCAGTTGCCAGAGGTGGCGCGTCTGGCGTCTCCAACGGCAGTGGTTAGCGATGTCGCGAGCATCAAAGTGCCGGTAGCGCAGCTCGGTGCTCGGCTTTTAGGGAATCGTTTTGTGGCGGCACATCCCTTGGTGGGTGGCGAAAAAACCGGCTTTGGTGCGGCTCGGAAGGGGCTCTATCAGGGCGCACGAGTGATCTTGACCCCGTTGCCGGGTCAGGCAGACGGGTCCCTGGAGGCTATGCGCACATTCTGGCAAATGTTCGGAGCCACCATCGTTCAAATGACGCCGGAAGCCCACGATCATGCTTTGGCTGCCACCAGCCATGTGCCACATCTGCTGGCTTTTGCCTACATGGCAGGTTTGGAGGATCAGGCGAATGTGCTGCAGCAATTGGCGGGTGGTGGTCTGCGCGACTTTTCCCGTATCGCCGCCTCGGATCCCCGGCTCTGGGCCGAGATCCTCTGGGAGAATCGTGCCGCTGTCCGCCAGCATTTGAGCACGGTGCAAAGGACTCTTGGCGCCGCCGAGCGGATGCTGGCGGGTAACGATGCCCAGGCGCTGAATGATCTGCTGGGACGTGGTCAGCGCTGCCGACAAAAATTTCAATTTCCTCCGGTGCATTCCTGAATTATGTCCAGATATCTTGTACATCCAGGTGGTCAGCTCAAAGGTCGTTTTTCGGTCCCCGGCGACAAATCCATTTCCCATCGTGCCGTTATTCTTGGCGCGCTTGCCGAAGGCATCACCGAAGTAGAGGGGTTGCTGGAGGGTGCGGACGTGCTCGCCACCATCGCCGCATTTCGCGCGATGGGCGTCGAAATGGAAGGGCCGAATAATGGGCATTTGCGCATACAGGGTGCCGGCCTGCATGGGTTGCATGCGCCTGCTGTCCCGTTGGATTGTGGAAACTCCGGTACGGCCATGCGTCTGCTGGCGGGGGTGCTGGCCGGGCAGGCTTTTTCCAGCACTTTGATTGGCGACACCAGTTTGCAGAAGCGACCGATGGGCCGCTTGCTGAACCCGTTGCGTGCCATGGGCGCGGAAATCACCGCGCAGGAGGGCAGGGCACCCTTGCATATTCATGGACGGCCCCTGCATGGCATCGAGTATGCGCTGCCGGTGGCTAGCGCCCAGGTCAAATCCGCCGTGCTGTTGGCCGGAGTGTATGCCGACGGGCAAACCTGCGTGACCGAGCCCGCGCCCACCCGCGATCACAGCGAGCGGATGCTGCAAGGCTTCGGCTATCCATTGGAGCGTCAGGGTCCACGCATTTGTCTGCGCAGCGGTGGTCAGTTGCACGGGCAGTCGCTGCAGGTGCCGGGCGATATTTCTTCGGCGGCTTTCTTCCTGCTCGGTGCCACTATCGCGCCGGGCTCCGATCTCACCCTGGAAGGTGTTGGTATCAATCCGACCCGGACCGGTATCATCGAAATCCTCACCCGCATGGGTGCTCGGATTGACCTGACCGCCTTGCGCGAAGTGGGCGGTGAGCCGGTCGCCGATATCCGCGTCCGCTATGCACCGTTGCAAGGCATCGCTATCCCTCCCCGTCTGGTACCTCTGGCTATTGATGAGTTTCCCGCGCTGTTCATAGCGGCGGCGTGTGCGAAGGGGCAGACGGTGATTACCGGCGCCGAAGAACTCCGTGTCAAGGAAAGTGACCGCATCGCGGTGATGGCTGGTGGGCTGCGTGCACTGGGTGCCACTATAGAAGAGCGCGCGGATGGAGCCATTATCAGCGGATCACCGCTGCTGGGTGGCCAGGTAAACAGTCACGGAGATCATCGTATCGCGATGGCCTTCGCTATGGCGGCACTGGTGGCGCGAGGTGATATCGAAATTCTCGACTGTGCCAACGTGGCTACGTCCTTTCCGAGTTTTCCCGCTCTGGCACAGCAGGCCGGGCTGCTGCTGGAGATGGTAAGCGCATGAATATCATCCCCGTCATCACCCTGGATGGTCCCGGCGGGGTCGGTAAGGGCACGCTGGGTCGTCTCTTGGCCCATGATCTGGGTTGGCATCTGTTGGACAGCGGCGCTATTTATCGGGCGTTGGCGCTGGCGGCCCAGCGGGCCGGGCTTCATGCAGATGAGGAAGCGGCGCTGTCCGACCTTGCCCGTGCCTTACCGCTGAGCTTTCGCGGTGCAGTGGACCAAACCCACGTACTACTTGGGGGAGAGGTCGTGGATGCGGAAATCCGCAGCCCCGAAATCAGTGCGTTGACCTCACAAATTGCCGCGCTTCCTGCGGTCCGCGCCGCTTTATTGCAGCGGCAGCGGGATTTTCGCCAGGCGCCGGGACTGGTGGCCGACGGCCGGGATATGGGGACCGTGGTTTTCCCGGACGCACCGCTTAAGATATTTCTGACTGCCAGCGCCGAAGTCCGTGGCAAGCGGCGTCTGAATCAGTTGATGGAACAGGGTAGTAGTGCTAATCTCGCCACAGTTGTGGCGGAAATTGCGGAACGCGATGCCCGGGATCAGCAGCGCAGCGTGGCACCGCTCCGGCCCGCGTCCGATGCGCGCCTCCTGGATACCAGCGAACAAAGCGTTTCTGACACATACAGGGTTCTGCAAAGCTGGGTTCAATCGGCTTTGCAGGAAAATTGAAACCGCCATTTATGGCATCGAGCAGTGATTCAAGGGGCGCCTATGGCGTGCCCGGTAAATGAGGCCTACTGAAATTTATGACCACCCCTAACGCTGAAATGCTTGTTGAACCCAGTTTTGCCGAGATGTTTGAAGAAAGCCAGAGCACCCAGGGCCTCAAGCCTGGCGAGTTGCTCACCGGCATAGTGACCCGCGTCGATAACGACTTTGTCATCGTCGATGTGGGTCTCAAGTCTGAAGGGCCGATCCCCGCTGAGCAGTTCCGTAATGCGGAAGGTGAAATAGAGGTGAAGGTCGGTGACTCTGTGGAGGTCTGTCTGGAGCTGGTGGAAGACGGCATGGGCGAGACCCGCCTCTCCCGTGAAAAAGCCCGTCGCGCCAAGACCTGGGTCGATCTGGAGAAGTCCTTCAACGACAACGCCGTGGTGCATGGCTTCCTTACCGGTAAGGTGAAGGGTGGTTTTACGGTCAGCATCGATGGTGTGCGCGCCTTCCTGCCTGGCTCTTTGGTCGATGTGCGTCCGGTACGGGATGTGGCCTATCTCGAAGGCAAAGACCTGGAGATGAAGATCATCAAGCTGGACCGCAAGCGCAACAACGTGGTGGTTTCCCGCCGCGCGGTGGTCGAGCAGGAACAGAGCGTGGAGCGTGGCGCACTGCTGGAAAGCATTCAGGAAGGTGCCATCCTCGAGGGTGTGGTCAAGAACCTCACCGATTACGGCGCGTTCATCGACCTGGGTGGTATCGACGGCCTGCTGCATATCACCGATATGGGCTGGCGCCGGGTCAAGCATCCCAGCGAAGTGGTCACCGTGGGCGGCGAAGTGCGCGTCCTGGTCCTCAAGTTCGACCGCGAGCGCGGCCGTATCTCTCTCGGCATGAAGCAACTGGGTGAAGATCCCTGGCGCGATATCGCCCGCCGTTATCCCGAGGCTACCCGTATTTTCGGTAAGGTCACCAACGTTACGGATTACGGCGCGTTCGTCGAGATCGAAGAAGGCGTCGAGGGCCTGGTGCATGTCTCCGAAATCGACTGGACCAACAAGAACATCAATCCGGCCAAGGCCCTGCATGTCGGCCAGGAAGTCGAAGTGATGATCCTTGATATCGACGAAGAGCGGCGCCGCATTTCGCTGGGCATCAAGCAGTGCCTGCCCAATCCGTGGGACGACTTCGCGCAGAACTTCCAGAAGGGCGATCGTGTCTCCGGTCAGATCAAGAGTATTACCGACTTCGGTGTGTTCGTTGGCCTGGATGGCGGTATCGATGGCCTGATCCATCTTTCTGATCTCGCCTGGGATCGTACCGGCGAAGAAGCGGTGCGGGACTTCAAGAAGGGAGATACTCTGGATGCGGTCGTCCTCAGCATTGATCCGGAGCGGGAGCGTATCAGCCTCGGGATCAAGCAGATGGAAACTGATCCGTTCATCCAGTTTGTGGTGGCCAATGAAAAGGGTGCCCTGGTCGAAGGTGAAGTCATCTCGGTGGATAGTCGAGGTGCCGAGATTCGGCTTGGCGAGGGTGTGGAAGGATTTCTGCCCCACCGTGAACTGGCTCGTGGTCTGACCTTGTCAGCCGGGGATAAAATTGAGGTCAGCATTGCGATGGTAGATCGCAAGAACCGCACCTTGACCCTCAGCACCAAGGCCCGGGAAGCGGCTGCTTCTCAGGAGGATCAAGCGGCGGCGGTGCAGCAATACGCGCGTAGTGCGGCGACGGGCACCACCAGTCTGGGCGACCTGATCAAAGAACAGCTCAAGCGTAAGCAGGAAGAAGAAAGTTAAGTGTGACCCTTTCCCTCCCGGTCATGTGCTGATCGGGAAGAGGGGGTGAATGAGGTGGCGTCAGGTAAAGGCTTTTTTGAAGCGTCAACCTGCCGCTTACCTTTTTAATTTTATGATGTCCTGTCAGTTCACCATTCTTTGTAAGAAGCTAATAAACTATGACTAAATCGGAATTGATCAAAAACATCAGTGCACAATATCCACATTTGAGTGTGCGCGATATTGAAATGGCTACCCGCCAGATGCTCGATTATCTGAGTGACGCACTGGCTGAGGGTGAACGTATTGAAATTCGTGGTTTTGGAAGTTTTTCCATGCACGTGCGCCCCGCCAAGCAGGGGCGTAATCCGAAAACGGGAGAGCCGGTGCTGGTGCCTGAGAAGCGGGTTCCGCATTTTAAACCGGGTAAGGAACTCCGCGAGCAGGTTGATTACCCTGAGGCGGTTGCAGGTAGCAAGGTCTAATTGACGGTTTCTGGGGTGGAGACCGTTGTCGTCCTCGTCTTGCTCGCGGCGATCGCGCTGGGCGTGTGGATTGGTCGGATTACCGCTCACCGAAAATCTGCGCCGATTGCCCCCGACACGATTCCCGAAATTTATATTCAGGGACTCAACCATCTCCTCAGTGAGCGCAATGATGAGGCGGTAGAGGTTTTTCTCGATGCGCTGCGGCAACATCCGGAGAGCGTTGACATTTTGCTCGCCCTGGGACGCCTCTTTCGGCGGCGCGGAGAGTTGGAACGTGCTTTGCGGGTACATCAGCATCTTCTGGATCAACCGGCACTGGCGCCTGATCTGCGGCAAAGTGTGCTTTTCGAGATCGCGCAGGATTACCTCAAAGCAGGGATTCTCGATCGGGCGGAATCTATCCTCAAAGAATTATTGGATCGTCAACCCGATCATCTAGAGGGCCTTGCTACGCTTGCCGAGCTGTACGAACTGGGTAGTGAGTGGGCGCAGTCTATCGCGGTTCGTCAGCGCTTACATAAAGCAGGTAAGCGCGACCAGCGTCCCGTGATTGCCATGCTCTATGGTGAACTGGCCGAGCAATCGCTGCTCGCCGGAGAGACAGGACAGGCAAAGTTTTTTTTGGAGTTGGCCCGGAAGGAGGATCCAGAAAATCCGCGGGCTTTGGTGATTGGCGGACGCATCGCCTTCGATCGGCAGGACTGGGGTGGTGCGTTAAGGCTTTGGGAAAAACTTCTCGACTCCCCAGTGGAATCTGTAGTTCTGCTTATTTTGGAACCCTTTCTGAGCGTTTTACGATATGCTGAGAACGGCACGGGTGTGCAAGAAGCACGAGAACGCCTGTTGGAGATGTGCAATTCGCCACTGGCCGTAAAACTTTTGGCGCATGCCTTGCAGGCGGTTGAGGGAACCCCCGCGGCGACGGCATATTTAAGACGTGTTTTGTTGCGGCAGCCAGATATGCGGGTGATGCAGGTTTTGCTGGAACTGGATCCCGATGCACCGGATCCCGCATTGTATCCCGTTATGGCGCTAGCAGTCAGGGGACTGTCGGTGGAACCAGCGGTTTTTCATTGTCAGTCTTGTGGTTATCAAAGTCCCCAGTACTATTGGCGCTGCCCTAGCTGCCGTCAGTGGGGTACCTTTTCCGGAGGGTGTAGTTTGTGATTTCACCGCTCATTGTTGCGCTGGATTATGCGAACGAATGCGACGCCCTGGTTTTGGCGGATCAGCTTGATCCTGCCGCGTGTCGGGTCAAGGTCGGTAAGGAACTCTTTACCGCCTGTGGCCCCGCCATTGTGGAGCACCTGCAGGAGCGGGGATTTGACGTATTTCTTGACCTCAAATTTCACGATATTCCGCAGACCGTCGCCAAAGCTTGCAGGGCGGCAGCGCGTCTCGGCGTATGGATGCTCAACGTGCATGCGAGTGGTGGTAGCACCATGCTGCGCGCCGCACGCGAAGCGGTAAACGATGCCGCTGGAACACAGCGGACTCTTCTGGTTGCGGTGACGGTACTCACGAGTATGAACGATGCCGCTTTACGCGAAGTTGGCGTCAACAGCTCGGTGCAGGATCAAGTTGGGCGTTTGGCGACACTTGCAGCAGAATGTGCCTTGGATGGCATCGTCTGTTCTGCGCTGGAGGCAAGTCGTCTACGGGAGTCAGTGCCTGAACTCCTGCGTGTGACTCCGGGGATTCGTCCCGCGCAGTATGCGGAGGATGACCAGAGACGTATTATGACGCCAGCGGCGGCACTGGCAGCGGGATCAGACTTCCTCGTGGTAGGCAGGCCTATTACGGCTGCCGAGGATCCGGCACAGGCCCTTGGCCAGATATTGAGTGAGTTGCCAGGGAGCGCCGCCGGTTCTCAGAAATCCGATTGATATGCTTTTTTAAAGAGGTGGTAAGGGCTGTGCTCCGCGCAACACTGATCATGGAGAAGAAATCTGCTGTGACTACAGACGAAGTAGTGGCGTTGTACAAAGAAGATGGAGCACTGCTCCAGGGACACTTTCTGCTATCCTCAGGGTTGCATAGTGATACCTACCTGCAGTCGGCCAGGGTACTGCAACATCCCGAGCACGCAGCGCGACTGTGTGCGGCGATGGTGGCGGGTATTCCTGATGATCTGCGGCAGCGCATCTCCTGTGTCGTGGGGCCAGCCATGGGTGCGGTTCTGGTGTCCTACGAATGTGGCCGCGCGCTTGGAGTACGCAGCCTGTTCACCGAGCGGGAAGCCGGGCAGATGGTGCTGCGCCGGGGCTTTGCGCTGGCGCCGGGTGAAGGTGTGTTAGTGGTTGAAGATATTACGACGACAGGCGGCTCGACGCGGGAATGTATAGCGGCCATTACCGCAGCAGGTGGGCAAGTATTAGCGACATCGGCAATTATTGATCGCAGTTCAGGATTCAGCGATTTTGACGGCGTACCATTTTTTCCGCTGTTGACGCTCCCGGTACGTACCTGGGAAGCTGTTGATTGTCCGCTCTGTGCAGTTGGCGGGACGCCCGTTAAACCGGGGAGCCGCGGTCTGCGCTGACCTTGAGGGGCAGGTGGCTTGTGTTTATTATTAACGTTTAGGCTTAGACAAAATGCAAAAGAAGGATCAGTTCATGCAAATCTCGACACCAGAGGCCGCGCCTTTGGAAAGACACATCCATGTGACCATTCCCGCCAGTGAGGTGGAGAGTGGGGTATCCCAGCGTCTGCGTAACAAGGCGCGCTCCGCGCGTTTCCCCGGATTCCGGCCCGGCAAGGCGCCCATGGCCCTCATCGAACGCCATTATGGTTCGGATGCCCTCATGGAGACCTTCGATCATCTTATCAATGAACGCTATTCTCAGGCAGTGCGTGACGAGTCCTTACGTCCGGTTGGAAGACCGGAAGTGCAGGTCGAGAAAGGTGGGCGCGGCGAGGACCTCGTGTTTACGGCCGTGGTAGAGGTGTATCCCGAATTTGATCCGCAGGTGCCGGACGCCACCGTTATCCGCAAGACGGCTGAGGTGACGGATGCGGACGTGGATGCCACCATAGACATTATGCGTCAGCAGCGGCGTTTTTATGTGTCTGCCGAGCGTGCTGCACAGGACGAAGACCGGGTCACCGTGGATTTTCAGGGGACCATTGATGGTGCCCCCATGGCGGGCGGGGATGTGACCGACTACCCCGTGGTGCTGGGCTCCGGTCGTTTGCTGCGGGACATTGAGCAGGGACTGCTGGGGATGTCTGCGGGAGAAGACCGGACCGTCGCGGTACAGTTTCCGGCAGAATATCATGCTCCGGAACTCGCCGGTCAGGCTGCCCAGTTCCATCTTCAGGTCAGGGAAGTGGCGGCCCCCCAATTGCCCGAAGTGGACGCGGCTTTTGCCCTGGCACTGGGTATTGAGGATGGGGATGTAGCCATATTGCGGCAGGAAGTACGGGAAAATCTGGAACGTGAAGCGCAGCGGATTAGCCGGGGTCAGGTGAAAGCGCAGATTCTGGAACTGGTAGCGGAGAGCAACCATCCCGATTTGCCCAGGCAAATGATCGGACAGGAATTGGAGCGTTTGCAAAAAGACGCCGATGCAGCAGTTGGCAGCAATGATCTGGACGCGCTGGCCAGGCGGCGAGTGGTACTCGGCCTGGTTTTGTCGGAAATTGTCCGGCGCGAGAAGCTGCGGGCATCCCCAGCGGAAGTCACTCAGGTTATTCGGGACATGTCCGAGCAGTATGAGGACCCTGAGCAGTTCATGAGTTGGTACCGCAGTAATCCCGAGCAGATGGAGCAGGCCGAGGCCCTGGTGCTGGAAGACAAAGTGGTGGCATGGCTTCTGGAGCGTGTTAAAGTGAACGACGAGGTTGTCAGCTTTAACCAGCTCATCGGCCGGGCACCGGTAGCCGAAGCAAACGCGGAATAACCGGTGCCCGTTGCGGGACCGTGTCAACAGACAGGAGCATGGATTATGTGGAAGCAGGCAGGAGACCAGTTGGCGCCCGCCGTACAGGGCTTGGGGTATGTGCCCATCGTGGTCGAGCAGACCGGGCGTGGCGAGCGATCCTATGATATTTACTCGCGGCTGCTCAAAGAGCGGGTGATCTTTATGGTGGGCCAGGTGGAAGACATGATGGCCAATCTGGTGGTCGCTCAGTTGCTTTTTCTGGAAGCGGAGAATCCTGACAAAGATATCGCACTGTATATCAACAGCCCCGGTGGTTCTGTCACGGCTGGCATGGCGATTTATGACACGATGCAGTTTGTTCGCCCGAAGGTCAGTACGGTCTGCATTGGTCAGGCGGCGAGCATGGGGGCTGTATTACTGGCCGCTGGTGCCGAAGGCAAGCGTTACGCGCTGCCTAACGCACGGATTATGCTGCATCAGCCCTCCGGTGGTTTTCAGGGGCAGGCGCATGATATCGAAATCCATACCAAAGAGATTCTGCGTATCCGTGAGCGGCTCAATGATATTTTGGTCCATCATACCGGACAGGATCGTGAACGCATTGAGCAGGATCTCGACAGAGACTTTTTCATGTCGGCCGAGGAGGCCCAAACCTACCGTCTTGTGGACGCTGTGATTAGCCATCGCGGTGAAAACGAGACCGCCTGAACAGGCAGGAGAACAGCTATGGCTGGAAAGCACGAGGGAAGCGGTGAAAAGACGCTGTATTGTTCATTCTGTGGCAAGAGCCAGCATGAAGTCCGCAAGCTGATTGCCGGTCCTTCGGTATTTATCTGTGATGAATGCATTGAGTTGTGCAACGATATCGTCAAAGACGAGATACTGGACGACCACAGCGAGGGTCAGGACAAACTTCCCAAACCTATGGAAATCCGCAAGACGCTGGATGATTACGTCATTGGTCAGGACGTTGCCAAAAAGGTCTTGTCCGTAGCGGTTTACAATCATTACAAGCGTCTTGAACATGGTGGCAAGGACAATGAGGTGGAACTGGACAAGAGTAATATCCTGCTCATCGGCCCCACCGGTTCGGGCAAGACCCTGCTGGCGCAGACCCTGGCGCGCCTCCTGAACGTGCCCTTTGCCATGGCCGATGCCACGACACTCACGGAAGCCGGCTACGTCGGTGAGGATGTCGAAAACATCATTCAGAAGTTGCTGCAGAAATGTGATTACGATGTGGAAAAGGCGCAGACCGGCATCGTCTATATCGATGAGATCGACAAGATCACTCGTAAGTCCGAGAACCCCTCTATCACCCGCGATGTTTCCGGTGAAGGCGTGCAGCAGGCGTTACTCAAGCTGATTGAAGGGACGGTGGCCTCGGTTCCGCCACAAGGCGGCCGCAAGCACCCTCAGCAGGAGTTTCTGCAGGTGGACACGCGGCATATCCTCTTCATCTGTGGTGGTGCCTTTGCGGGTTTGGAGAAGTCCGTCTCTACGCGTCTGGAGAAGGGCGGTATGGGCTTCAATGCGCCCCTCAAGCGCCGCGATAAAGAAGCGACCGCAGCCATGCTGATGCAGAATCTGGAGCCGGAAGATCTGGTTCGTTATGGTTTGATTCCCGAGTTTGTCGGACGGTTGCCTATTCTGGCGCTGCTGGAAGAACTGGATGAAGAAGCACTAATTTCCATCCTCACCGATCCGAAGAATGCTTTGGTGAAGCAATACCAGAAGCTCTTCGCCCTCGAAGGTGTGACTCTGGAGTTCCGTACCGAGGCATTGCGGGCCATTGCCAAGAAGGCACTGACCCGCAAGACCGGAGCACGTGGTTTACGCTCTATTCTTGAGCAGATTCTGTTGGATACGATGTACGAATTGCCCTCGATGAGTGGCGTGAAAAAGGTGGTAGTGGATGCCGCCGTCGTGGAAAGCGGCACCAAGCCGCTGCTGGTTTACGATGATGCTGCCAAGGTGGATATGTCTCATCCGGCCTGACGTAGAGCGTGGTCGTTATTGAAAAGCACTGTCGACGACCCCATCTGCACTGTTATTGGTAGTAATCACCTACTTTTGGAGTAGACCGTGGCCCAAATCGATAAAAGTCTCCTGGTGGAAGAGGAAGCGCAGATGGTACCGGTGTTGCCGCTGCGCGATGTTGTGGTATTTCCGTTCATGGTTATCCCTCTTTTCGTGGGGCGGACGAAGTCGATTCGCGCCCTGGAAGAGGCAATGTCTGGTGAAAAGCAGATTTTGCTGGTGTCACAAAAAAATGCCGCGGACGATGATCCTCAACCGGAAAATATTTATCGGATCGGCACGCTGGCGACGATTCTACAATTACTCAAGTTGCCTGATGGTACGGTCAAGGTGCTGGTCGAAGGTACGGACCGGGCTAGAATTGTCTCCTTCCTGCCTGCGGAGGAATCCTTGCGTGCTCAGGTGCAGATCGTCGCCAGTGGTGCGGCAAACGATCGTGAGCTGGAAGCGCTCATGCGTTCGGTCAGTGCCCAGTTTGAGGCCTACGTCAAACTGAACAAAAAAATTCCCCCGGAGATCCTGTCTACTCTGGCGAGCATGGATGATCCGGCACGACTGGCCGACACGGTAGCGGCACATCTCAGCCTCAAACTCGAAGAAAAACAGGAAATTCTGGAGAAGGCGGACACCCGCGCCCGGCTGGAGCATCTGCTGGGCATGATGGAGTCTGAGATTGACCTGCTGCAGGTGGAAAAGCGCATCCGCGGCCGCGTCAAGCGGCAGATGGAGAAGAGTCAGCGCGAGTATTATCTGAATGAGCAGATGAAGGCCATTCAGAAAGAGCTGGGTGATCTGTCGGAAGAGGGCGGTAGTGAGCTGGATGAGTTGACGCGTAAAATCGACAAGGCCGGAATGCCTAAAGATGTACGGGTCAAGGCGGACGCTGAACTAAAAAAACTGCGGATGATGAGTCCCATGTCCGCAGAGGCGACGGTCGTGCGTAACTACATCGACTGGCTGGTGGGGGTGCCGTGGCGCAAGCGCAGTAAAATCACCAAGGATCTTAAGCGGGCTAAGGCTATTCTCGACGCCGATCATTACGGTCTGGAGGACGTCAAGGAGCGCATTCTCGAATATCTTGCCGTACAGGAACGGGTTGGCAACAGCCGCGGTCCCATCCTGTGTCTGGTAGGTCCGCCTGGCGTGGGTAAGACCAGTCTGGGGCGCTCTATCGCAGCGGCGACCGGACGCAAATTTGTGCGGATGTCCCTAGGTGGCGTGCGCGACGAAGCGGAAATTCGCGGACATCGGCGTACCTATATCGGTGCCCTGCCGGGTAAAATCGTCCAGAGTCTGGCCAAGATTGCTACGCGCAATCCGCTGATGCTGCTGGATGAAGTGGATAAGATGGCGATGGATTTCCGGGGTGACCCGGCCTCCGCCCTCCTCGAAGTGCTGGATCCCGAGCAAAATGCGACTTTCAACGACCATTACCTGGAAGTGGATTTCAATCTCTCGGAGGTGATGTTTGTCACGACGGCGAATACGCTCAATATCCCGGCACCGTTGATGGATCGCATGGAGGTGATTCGTATATCCGGGTACACCGAAGACGAAAAGATCCACATCGCCACCAAGTATCTTCTGCCTAAGCAAACAGAAAAAGCGGGGCTACTGGATGGGGAGATGCAAGTTTCACAGACGGTCATCCGGGACATCATCCGTTACTACACCCGGGAAGCCGGCGTGCGTAATCTGGAGCGGGAGCTCGCACGTATCTGTCGTAAGGTAGTAAAGGAACTCCTGCTCGACAAAAAGCGCACGCGGGTGCAGGTGTCGGATCGCAATTTGGACAAGTATCTCGGGGTGCGTCGCTTCGACTTCGGCAAGGCGGAGAAGGAAAACCGCATCGGTGAGGTCACTGGTCTGGCCTGGACTGAGGTGGGCGGTGAATTGCTGAGTATTGAGGCTGTCGTCGTACCGGGTCGCGGCAAGCTGCTGATCACCGGTAAGCTGGGAGATGTTATGCAGGAGTCTATCCAGGCCGCCATGAGCGTGGTTCGTGCCCGGTCACGGGCGCTGGGCATTCCTGCAGATTTTTACCAGAACCGTGACGTGCATATCCATGTGCCAGAAGGTGCCACGCCTAAAGATGGGCCAAGTGCCGGTATTGGCATGGCCACTGCCTTGGTATCGGCGCTGACCAATATTCCGGTGCATGCCACGGTCGCCATGACCGGGGAGATCACGCTGCGCGGTGAGGTCCTGCCCATCGGTGGGTTAAAGGAGAAGTTGCTGGCAGCACATCGCGGTGGCATCAGCACGGTCTTGATTCCGGCGGAGAATGAAAAAGATCTGCAGGAAATTCCAAAAAATGTGCGTGATGCACTGACCATCAAACCGGTCCGGTGGATTGACGAGGTTCTGGCTATCGCGCTGGAGTCATCACCGATGCCGCTGCCCGCCGACAGCGGAGAAGCGTTGGTTGGCGTAGTAGCGGTTAATGAGCCTTCCGAGGACAAGGCAATGGCACATTAAGGATGTGGTGTGAAAACTGTCTCCATAATTTTTTAGTTATGTAGAATAGGCGTAGGAGCATGACGACATTTATGTCGTCATGCTCCTGACAGCAATGGTTCATTGGCGAAGGCCGGTCTATGATTCGTGATTCAGGCCATTTTTTGCACTTTCTTGACAAGTCTTTTTTTACCCTGCTATAACGTTTTCTGGATAGAGTTGATGCGCAGTTATACCTAGTAACCGAGTCCATAACAGGAGAAAGAAATATGAATAAATCGGAGTTGATCGAGAAGATTGCAGAAGAAGCTGGCGTGACTCGCGCCGCCGCCGGCCATACTCTGGATGCGGCAGTCAAGGTGATTACAGAGGCACTGAAGGCTGGTGATCAGGTAACTCTGGTCGGTTTCGGTTCCTTCCTTGTTTCCAGCCGTGAGGCGCGCAAAGGCCGTAATCCCGCTACTGGTGCAGAAATCATGATCGCCGCAAGTCGCACACCTAAATTTAAGGCTGGTAAAGCACTGCGTGATGCAGTAAACTAGCGCGTCTGGTTTGGGCGGTTAGCTCAGTTGGTAGAGCGTCGGCTTTACACGCCGAATGTCGGGGGTTCGAGCCCCTCACCGCCCACCACCAATTTTATTGGGGTGGTAGTTCAGTTGGTTAGAATGCCGGCCTGTCACGCCGGAGGTCGCGGGTTCGAGCCCCGTCCGCCCCGCCAATGCGAGTAAGGCGACCCTTTTAGGGCGCCTTTTTTTGTGTCTGTTTTTTTGTATAGCGAGACACTGATGCAGCCATTATGGCGTTTTGAGAGCTCTTCCTTTATGGTAGAGCGCTAAATATACAGACAGCTTTACCTCGGTACTATGGCTTTGTGGAGATGTGCTTATGATGGATAGATTTCGGAATTTTGGTCAGTCCTGGGTAGCCAAAATACTCATGATCTTAATCGCATTATCTTTCGTGCTCTGGGGCGTAAGCGGGTATTTATTCTCGGGGGGTTCAAATTCGTCGGCTATAGCGACGGTGGATGGCCAGAAGATTACCGATGCCGTATTTCAGAAACGTATGAAGGATGCTCAGGAACGTTATAGTCACATTTTTGGTGCAGCAACCGCAGCGAAGATGGCGGCGGACAAGAGCTTCGGGCTGGATGTTCTTAATGGTTTGATTGACAATATGCTTTTAGGTGCAGAGGCGGGACGTCTGGGGTTACAGGTGCCCGATGCCGCATTGGCGAAAAAAATCGAATCCATTCCGGCCTTTCAACAGAAGGGTGTTTTTTCTAAAAATCATTACCAGACATTGTTGGCCGCTAACGGAATGACACCAGCACAGTTTGAAGGCATGTTGAGAGAGAGTATGCGCCTGGAGCAGTTACAAGTCATTCCCCAAGTCATTGCTACCGCCTCGGATGCTGAGGCAACCCAGGTTTGGGCCTGGTCTCAGGAATACCGCGATGTCAGTGCAGTAGATATCCAGGACGCCGACTTCGCGGCGGCGGCTAAGCCAACAAGTGCCAAAGTGGCCGGTTACTATCACGCCAACGTCGATCAATTCCAGTTGCCCGCGCAGGCGCAGGTGCAATATGTCGTTCTGGGACCGAAGAATTTTGTCGGTAAGAGTTCAGCCCCGACGAGTTCGACCATCAGCTCTTCCGCAGTGGCGGTGGGGCAGAGCGCTTTGCCTTTTAATAGCCAGGCCGAAAATGCCTTCCAGGCCCAGGTGGAAAACTTCAAGGATCGTCTGTTTAGTAGTCCTGACGGGTTAGGTACGGTTGCCAAAGCCTATGGCCTGAAGGTTCAGGAGAGCGGGATACTCACTGCCGGGACGTTACTTGCCCAGGGGCCTTTTGCCGACGCCAAAGCGCTCGACCTTGCCTTTAGCAAGGCTGTGCTTGCCGGTAAAAATAGTACAGCGCTCACGTTGACGAACGGGGATTTGCTGGCTGTGCATTTGCTCCACTATACGCCGGGTAGCGTCCAACCTCTGAGTGCTGTTGCGGGCACCATTACGGCAAAATTAACCTCGGAAAAGGCGTCGCAACTGGCTCAAAACAAAGCACAGGCATTGTTGGCGGCAGCGCGGCAAGCGAAGAATATGGATGTGCTGACAGATCGTGGTGCATATCCGCTGCACGCTTATCTCGATGTAACCCGGCGTAATGGGCAGGGGCTGGATAATGCGGCGTTAGTGGCTGCTTTTACGGCACCCGCACCAGTAGACGGAGTCCCCTCTATGGATATGGTGAAGACGTCGTCGGGCTACCAGATTTTTGCCGTCACCCGCGTAACTGCACCTTCGGCAGCGGCAATAAACCCCAAAGTGGCGATGCAAATTCGCGCATCTCTGGAGGAGCAGAGAGGTCGTTTGTTGTCGACAGCTTATCTGAAGGACTTGCGGGAGCATGCCAAAGTGAAGATCAACGACGCGCAGTTGGCCCAGATCTCCCATTGATCAATGGGGGTTCCCAGTTCGTCGCGCCGGTTTTAATTGGTCGAAACCCGGGTCCAGATAGTGTCGCCACCGAGCCAGGAAAAACCGATATAGCCATATACTTTAAGTTCATGGGGATCTAAAGCCGTCAGCGTGCCATGAAAATAGGTTTTGTTGTTCGGGTCGTAAATGCGGCCCTGTGCCCATTCTCCCGGGCGTTCGGGTACGAAGTCGGCCAGAATTTGCGGCTGGCCCTTGGCACGGGCCTGCTGCACAGTGTCTTGCAAGTGCCCCACACTTTGCCCGAAAAGTGCGCCATTTTTCTCATAAATACGGATATAACCGCTGCCACCTGCAGTTTGCCACAGGCCAATAATGCCTCCACTGCTCGTACTTGCGGAAGCGATACTGGCGCTCCCAAGAAGCAGTCCGACGAGGACGAAGTAACGAGTTAAAAGACGCGTCATTTTTGGACCTTTTCAGCCTTGTATTCTTGCTGCACATGGTTGTTGCAAAATCTTAACAAAGTAAGAATTGTTAATCAAATGGACAGGTCGTAATAATCTATCGTTTTGATTTTGTTTGTAATGTTTATAAACTATGAATAAAGTCATGGGTTTCGTATGGATCGTATTGCTGGTACCGGCGCCGGCCGGAGAGCCAGAGCAGCAGATTCAGCTCAGTGTGAATCAGGCGTATCGCGTCGCCTCAGCAACGGCGGCCCACCACCGCCGGGTCTGCCGGTCATGAATATGATGGCTGCGCGCGCCCCAGTGGCGGTGGTGCCTGGCCAGGCGAGCTTGTCGGTAGAGGTGGCGGGCAGCGCCCGCTGCGCCTCCGATAAACCCACAGCTTGAAGCGGCAGCACCGAAAACCGATAACTGCCAAGTCATAGTCAAAATGCAGCGCTGGGACTGAGTAGCGGCGCTGCTCTGAACCAGCCTCTTGCATTCCGCAGTGAGACTGTATAAAAATACAGATATTGCCAACGATGATAACCCGCTGGCCCTCAGGAGATATTGCATGGACGAACTCACCCCCCGACAGTCCGAAATTCTCGCCTGGATTCGCGCCCGCATGGCAGAAGATAGTCTGCCGCCCACCCGTGCGGAGTTGATGCGGGCCTTTGCCTTCCGTTCACCCAATGCCGCTGAAAGTCACTTGCGGGTACTGGCGCGCAAGGGCCATATCCTGCTGCAGAGTGGTACGGCCAGGGGCATCCGCCTCTGTGCGAGCGAAGAAGAGGAAATCGGTTTGCCGCTGATCGGGCGGGTGGCCGCCGGGCAACCCATGCTGGCCGAAGAGTTCCGGGAGGGGCAGTTGCCCGTCGACCCAAAGCTCTTTTCGCCAGGGGCCGATTATCTGTTGCGGGTGCAGGGCATGAGTATGCGTGATGCCGGCATTCTCGATGGCGATATCCTCGCCGTCCGTCACGAAGCCTCGCTCACTCCCCACGACGGGCAGATGGTAGTGGCCCGGGTTAACGGTGAGGTGACGGTCAAACGCTGGAAGCGGGACGGCAATCAGGTCTGGCTCTTGCCGGAAAACCCCGATTTCTCACCTATTTCTGTGGATTTGCAGCGCGATAGTCTGACGATTGAAGGTGTGGTGGTCGGACTCTTGCGTATTGGAGGCAAGTTATGAGTCCATCTGCACATAAGGCTGTTGTCAACACCCTGTTGACCAAGCATCCCCAGCGCTTGTGGCAGGGTCTGAATAATCAGCGGACGCCGGGCGTAGCGGTGCATTGGCCGGAGCTGGATCTGTTGGTAGGTGACTGGCCACGTGGCGCCATCACTGAAGTGGTGAGCGCTCAGGACGGTATCGGCGAATTGCGTCTGGTGCTGCCCGCCGTGGCGGAACTCAGTCAGCGCGAGGCACGCTGGATACTCTGGGTCGCGCCTCCGCATATCCCTTATCCGGCAGCGCTGGCGGCTGCAGGCGTCGATCTTTCGCGGATGCTGGTGCTGCATCCACGCAAAGATCAGGATATGCTCTGGGCACTGGAACTGGCCCTGCGTTCCGGCAGTTGCAGTGCGGTGCTGGCCTGGCCACCGGCTTTGCAGGATACCCAGTGGCGTCGCCTGCAACTGGCGGCCGAGGCGGGCAACAGTCTGGCCTTCTTCTTTTTCCGTCAAGGCAGCGCCGCTACCGTGCCCGTCGCCTTACGTCTGGAGCTGCATCCCGCCCGGCAGGGGGTCGACGTAGACGTCCGTAAACGCCGTGGTGCCATGCCGGCACGGGGTATGGTGGCGCTCAGCGATCAACTGGCGCTGGCGCTCTGAGATCACATGCCCTGGCTGGCGGTACAGTTCCCGCATTTGGGTGTGGAGCTTCGGGAGCGGGCGCAGGCAGAAGCAGTCGCGCTGGCGATGGTGGACGCGCAGGGCAGTGCTGGGACCTTGTTGCAGGTCAACGCGATAGCGCTTCAGGCGGGCTTGCGGACTGGCATGACGACGGCGCGGGCCCTGGCCATGCTCCCGGAACTGCAGCTCTGCACCCGTGATCCGGATTTAGAGGCACAGGCGCTCAGCCACTGGGCCAGGCTGCTTTATAGCCTGGCGCCACAGGTGGTGCTACTGGAGGAAATTTCACCCACACTGGCGGTGGAGATCACCGGTAACACCCGCTTGCAGCAGGGCAGGGCACTATTGGAGGACGTGGCGGCATGGGCTGTTGCGACGCGGCTGAGTGTTAGTGCCGGGGTGGCTCCGACACCCCTGGGTGCCGCCTTGCTGGCGCAATGGCAAGGAGCCGGTCCGGGCTCCAGCTTTTGCCCGGGGGCCGTCGACTGGGCGCTGCTCTGGCCACAAATCCCCATAACTCTGCTGCCTTGCGCCGCCACCACCCGTGCGGCCCTGCTGGCCTTGGGTGTTCGCCATTGCGCCCAACTTCAGGCCCTGGACCGCGCGGACTTGGCCAGACGCTTTGGTCCCGAACCTTTGCGTGTGCTGGATCGTCTGAGCGGCAGGGTAAGTGATCCGCGTTCCGCACTGTCCTTCCCGGCGGATCTGGAAGCTTCTATCCCCCTGCACAGTGAAATCAGCCACTGGGAGGGTCTGCGCTTCGCCCTGCACCGCGCTTTGCAGGATATTCATCTCCTGCTCAGAACGCAGGCGCAGGCCAGCCGCTCCTGGCTGCTGCAGTTGCAGGGCCGGGGACGGCAATGGTCCTCCACGCTGGAAGTGCGCGATCCCGCCACGGATGTGGAGATGCTGTTGACGCTCTGGCAATGGCGGCTGCAACAACAGCCCCTGGATTTTGCTGTGCATACCCTGCGCTTGCAGGCACTGGCGCCGCAACACTGGTCGGGGCGACAGGTAGCCTGGTGGCAGGATGGCGCAGAGGAGGCGTGCTGGCAGTTGGTGGAGCAACTACGCCAGCGTCTGGGTGCTGTCGCGGTGCATGCCATCGCCGGAGTCGCGGATCATCGCCCGGATTATGCTTGGCAGAGGGTGCCGCCGGGAGCGGGGCAGGGGGAGGCCAACCCCGCTCGTCCCCTCTGGTTGCTGGCGCAGGCACGGTCACTCACTGCACCATCGTTACATCTGCCCGCGCAGGTGGAGCGCATTGAAGGCGGCTGGTGGGATGGCCGGGATCAGAGCCGGGATTACTTCCGCTGGCGGCATCCTGCCGGGGTCCAGTGCTGGGTCTATCGGGACCGGCGTCAGGCGCGTTTCTATGTGCATGGCTACTTTGCCTGAGTATGTCGAACTCCACTGTCTGAGCGCACTGAGTTTTTTGCGGGGCGCCAGCACCGTGGAAGACCTGCTGGACCGCGCCCAAGCTTTGGAATATCGCGCCCTCGCCATTACCGAGGAATGCTCCCTGAGCAGTGCGGCGCGGGCCCATAGCCATGCCTGCAGTATCGGTTTTCCGTTGATACTGGGCAGTGAAATCGCCCTGGCCGATGGCCCGCGCATCGTCTTGCTGGTGCGGGATGGTGACGGTTACGCCGCGCTATCCCGCTTCATCACCCGCGTCCGGGGACGGGCGGAAAAAGGCAGGTATCAGGCCCTGCTGGCGGACTTGCAAGGACTTGCGGGTTGTCTGGCCATCATTCTCCCCGGTCCGCAAGGCCTGCGCTTTGATACTGCCGGCACCATCGCCGTAAGGGATTATCTTGGCGCTGGAAATGTCTGGCTCGGCGTCGAACTATTGCGTAGCGGCGACGATACGGTGCAACTTCGGGGGGGGCTGGAGCAGGGCAGGGCGCTGGATATTCCCTGTCTGGCTTGCGGGGATGTCCACATGGACCGGCGCAGCCGTCGTTTTTTGCAGGATGTGCTCACTGCCATCCGCCTGCGGCGTCCGCTGGCAGATCTGGGCTGGGCACTGGCCCGCAATGGTGAGCGTCACCTGCGCCCGCGCCCCGTACTGGCAGAACTTTACCCCCCAGAGCTGCTGGCCGAAACCCTGCGGGTGGCAGAGCGTTGTCAGTTTTCTTTAGATAGTCTCGTTTATCGCTACCCCGATGGCACTTGTCCCGCAGGCCAGCAGCGGGATGATTATCTCGCCGAACTGGCCAGGCAAGGCCTGCAACGGCGTTATCCCGAAGGCATTGCCGCGGCGGTCGCTGCGCAAATGGAGGAGGAACTGGCACTGGTGCGGGAACTGGATTACGCCGGCTATTTCCTGACCGTCCACGATATCGTTCGGTTCGCCAAGGGGCGCGGTATCCTCTGCCAGGGCCGGGGCTCGGCGGCCAATTCGGTCATTTGCTATGCCCTCGGCATTACGGAAGTCGATCCCAGCCGGATGCAACTGCTTTTCGCGCGCTTCATTTCCCGCGACCGCCGCGAGCCGCCGGATATTGACGTGGATTTCGAGCATGAGCGCCGCGAAGAAGTCATCCAGTACGTGTTTCAGCACTACGGGCGGGACCATGCCGCGCTGACCGCCACCATCATCCACTACCGGCCGCGCAGCGCCATGCGCGATGCCGCCCGTGCCCTCGGTTTTGCGCCGGTCGAGATTCAGCGCCTCACCCAAGGTCTGGCTTGGTGGGATGGTCACCAGATTCGCCCGGAGCGTTTGCAGGAGCAGGGCTTCGACCCCACCAGCCCGACCATCCAGTGCCTGATCACCGTGGTCAATGCACTGGTCGGCTTCCCGCGTCATCTCTCCCAGCATGTCGGCGGTATGGTGCTCTCTGCGACTCCCCTCAATGCCCTGGTACCCATCGAACCCGCCGCCATGGCAGAGCGCACGGTGATTCAGTGGGACAAGGACGATCTCGACGTCCTTGGTATCCTCAAGGTCGATATACTCGCGCTGGGGATGCTGAGTGTGCTCCGCCGCGCCCTGAGCCTTCTGCATCTGACCCTGGCCGATATTCCCGCCGAAGACCCGGCTACCTACGCCATGCTCCAGCGCGGTGAGAGCCTGGGCGTCTTTCAGGTGGAATCGCGGGCACAGATGAGCATGTTGCCGCGCCTCAAACCCCGCTGTTTTTACGATCTGGTGATCGAAGTCGCCATCATCCGCCCCGGCCCTATCCAGGGCGATATGGTGCATCCCTATCTGCGCCGCCGCCAGGGGCTGGAGCCGGTGCGCTATCCCGGCCCGGAAGTAAAAAAAGTGTTGGAGCGCACCCTGGGAATCCCTATTTTTCAGGAGCAGGTGATGCAGATCGCCATCGAGGCCGCCGGTTTCAGTGGCGACGAGGCCGATGGCCTGCGCCGGGCCATGGCGGCCTGGCGACGTAAGGGGCATCTTGGCCCTTACAGCGACCGCCTCATCAGTGGCCTCCGTCAACATGGTTATTCCGAGGCCTTCGCCCAGCGCCTTTGCCGACAGATTCAAGGTTTCGCTGAATATGGTTTTCCCGAATCCCATGCCGCGAGCTTTGCCCTGCTGGTTTACGCCTCTGCCTGGATCAAGTGCCACCATCCGGCCATATTCACCGCCGCGCTGTTGAACAGCCAGCCCATGGGTTTTTATGCCCCCGCCCAGATTGTGCAGGAGGCCCGCCGCCGTGGCGTTGAGGTATTGTCCGTGGATATCTGCCACAGCGACTGGGACTGTAAGGTGCAGGATGGCGTGCTGCGTCTGGGGCTTTGTCTGATCAAAGGCCTGTCTCCCAAAGAGGCAGAAAAACTCCTGCATTGGCGAGCGCAGGGCGGTGCACTGCACAGCGAAGTACTTCGTCATAGCCTTGACCTGTCCGCCATCACCTTGGACAGACTGGCACGTGCAGGGGCTTTGTCCAGCATGCAGGGGGACCGTCATCAGGCCCTGTGGGCGGTGCAGGGCAGTCTGCCCGCACCCACTGTATTGCCAATGCCGGTCGTACCGGAGCAGGCACCCGCCCTCCCCGTCGAAACGTCTGCCGCCGCCTGTGTTGCCGACTATCAGCAACTGGGTCTGAGCCTCGGTCCCCATCCCCTGCATTTTCTGCGCACGCGGCTCGGCCAAAGTGGCTATCGCAGTATCGCCGAGGTGCGCATGCAGCACCACGGCCGCCCGGATCGTCTCGCCGGTCTGGTCACCCACCGGCAGCGTCCCGGTACAGCCCACGGTACGGTATTCCTGACCCTGGAAGACGAGTCCGGTATGATCAATGTCATCGTCTGGCCGCAAAGGGTCGAAGGCTGGCGGCGACCGCTGCTGCAGGGCCGCCTGCTGGGTATCGGCGGCCGGCTGGAGCGCCAGGGTGCCAGTCTTCATTTTATCGCTGACGCCATGGAGGACCTCAGTCCCTGGCTGGGTACACTGAGTACACGCTCCCGGGATTTTCATTAGTCCCGCTACCATAATCAGCGGGGGCGCTCCGGCATCATTTATTCTGATGGGAAACAAAGGGTGGATACACGGTCTCTCTGATCAGGGCGGCTTTACCAGGACGGGGTCGTCTGGCTTTTACCATGGGCACCGGTTTAGAATCCCAGCATGTTGTTGTTACATCCCACCAAAACATAAGGACAGCATTCACTCATGGAGAAAAAATCCATCGCGTTGGCCGCAGGCCTTCTTATCATCGGAGGCCTTACCGGCGCCGTCGTGGAACGTTTTGCGGTAATGCCCGATATGGGAGCGGGAGTCAGCCTCGGCGCTGCGGCAAGCTTGCTGGAATCCGTGACCCATGGGCAGGCCAAGGCCGAGAAGGTGTTCCCGGGCCCCGGTGGATTAACGGGGATCGAAGCGACTCTGCAGGGACATCCGACCGTTGCCTTTGCCACCGCGGATGGCAAATATCTGGTTGCCGGCCCGGTCCTGAATACGCAAGGTGAGGATGAGGCGCACGCGGCGATGATGAAACTCGGCCTAATTCCCAAGCCGACGAGTGCGGCGACCATGGCCGGGAAAGCTGCTCATGCCGCTAGCTTTGTGCTGGGCACCAGCGGGCCGGAGATTACCGCTTTTGTCGATCCTAACTGCATTTTCTGCCATAAGTTCTATGAAGAGGCCAAAGCGCTGATTGAAGCCGGCAAGCTCAGGGTGCGTTATGTGGTAGTGGCTTTTCTCAAGCCGAGCAGCGCACCGAAAGCCGCGGCCATTCTTGGTGCCACGGACCCTGCTGCCGCTATGGCGGAGAACGAAAAGGGCTTTGATACGGTGACGGAAGAGGGGGGGATTGCACCGGCGCAAAATCCTGCCGCCGCCACCCTCAGCGCGGTAGAAAATAATACCAGGCTGTTGGGCGAGAGCGGTGAAATGGCTACCCCCACCCTGATCTACTGTAATCAAAAGGGTGAGCCGACCTTGGTACACGGCCTGGACAAAGAAAGTTTCAAGGATTTTGTTGCGCATATCGGTAATCTGCAAAATGGAGCGTGCCGGAAGTGAATATGTCGGGATCGAAAGCGGCGGTCATTCGGCGTGGTGACTATCAAGCGCCCAGCTATCAAATCTCCGAAATCGTTCTGGATTTGCGCCTGGATCCGGAAAATACCGAGGTATATGCCCGCCTCCATTTTCAACGCACCGCACCGGCGCCGGTTACCGAATTGCATCTGGACGGTGAGTCTCTGGAGTTGTTGAACCTCCAACGGGATGGCCAAGTGCTGGCAGAAAGCGAGTATCGACAGACCGATGCTGGTTTGTTGTTGCTGAATCCTCCGGAAGCTTTCATTCTGGAGAGCCGGGCGCGCATTCATCCTACGGCTAACACCTCTCTTTCCGGACTCTACCATGCGGGCGGGCAGTTCCTGACCCAATGTGAGGCAGAGGGTTTTCGGCGCATCACCTATTATCTGGATCGTCCTGACTGCCTCGCCCGCTTCACGGTTACTCTGCACGCCCCGCAAAACAGTTGCCCGGTGTTGCTCGCCAATGGCAACTGTATGGCCACAGGCGATGAGGAGGGCGGCTGGCACTGGGCCCGGTGGGAAGACCCCTATCCCAAGCCGGCCTATCTCTTCGCCATGGTGGCCGGTGATCTGGCGGTGGTCCGCGATCAGTACCGTACCGCTTCCGGCCGGGACGTGACCCTGGAAATCTACGTGGACGAACGTGACACCGGCGCCTGCGCCCAGGCCATGGACAGCCTCAAGCGCGCCATGCGCTGGGACGAAGAAGTTTATGGCCGGGAATACGATCTGGACCGCTACATGATTGTCGCTACCGACAGCTTCAATATGGGCGCGATGGAGAACAAAGGCCTCAACATTTTTAATGCTAAATATGTGCTCGCCAGCCCGGAGACCGCTACGGACAGCGACTATCAGGGCATTGAGTCGGTCATTGCCCACGAATATTTCCACAACTGGACCGGCAACCGGGTGACTTTGCGTGACTGGTTTCAGTTGAGCCTCAAGGAAGGCCTGACCGTGTTTCGCGATCAGGAGTTCAGCGCCGACCAGAATTCCCGCGGTGTCCAGCGCATTGGCGATGTGCGCCGCCTGCGTGCCGCCCAGTTCCCGGAAGACGCTGGCCCGCTCGCCCATCCGGTGCGGCCCGATGCCTACTCCGAGATCAACAATTTCTACACCGCCACGGTCTATGAAAAGGGCGCTGAACTGGTGCGGATGATTCATACCCTGCTCGGTAAGGCGCAATTTCGGCAGGGAATGG
The DNA here is from genome assembly GCF_023255755.1 of Acidithiobacillus sp. GTDB lineage: Bacteria > Pseudomonadota > Gammaproteobacteria > Acidithiobacillales > Acidithiobacillaceae > Acidithiobacillus. The sequence continues at coordinate 25,398 of NZ_JAGDVS010000151.1, read as the reverse complement.
ATCTCTACTTCGAGCGTCACGACGGTCATGCGGTTACTATCGAAGACTTTGTTGCCGCCATGGAGGATGCTAACCAACGCGATTTTTCCGCTTTTCGCCGTTGGTATAGCCAGGCGGGAACACCCGTTTTACGGGCCGTCGGCAGCTACGATCCCGCCCGGCACAGCTATACTCTCACCTTGCACCAGGAAACCCCGGCAACCCCCGGTCAGCCCGTTAAGGAACCAGTGCCGATCCCGGTACGTATCGCACTGCTCAACACGCAGGGGCAACGAGTGCCTCTGGATAGTGTCGTGGGCACCTCCGAAACCGTGTTATTGCTGGAGCAGTCGGAGCAGTCATGGGTCTTTGCGAACTTGCCTGATCCGGTGATCCCCTCCATTCTGCGCGGTTTCTCCGCCCCGGTGCGTCTGCAGGACCCCCTGGATGACGAGGCCCGCAGTTTTCTGGCGCGCCACGACGACGATCCCTTCAATCGCTGGGAGAGCACTCAGGACCTCGCCGTAAAAGCCTTACTCGCCGCCGTGGCGGATTCAGCGACCACCCCATTACCAGGCGCCTTACGGAACGTTATTGCGGCAACGTTGGCTGACCGTCAGGCGGACCCTGCCTTCCGCGCCGAACTGCTGGCTCTCCCCAGTGAGGATTACATCGGCGAACAGATGCCGGTAGTCGCCGTTGAGGCCATCCACCGTGCCCGTGACGGGCTGATGCGTGCCATTGGCGCGCAGTTCGCGAATGAATGGATGGGCCTGTATCACGATCTTGCCGCCGTCTATCAGCGCGACGGGTTGTCTATCGGCCGCCGACGTCTGCGCAATCTGGCCCTGAGTTACCTCATCGCTAGTGAGAGCGGCAGCCATGAGGAGATGACCCTGCACGCTCGCCAGCAATATGCGCAGGCCGACAACATGACCGACCGGTTGGCGGCGTTCCAGTTGCTGGCGCAACACCCGCACCATGACGCCGAGGATATCCTGCTCGACTTTTACCGAAAGTGGCACGAATACCCGCTGGTAATTGATAAGTGGTTTGCCGTACAAGCTGCCGCGCCACGTCCTCAAACCTTGCGTCAGGCAGAACATCTGCTGGTGCATCCCGCTTTCGACTGGCGGGTGCCCAACCGGGTGCGTGCAATACTCGGTGCTTTTGCCGCTAATCCCACGGTTTTCCATGCAGCGGACGGTTCCGGTTATACCTTCTATGCCGAGCAAATCCGCCGTCTGGATGACCTTAACCCGCAGACGGCGGCGCGCCTGGCGACGCCCCTCAGCCGCTGGCAGCGCTATGATGCCCCCCGTCAGCAGGCGATGGGTGCAGCCTTGAAAATGCTGGCTAGCAAGCCCGGGCTTTCCCGCGATCTGGCAGAAGTCATACAGCGTTCCCATCCCGGTAAAGATTGAATATATTCACCATAACTCCCAAGGAGACTGAAAATATGGCTATAGATCGTCAACGCGCCCTCGCCAGAGCGCTCACCCTGCAACAGGAAAAAGGCCTGGATGCCGCGACTATTGCGGTTGCGGAGCAGTTAAGTGGCAAGGCGAATCTTACGCTCGGCGAGGCGGTCAGCGCTCTGGGTAATAATCAGATCGCCGAGGTGGCTGGTTTCTTGAGTGAGAGTATGAACTGTCAGCAACTGGAGCAGGTGTGCGACGCGGGTTCCTATGATCGTGAACAAGCGCGCGAGTGGGCAGTGACCGAGCCGCAATATTGCCTGGCCCACGAAATTGCCTTGATTAGTCATATGATCGAACGCAAGCGGGATGGGCTGGATTAAATACTGAGGGAGTTAGCCCCACGGCCGTGGGGTGTTCTCCAGCCGCTCCCAATACTTGGAGAATTTTTTGCGTTGTCTGCTCTCGCGGGCATGGAGATAGCCCATCAGCATCCCCGCACTAAAGGCGAGTCCGTGCTTGCGGCTGGTAGCCAGCCCCGCCAGATGCTGTCCTGCCATGTCGGCATCATGTACAGCACCAGAGATTTCCTGCAAGGCGGAAAGCATTTTGAGTAGTGCTTTGCTGTCTTTGCTGGGCCACATATCGCCAAGTACCAGAATCACATAGCGCCAGTTCTTGATGCGAATGCGCAAGGCGTGAAAGCTGGCGGCAGTCTTGGCCGCATCTCCCGCAGCCATTAATCGGCGATCCTGACGTCGCAAATGCATTTCCACGTAGTCCTGTAAGTCCTGGTCACTGTGTAGCGCTGCGCGCAGCAGCAGTGCCCAAAGCTTCAGGATCGCGGCGGCGACCTGGCCGAGCTGTGCATGCGTGGTCTCGGCTTGGGCGCTTAGCCATCTGCGCAGGGGGGTTATCTCGGTGCCTGTTTCGGTGGCCAATGCCTCCCAATAAGTGGCGAGTACTTCATGGTCACGCCGTATATTTTGCTGATGAAACCAGTCCGCCAATTCCTGACGGGCACCGCCGAGACGCTTGTCAGGATCCAGGGTTCGGCAGAAACGCAGCAGGGCGCGCAAGCTGCGGACGGTTTTGCGCAACTGATGAAAGGTTTCCGGGCTGTTGCCAGCCCAATGCTGTCTGGCGGCGGTGAGTGCCTGCTGAATTTGCTGGATCAGCAGGCGGCTGAGTGCCTTCCCGGCGTTTTCGTGGTGGCGTAGCGGTGGCGTTTTGTCCCGCATCGCACTGGCATCGGCCGGTATCAGTCCGGCGAGACGCAAGCCCCGGAACATCTTGCTCTCCCCATCGGGCAGCAGTGGCAGATCACGGCACAGCTCCGCGCCCATCTCCAATACCGAGGCAGCCTCTCCTGTTACCAGCTCCAACTCTACTTCGAGAATCGGTTCGCGCAAGCCGTTGGCAACGATTTCTCCACGATCCAGTGCGACCAGTATCTGGCTGCCATCCGCGCGATCCACCCGACTTTCCAGCCGTTCAAAACGGGTTTCGAGAACGACTTGCATGGCCGAATCCAAAAAGGGTGCCAGTAACGCTGCAGCATCCGTGTCAGTAAATACCCGAAGATCCGCTCTGGCGGAGGAAACGGTGACGTTCCATTCGGGACGCTGATGCAATCCGCCAGCGGATTGGCCTTCGGCCTTGAGAGTGGCTACCCACTCTTTCCCTTCCCGACGCACGCGGTAGGCTAGCCTGGCGCGCTGCAAGACACCATCACGGCTATCATAGTAGAGAGCGTGAAGCTGCAAGGGGGGTGCTGTGCCCAGCGCCAGCAGGGGATGTTGGCAAATCTTTTCCCAGGCGGCAGGGGAAGGATCGAGTATCTGTAGTTTAAGCTCTTGTTCCATGTCCCCTCTCCGTTACAAAACGCAGGATCCGCGCCCATTGCGGTAACTCCGCACGAGTTTCTGCAGCCCGCAAATCCGCTATGCCCGCGCCCAGTTGCGCCGCCCGCACATAAAGCTCGCTATCGCGCAGGGTGGCCACCACCGGCAACTGCAAATCTGCCAGAAACGTTTGCAGATGCTGTCCACCCTTGGTACGTGCATTCACGCGGTTGGCAATAACGCCCATGCGCACTTTACCCTTACGAAAACGTTTAATCTCATCCAGTTTCTCCAGGAAAAGACGGCTGGCGTCCATATCGAAAGAAGAGGGACCGATGGGTACCAGCAGCGCCTCCACCTTGTCCAGCATGTCTTCCAGGCGCCCTTTTTTCAGACCAGCAGGGGCATCAAAGACGATGAAATCACTCGGCGGATAATCGCGGAAATCCCGGTCAGCATCGGCAATGACGGACAGCTTTGGTAAGTGCTCCGACCGCCGCTCGGCCCAGGTGCTGGACGAGTGCTGCGGATCCAGGTCAGCGAGAAGTACCGAGCCGCGCAGTGCCAGCAAACTGGCGAGGTTGGTGGCGACCGTCGTTTTTCCGGCACCCCCCTTACTGTTGAGCACCAGAACCCGGATCACGACGAAATCCTGTCACACATGGTGACTAGTCCTCTCATAGTGTTCCAGTAAGCGGTCCTGAGCCGATTTACAGGTGGCATCCGGGGTCTTACGCAAAAAATCATAGACACCATCGGCACGCATGGCCCAAGCGTTACAATCGTCCTCCAAGTATAGCTGAAGGGTTTCCCTGAGTACGCGTGCGCGCAAGTCGGGGTCGAGAATGGGTACCGCCACTTCCAGGCGGCGAAAGAGATTGCGTCCCATCCAGTCGGCACTGGATATCCAAAGCTTGGAATGTCCGTCATTCCCGAAGTAATAGACGCGGCTGTGTTCGAGAAAACGACCGACAATGGAACGTACCCGGATATGCTCAGAGACGCCCGGTATGCCGGGACGTAAGGCACAGGCGCCGCGTACCACCAGGTCGATTTCTACTCCAGCTTGGGAGGCCCGGTATAGGGCGCGAATCAGGTCTGGCTCGACCAGTGCATTCACCCGCGCGATGATGCGGCCTTTCACGCCGTGCCGGGTCTCCGTCTCGATGGCATCACGTATCCCGCTGAACATCGTAAAGGGACTTTGCAGCAGGCAACGGAGTTGCGGCGCCTTGCCCATACCGGTGATGTGCATGAACAGGTCATTCATGTCCGCCGTGATATCAGGATTTGCGGTGAGCAGGCTGAGATCGGTATAAATCCGCGCATTGCGGGGATGATAATTGCCGGTACCCAGATGCCCGTAGAGGCGGATGCCATCCTCTTCACGGCGCAAGACCAGGATCATCTTGGCATGCACCTTGTGGTTGACCACGCCGTATACAACCTGCACACCCACCTCTTCCAGGCGCTCCGCCATCCGGATATTATTGGCTTCGTCAAAGCGGGCCTTGAGCTCGACCACGGCAGTGACCTGTTTGCCCGCCATCGCCGCTTCTATCAGTGCATCAATGATAGGAGAGTCCGGGGTGGTGCGGTACAACGTCTGCTTGATACCGATGACCTGCGGATCATTGGCCGCCTGGCGGAGAAAATCCAGCACCGGATTGAAGCTCTGGTATGGGTGATGGAGGAGAATGGGTGCCTCGTGGAGTTGCGCAAATATGTTTTCCGGGCGCATACAGACTGAGGGCATGCCGGGTACAAAGGGCGGGAAGAGCAGGTCGGGGCGAGGAACCATGTCGATGATGGCTGCCAGCCGTGACAGATTCACGGGCCCCAGCAGCGAATAAAGATTATCCTCACCAAGATCAAAATGCTTCAAGAGATAGTCGACCACCTCGCGCGGACAGTTATTGGCGACTTCCAGCCGTACTGCCTCGCCAAAAGGGCGCATCGGCAATTCATCAGCGAGCGCATCGAGGAGATTATCCACCTCCTCCTCATCCACGAAGAGTTCGCTGTTGCGGGTTACCCGGAACTGATAAAAGCCCTGAATGGCCAGGCCCGGAAAGAGGGTTTGCACATGCTCGTGAATGATAGAAGAGAGAAACACGAAATCATGCGGGCCGGCCAGATGCGCTGGAATCTGGATGATACGCGATAGTATCCGCGGCGCCTGCACAATGGCGATGGGGCTGCGCCGCCCATAGGCGTCCTGACCCTCCAGGACGATGGCGAAATTCAGCCCCTTATTCTGTACCTTGGGAAAGGGATGGGCCGGGTCAAGGCTCAGGGGCGTGAGCAGAGGCAGGACTTCACTCTGAAAATAACTGCTGATCCAGCGTCTTTGCGCTGCCCGCCACTCGCGTCGGCGCAACAGACGGACATTCTCTTTGGCCAGGGCGGGTAGCAGTCGTTGGTTCAGGCAGCGATACTGTGCAGAGATAATTTCGTGGGCCATTCTGGCCACTGCTTCAATTTCGAGATTAGGTCCGAGCATATCCGGCCCCGAGGGGCCAGCGCCGAATTTGCGCCGCTGCAGAAGCCCTGCCATGCGGACTTCAAAAAATTCGTCCAGATTGTTGGAAACAATGGTCAGATAACGTAAACGCTCCAGCAGTGGCACGTGTGGATCATCTGCCAGTGCGAGTACCCGCCGGTTAAATTCGAGGATGCTGAGATCGCGGTTGAAATAGAGATCGGGATTGTCCAGAGGGGGCGCCGCATCAGATTTTTGCTGGGCAGGTGTCTCAGTCACGTGCTTATCCCCATGCGTTGCTCTGCCGCAATCAGGGTGTTCTGCAAGAGTGTGACTACCGTCATGGGTCCGACCCCACCGGGGACCGGAGTGATCCACGCCGCACGTTGCTCCGCACCAGCAAAGTCCACATCGCCGGTGAGACGCCCATCCGGAAGACGGTTAATTCCTACATCAATGACCACTGCTCCCTCACGAATCCACTCGCCGGGTATCAGTCCCGGTTTACCTGCCGCCGCGACGAGCAGTTCGGCGCGTCCCACATGGGCTGCGAGATCGCGGGTGAAGCGGTGGCAGACGGTCACCGTCGCCCCGGCCAGGAGGAGTTCCAGCGCCATGGGCCGCCCGACAATATTGGATGCGCCGACAATCACCGCTTCTTTCCCCCTGACCTTTATGCCGGTTTCCTGAAGCAAGGTCATGATACCGGCGGGCGTACAGGAGCGCAGCAGTGGCGCGCGCAGCGCAAGGCGGCCTACATTATAGGGGTGAAAACCATCGACATCCTTTTCGACGGCAATGGCCTCAATGATTTCTTCAGGATCAAAGTGCGACGGAAGGGGCAACTGTACCAGGATGCCATCCACGGCATTATTAGCGTTTAGTTCGGTAATATGAGACAGAAGTTGTTGTGGCGTGCTGTCTGCAGGAAGATTGGCAGAAAAAGAGCGGATGCCCACTGAAGCACAGGTATCCCGCTTTTTCTGCACATAGACCTGAGACGCAGGATCGGCCCCGACCAGTACTACCGCAAGACCAGGGGAGCGTCCATAACGCTGGAGAAAAGCCTGACTGCGATGGGTGACATCCGCCTGTATTTTTTTAGCTATGGCTTTGCCATCAATGCGTTGTGCAGTCACCAGGACCTCTTTGCTAAGGTCTCAATGCTCGGGAAGAATTCATGACCCATGAAAAATTTACCTGTGTGCGAACAGCGAGCAGGCCAACCCAGCAGAGGGCGGCAAATCGGATGTTTCTCAAAAAAGACCAGCGAGAATGTTCACTGATATTCTTCTGGCCACCTTCCGTCTTGTCAAGCTAAAAAAGCCGGGACCCCGATAAGCGTCCCGGCCATATCCGTCGAGCAGAGCAGCAGTCTCCCGTCAGGCTTCCTGGGCGTTCCGGGACTCGCGTAAATCCTTGGCGAGCACCATATACATGGCCGGCACCACGAAGAGCGAAAAGAAGGCGCCAATACCCAAGCCTGTAAAGATCACCAGGCCCATCTGGAAGCGACTGACCGCGCCGGGTCCGCCCGCTACCAGCAAGGGCAGAACCCCCAGTACCATTGCCCCCGTAGTCATGAGGATGGGACGCAAACGAATGCTCGACGCCTTCTGCACTGCTTCACGCTTGTTGAGTCCTTCTTTCTTCTGGATCTCGTTGGCGAACTGCACGATAAGAATACCCTGCTTGGCGATCAGGCCAATCAGCGTGATCAACCCCACTTCCGTATAGATATTGATAGAAGCCAGACCCAAGCTGATGAAAATCAACGCCCCACTAATGGACATGGGTACGGTAATCAGCACGATCAGCGGATCGCGGAAACTCTCAAATTGTGCCGCCAGTAGCAAGTAGATCAGGATGATGGCCAATGCAAAGGTGGTCAGCAGCCCACCCGTCTCTTGTATGTATTGGCGGGATTGGCTCGCATAGTTCAGAGAAAAATCCTTGGGCATGACCTTTTCTGCCGCAGTCTTAAAGAAGCTCAAAGACTCGCCCATGGTAACGCCCGGTTTGGGCACTGCCTCGATGGTTGCCGAGTTGAGCTGCTGGAACTGCGGCAAGAATTGCGGCTCCACCTTGGTCTCTATAGAAACCACTGTAGATAAGGGCACCATCTGACCGCTGCCGGTCGCGATGTAATATTGCTTCAAGGCTGCCGGATCGAGGCGGAAGTGGTCCGGTACCTGGGGAATGACCTTATAGCTGCGGCCTTCCATATCGAAGCGATTGACGTAGTTGCCGCCTAAGAGGGGCTGCAAGTCCTGGGCGATCTCCGCCATGGTCAGGCCAAGGTTGGCGGCCATATTACGATTGATCTTCAACACGACCTCAGGATTATCAATACGCAAATCCTTGGTCACATAGAAAAACAATCCACTTTTATAGGCCGCTGCGATCACCTGGTCAGCCACCTGATCGATTTTGCCATAGCTGCCCGGGCTTTGCAGCACAAATTGTACCGGCAGACCGCCCGCCGAACCGGGGAGGGACGGCCGTAAAAATGAGGCTACCTGGAGTCCTGGGACGCTTTGCAGGGCCTGCTGGATTTGCGGTTGCAACTGCATCGCCGTCGTGGAACGCTTATTCCAGTTTGTCAGGCGCATGCCGGCGAACAGGCTGTTGGAGCCGCCGCCGCTACCTACCGAAATACCTGTGACCATGAAGGTTGCCTTTTTCTCGGGATATTTATCCAACACCTTCAGAATCTGTTTTCCATAATGGGCCAGTTGATCCGGTGTAATGGTCGGGCTGCCCGTGCCCGCATTAAAAATAATGCCCTGATCTTCCGCTGGCGCTAATTCTGATTTCGAGGTGCTAAACAGAAAGTAGATACTCCCAAACACTACCGCGGCAAAGAGCATGGTGACTGGCACATAATTCAGTGTGCCACCCAAGATATGGTCGTAGAAATTACGCAGAGCAGTGAAGCGCTGCTCGATAAAGTGATCAAAGCCATGTTCCCTTGTCGGGCGCAATATCTTGCTGGAGAGCATCGGTGATAACGTCAATGCTACGATCATGGATATTAAAACCGCAGCCACCAGCGTAAACGCGAATTCACCAAACAGACTCCCCGTCAGCCCCCCCATAAATCCGATGGGGGCGAATACGGCGACGAGCGTGGTGGACATGACGATGATCGGCCCTCCCAGCTCCCGCCCAGTCATTAAAGCCGCTTCAAAAGGCGTTTTTCCTTCATCCATATGCCGGAGCACATTTTCAACAACGATAATGGCATCGTCTACTACCAGCCCGATGGCCAAAACCACTGCCAACAGGGTCAGCAGGTTGATGGTGAAGCCCATAGACCAGGTGATCAGACCTGCGCCCACGATGGACAGCGGGATGGCGATCGCGGGTATGAGCACCGCACGGAATGAACCCATGAAGAGGAAAATTACCAGCACCACCACTGCAAGCGTAATTCCAATGGTTAGGACGACTTCGTCGATAGAGGCCTTGATGAAGGTGCTGGCGTCATAAGGAATCGCCATGTTCATGCCGGGCGGCAGGCTTTTTGACAACTGGGCCAGCGATGTTTTTACCCCAGAAGCTACATCCAGAGAGTTGGCCGAAGGCGACTCCTGAATACCGATGAATGCTGCCGGTTTACCATCAAAAAAGGCCTGAGAGGTGTAATCCTGTGCACCGAGTTCTACTGTGGCCACATCTTTGAGCCGGATGAGGGTGTTACCAGACTGACGCAGAACCAGATTGCGGAATTCATCCACATTATGCAGATTAGTGGTCGCGACAATGGTGTTTTGTACCGTCTTCCCCCGCGTTTGTCCGACTGCGGAGATAAAATCGTTCGCGATTAACGCTTGTGAAACCTGCGCGGCGGTAATGCCCAATGCCGCCATCTTCTGTGGATTCAACCACACCCGCATCGCATAGGTATTCCCGTTGCCAGCGCCCGGCGGCAGTATCTGTGCCTGGCCTACGCCATGTACCGAGGCCAGTCGCGGCTGTGCTACACGCAGCAGGAAGTCGGTAATTTGCTGCTGACTGAGTTCTTTGCTGTAGAAGGCGACATACATCAGGTCCGTCGTGTCACCGACCGTTACGTTGATAACCGGTAATTGACTACCCGTCGGCAACTGATCCGTCACCTGTTGCACTTTCGATTGAATGTTGGCGACCGCCGCACTGGGGCTGTAATTCAGCTTCATGTACACGGTAATGGTCGAACTACCCTCCGAACTGTTGGAGGTCATGTAGTTTATATCCGGTGCGCTGGCAATCACTTTTTCCAAGCGCGAGGTGATGAAGCCTTGTACGATATTCGGGCTGGCTCCGGGATACGCGGTGGTTACGGTGACGACCGTGTTAACGAGAGCCGGATACTCGCGGACAGTCATTATCGAATAGGCATGCAAACCCAGCAGAAAAATGATGAGGCTAAGGGCGGTGGCCAGTACCGGGCGGCGAACAAAAATATCGGTAAAAGTCATGTTCTGCGCCTCACGCTTCTTTCGCGTCGCTGATCTTGACGAGACTACCGTCCACCAGTTTTACCTGCCCGGCAGTGATGACCATATCGCCCGCTTTAAGGCCAGAGACGATACTCACTTGTCCGTTGCGCTCCTTGCCAGGCTTGATGATTTGTTGACGGGCGACTTCCACGGTCTTGCCATCCTGAGTATTCTTTTCGATCACATACACATAATCACCGAAGGTGTTATATGAAAGAGCGGAGACGGGCACCGTCAACACCTTTTCCTCGACATCGCGGACTACCGTGAGTTCGCCAAAAAGTCCGGGGCGCAATACACTTTTCGGATTGGCAATGGTGGCCTGCACATCAATTTGTCGCGTCGTACTATTCACCGAAGCCCCCAACGCGGTGACTTTCCCGCCAAAAATCTGACCGGGGAGCGCATCAGTCTCCATTTGCACCGGTGTATCCACATGAATGTCCTGTAGCTCACTTTGCGGCAGGGTGAAATTCGCATGCAGCGGATCCCAGGATTGCAGGTCGACAATCTTGGTACCGGGTGTGAGATATTGCCCGATATTCACCTGGCGGATGCCCAGATAACCGCTGAAGGGCGCGCGGATGGCCAACTTATTCAGGGTCGCATGAATGTCTTTAAGCGTAGCCACACTACTTTGATACGTGGCCACAGCGGAATCCAGCTGCGATTGGCTGGCGGCTTTGGTGGTAATCAGTTCGCGGGTCCGGTGTAGATTGATCTGTGCCAGACGAAGTTGTGCTTCATCGCTCGCCAGCTGAGCAAGCTGGTTGCTGTCGTCAATCTGCACCAGCACGGTGCCTGCCCGGACATATTGACCAGAATGAAAATGAATGGCGGTCACATTACCGGCTATCTGCGGGGTGATATCCACCCCTTGCACAGCCGCCAGAGAAGCTACGGCCTGCAGGCGGGGATGCCAAAGTTCTATCTTGGCCGCTGTGGCGCTGACGGTCACGACGGGTTTTGGCAGGTGCGCCATAGCCTCGGAAATCTTCTTGTTGACGAAGGCCTTGAAGCCAAAAATACCACCAAAAACAATGATCAGGAGGATGATTACAACAATAAACGCTTTTTTCATGACCAGTCTCCACGGCGGATGGCTGTGCTGAATGTATAATGGCTCATGGGTTAGCCGGCGTTACCGGCAATGTGCCGGCATCTGAATGGGAGTTTTGTGGGGCGCTGGTAGTGGGTGCCTGAGGTCCCGTTTTGTTCCACCAGCCACCACCCAGAGCGACGAGCAGAGCTGCAGTATCCTGATAGCGCTGCGACTCAGCCCTGATTTCAGCAATCCGGGCGTTGTCATACTGTACTTCGGAGGTCAGCAGGGTGAGATAATCAGAGGCTCCCGCCCGGTAACTCGCCTGGGCCAGTTGCAATGCCTGCGCGGCTGCCTGGAGCGCCTCTCGCTGCGCCGCAAGAGTCTGTGCATCATGCTCCACCGCGCGCAGGGCATTCGCTACCTGATCAAAGGCGCTGAGCACTGTGCTTCTGTAAGCGGCATACACTACGTCATAAGCGGCGTGCGCTTCGGCCTTCTGTGCCTCCAGCTTGCCGCCTTCAAAGATCGGTTGCGACATGGCGCCCACCAGACTCCAAATGCTGCTGGCAGGGTTAAAAAACAGCCCCGGGTGACTCGCTGTGGCGCCGAATGCGGCGCTGAGTTGGACGGTAGGATAAAACTGCGCCCGTGCCTCACCGATGACCGCATTCGCCGCCCGCATCTGCGCGAGAGCAGCGCGAATATCCGGACGCTGCTTCAATAATTGCGAGGGGAGGCTTACCGGTAACTTCTCCGGGAGTTGCAACGCTTCGAGGGTAAAGAGTTGGCGTCTGGCGTTCGCAGGAAAGTCTCCCACCAAAATGGCGAGCTCATGACGATAGACGGCGAGTTGCTGCTCCAGCGCTGGCAAGGTCGCCATTTCGGTCGCCAGCTGACTGCGCTGGTTCACCACGCTGACATAGCCGATGGCTCCTGCCCGGTACTGGTTCTCCGTAAGCTCCAGAAGCTTTTTTTCCTGGGCGACGATGGCCATGGTGGCGCGGACCTGACCTTCCGTTGCCGCCTCACTGATAGCGGTGGTGACGATATTGCCGGTCAGGGTCAGTCGCGCTGCTTCCAGTTCCCACTGTTGATACTTCACCAAGGCTTCACTGTTGCGGTAGACCAGACGATTAACGCCGAAAATATCCGGGTAGTAGGAAACGCCGACGCTTCCGGTGATCAGAGAGTAGTGAAAGCCGCCGCTTCCCCCAAAGGCCGCTGAACTGGACTTGCTCCGATTAGCCTGGAGATTGCCCGTTATCTGCGGGTAGAAAATACTGGAATTCACGCGCGCGGTGGCCTGAGCCTGTTTCAACTGTGCCTGAGCCTGAGCGATGGTCGGACTGTTTTTCAGGCCCGCGGCGATTAACTTGTCGAGCACTTTTGAGTGAAAGAGTTTCCACCACTCCTCATGCAGTTCTTTGCCGTACTCAATCTCCTGAGCGTGGCCAGCAGGACCACCGGGCGCCACCGTTTGTTTGATGCTCGCACCAGCCGTATAGGGTGTTTTGTCCGGCGGCGCCTGGGGAACACGCAGCGGCGGCTCAAAGCTACAGGCCGCCAGGCTCCCCGCCAGCACGGTCGCCAGCGCCGCAGCAATGGGTCTTGGCAATGGTTTTTGCACAACAACACCTCTCACGAGCCTATACCGACCGGTCAGTATAATGGCGATAATATTGCCTGCTGTCAAACCTTGTCGGCATTTTTCTCATGCAACTGCAGGGAACCAGCGGCAGGGTAACGCGGTCAAAGTTGCCTGCTGAACACGGTGTGTGAAGCCTCTTGATTTAGACAGAGGTTTCACCGCATATTCAAAGCACAACATTTTAGTTGGAGGAGCGTATGCAGTTAAAAATTTTTGGAACCATCGCCATTGCCTTGATGTTGGCTGCACCGGCAGCGTGGGCTGAGCCCAGTGTAGCGCAAGTCACGCAGGCTGTGCAGGCTGGTCGCCTGGATCAGGCGCAAAGCATGATGCAGGAAGTATTGGTTGCTCATCCGCAATCTGCAGAAGCGCAGTATCTGGAAGCGCGTATTTTGGCGCGGCAGGGTAACTGGGCCGGGGCGGCAGCGGCCTTGCAGAAATCCGAGCAACTTGCACCCGGCATGCCCTTTGTGAAACCGCAGGTGCTGACCTCTTTTAAGAAGTCATTGCAGAGTCATGTGAATAAACCGGTCGGTAAAGTCAGCAAAGAAAGTCACTGGGGTACAGTGCTGGCGTTTTTCCTGGGTCTTGTTGCGCTCATTGCGCTAATATCCATGTTTTTGCGCCGCCGCCGGCAGGTGGGCATGATGTACCGCGGGCAGCCTTCCGGGCCTTTCGGGGGCATGAACGGTTATGGTCCCAATGGTCCCATGAATCCCGGCGGAGCCATGGGCGGCATGCCGCAGCAGGGGGGTGGGCTGGGGTCCAGTCTGGCCTCCGGTATTGCCACTGGTGTTGGTGTGGGCGCCGGACTGGCAGCCGGGCAAGCACTGGCCGGAAGTTTGTTTGGACACGGCAATGAATCGGGTAATGCCGCCAGTGATAGCAGCAACAATGATCTGGGTTTGACGGACGGCTCCTGGGGCAACGACCAGTTGGCGTCCAATGACGACTTCGGACTGGATGACGGCGGAGATAGCTGGGGCTAAGCCAGTTGCTTTGCGCAATCGGAGGGGCATCACTGCAATGCCCCTTTTTAACATCCTTTCATGGGGTTATGGTAGCGGGTAGCCGAGTTTGCGCAATGCCCGGCAGAGAGCGATCAGCGGCAATCCCATCAGTGCGTGGGGGTCTTCTCCTTCCATGCGCTCCACCAGACTGATGCCTAGTCCCTCGGAGCGGAAACTTCCGGCGCAATCCAGTGGCTGGTCTCGCTCCACATAGCGCTCAATCTCCATCCTTGTCAGTGGGCGTAGGACGATCCGATAGGGTACCAGGAGTATTTCTGTGCCGGATGCGGCGACAATGGCAATGCCGTTGAGAAATTCGACGGTCTGACCCTGCATCCACTCCAGTTGTTCCACGGCCCGTTCGGCATTCCCCGGTTTGCCGAGAATGCGGGTACCGCAGACCGCCATCTGGTCGGCGCCGATGACCGCTGCCTGGGGATTGCGGCGCGCCACGGCTTGCGCCTTGGCCTCTGCGAGCCGACAGACGAGAGCCTCTGGCGCCTCGCCCGGTAAAGGGGTTTCATCGACCGCCGAAGCCTCCACGCGGAACGAGAGTTGCAGGCGTTGCAATAATTCCTGGCGGTAAGGACTGGTGGACGCGAGAATTAATTCTGGCAGAGACACGCACTTTCCTCCTTACCCGGTGTTGCGTTGTCCGGCAGAAATAGCATTGATGGTGCGCAACAGGGGGTCCAGCCATATCTCGCGGAACTCAGGCGGTGCATCATCGTTGCGATAACGACGCAGCAAGGCGAGCTGAATATGGTTGAGTGGCTCCATGTACACATTGCGCCGTTGCAGGGAAAATGCCAGGGTCGGATTGTCGGCGAGCAGTTGCTCTAATCCGGTCATGACGAGCATCTCGGCCAGGCTGCGCTCAAATTCGGCGCGAATTTTCTGATATATTCCGGCGGCGAGCTCCTGATCTTTGGGTAAACCGGCATATTCGCCGGCGATAGCCATATCCGTTTTGGCCATGGCCATGGCGATGTTGCCCATGAGCGCCCGAAAGAATGGCCACTGTCGGTACATGTCCCGTAAAGCCTGCAAGCGCTCCGGCTTGTCCCCACGCCACTGGGCGAGCGCCGAACCCAGCCCGTACCAGGCCGGCAGAACATGCCGCGATTGGGCCCAGGCAAAAATCCATGGGATAGCGCGGATAGAAGACATGGAACGGTCCCCGCGCTGGCGATGGGAGGGCCGCGATCCGATATTCATGTGGGCAATTTCGTTAAGCGGGGTGGCCTCGTAGAAATAATCCATGAAGCCCGGCGTGTTTTCGGTCAGGTCGCGGTAAACCGCCTCTCCGGTGCGGGTCAGTTCTGCCATAATCCGCAGGTGGTCCGGTTTATCACTAGATACGGACCGGACCAGACCCATGCTCGCCTTGATGAGGCCTGCCGTGCCCACGGTCAGTTCATAAACGGCCGTCTCCAGATTGGCATATTTAAAGGAAAGCACCTCGCCCTGCTCGGTAATCTTGATTTGACCGCGTACCGTATCCGGCGGCTGAGCCAGAATGGCTTCGTAGGTGGGGCCGCCACCGCGCCCCACGCTGCCGCCGCGGCCGTGGAAGACGCGCACCTGAATCCGTCGCTTGTCTGCCAGGGCAGCCAGCCGTATTTGCGCCTGATACAGGGACCAACTGGAAGCGAGGATGCCGCCATCCTTGCAGGAGTCCGAATATCCCAGCATGACCTCCTGAGTGTCGTCCTGACTGCGGAGGATTTCGGTATAAACCGGATTGTCCAGCAGGGTGGACATCACCGTGTCCATACGCTCGAGATCATGAATTGTCTCAAAAAGTGGGGTTATGGCAATCTCGCTGTAGAGCCCCTGTCGCGACCAACCCGCCAGGCCGAATTCTTTGGCGAGTACCAGCACCTCCATGATGTGGCTCGCTTCGTGGGTCATGGAGATCACGTAGTTGCCAAAACCAGAGGCACTGACTTCACGCCGTAATTGCGCGATACAGCGGAACATGGCGCAGGTTTCCGCAGCCATCGGGGACAGATCAGGTTGCTGTTCCACTCGTGGGCCGGGACGACGCAATGCATCGGACAGAGCCAGCAGGCGCGCTTCTTCGGGGAGTTCCAGGTAGTTGGCAAAGCCGGGTATCCCGGCGAAAAGCTCGGCGATGGTACGGGAATGTACGGCGGATTCTTGACGAATATCCAAATTGGCCAAGTGGAAGCCAAAGGTTTGGACCAGCCAGATGATCTCCTGAACCTCGTTGTCGGCGATATACTCATCGTTGTGACCACGCAGCGAGTCGCGCACCAGCAAGAGATCATCGAGGAAGTCCTCCGCGGCGGCATAGGCAGGGCCGGCGGACTCATTCATGACCTGGCCGTTTTCTAATTGGCGCAGACGCAAGTCGAGGCGGGTCATCATGTAACGCAGTTTACGGCGATAGGGTTCACTGGGAAAACGCTGGTCTACCCACTCAGCAAGTTCCGGGAAATCGTCTGCATCTCGCTCCAGTGAGGCGAGTAAAACGGGAGAGATGGCGCAGAAGCGGCTGGAGTGCCCAAGCAACTGGTAGAGGTCGCTCAGACGCTGCTGGTATTCTCTCAATACTTCAATGCTCTGGGTACGCAAGGCCCAACCGGTAATGGCCGCGGTGACATTAGGGTTGCCGTCCCGGTCTCCCCCGATCCAGGAACCAAAGCGGATGAAGGCAGGGATATCGATATCATCATTCGCAAAAACTCGGCGTGCGGCCCGGCGTGCTGCCCGATAGGTGCGCGGTACCGCCTCAAAAAGGCTATCCCGGAAGTAAAACAGACCGTTTTCAACTTCGTCCTGTACTTGCGGTTTGTTGGCGCGCACCTCTTCGGTTTCCCAGAGAATCTGGATTTGCGCCCGCAGGTTGTCAATCACTTCCTGTTCTTCCTCGTCATTGAGGGTGGGGTCGTCGAGCATTTTACTGGTCACAAAAATGCGGCGTAGGCCATGGAGGACGGTCCGTCGCTTGGACTCCGTGGGGTGTGCTGTGAATACCGGCAAGTAGCGAATCTGATCCAGGAGGAATTGTATCTGTCCAGGGTTAATACCCTGTCTTTGCAATTCGCGGAAGGTTTCCTCGAAGGAGCCAGTCCACAACGCGTCTCTTTTTTGGAGCAGGCGGCGGCGGTGTAGGTGCTGGAACTCTTCTTCGGCGATATTGACCAAACTAAAGTAAGTGTTAAACGCGCGGATGACCAGAACCAGATCGTCTTGGGGGAGGGCATCGATAAAGCGGGCGAGCCGCTCACGGAGACGAACATCCTCCCGCTTGTGTAGGCGAATGTATCCCTGGCGAAGCTGTTCTACCGCGTTGAATACACGGGATCCGGCTTGCTCGCGCAGGACTTCGCCCAGCAGGTTGCCGAGCAGTTTAACGCGGGCACGGAGCGCCTTGTCGTTGATGGTCGTCTTTTCCACGGTTCCGTCTCCTTGTTCATGTTCAGGGGCGACGACCACCGGGTCGTCCGCTGAAGCTGAGGGTCTCTGGGGGGCTGCCTGGGAAAAATCCCTGTCGCGGTCTTCCGCTTTAGGTTAATGGAGCGGAATGGCCCGGGATCACTTTTCACGGCTGGCTTTGCATCTAACGTAATGGGAAGCGTGCTACAGGTCAATTCATAACAAAGGTTGATGGCTGCCCAACCCCAAGCCGACGTAGCGTATCGAGGCTGCACAAGCATGGCATTCGGTTTGCTTTTGAGTTAGTCTAACTGCCTTGCAGTGCAAGGAGTCCCGCAGGCTTTTTCACTACCCTAAAAGCGCCATGAAGTTATAGTCTAAGGAGATAAAAAATGGCCGGACAACAAAAAGGACAGATCCTTCAGGATCCTTTTCTCAATCTGTTGCGTAAAGAGCACGTTCCTGTCGCCATCTATCTGGTGAATGGTATCAAGCTGCAAGGCTTTGTGGAGTCCTTTGACCAGTTCGTTGTATTGCTTCGCAATAATGTGAGTCAGATGATTTATAAGCACGCTATTTCTACGGTGGTTCCTGGTCGCGATGTGCGTTTGCCCTTGCCGGAAGCTGAAGGTGAGGGCAGTACTGAAGAAGAGGCCTGATTCTGGCGAATACCGCTGTTGCTGTGGCCGCGCCCCAGGAGAGGGTTCTCCTCGTCCATGTTGTATTACATGGTGAGGCGGATCCCGACGATGGGGCAGAGTTTTTTCATCTGGCCACGGATAGTGGTGCGGACGTATTAGAACTACTTTCCGTTCAGCGCAGTCGTCCTGATCCGGCGACTTTTCTGGGGCGTGGCAAGGTGGCGGAGCTTGCGGAGCGGGTCTCAGAATTGTCTGTGGATCTCGTTCTTTTCGACCGGATTTTGAGCCCGGTGCAGGAGCGCAATCTGGAGCGGACCCTCCAATGCCGGGTCATCGACCGGGTAGGTCTTATCCTCGATATTTTTGCGCGGCGAGCGCGCACCCATGAAGGCAAATTGCAGGTGGAGCTCGCGCAACTGACGCGTTTGCGGACACGTCTCATCCGTGGTTGGACTCATCTGGAACGCCAGCGCGGCGGCATCGGGTTGAGGGGGCCGGGTGAAACCCAGCTGGAAACAGACCGTCGCCTCATCGGCGAGCGTATTCTTTCTCTGCGCGGACGTCTGGTCAAGGTGGCAGCGCATCGGGCAACACAACGGCGGGAGCGGGCACCCCTGCCGACGGTTGCCCTGGTCGGTTATACCAACGCCGGTAAATCCTCCCTTTTCAACGCCCTCACGGAAAGTTCCAGTTACGCTGCGGATCGCCTTTTTGCGACACTCGATCCGGCCATACGGCGGTTGCAGGTAGCGGGGCACGAAGCCATTCTCCTGGCCGATACTGTCGGTTTTTTGCGTGATTTACCGACGGATTTGATTGCCGCTTTTCGTGCGACTTTGGAAGAGGTGAACCAGGCGCAGCTACTCCTTCACATAGTAGACGGGAGCGCTCCCGATCGTGATGCCCAGATTGCCGCGGTGGACGCGGTTTTGAAAGAAATTGGTGCAGATGAAATCCCCCGCCTGCTGGTACTGAACAAGGTGGATCTGACAGGAGACGTACCGGGGAATGTGTATGAAGGCTCCGGCAGCCTGGCGGCGGTGCGCGTCAGCGCCTACTCGGGTGCGGGTATACCCGAGTTGCTTCAGGCGATGACGCAGCGTGTAGGGAGATCCATGCTGCGTGCTGAGTTAACATTGACACCTGAAGAGGGTGCCTTGCGTGCCCGATTACACCGCATGGCCAGTATTGTTGAGGAAAGTTTTGATGATCAAGGTATGGCACATCTGATTTTTGATATTGATGATCTCACCTGGCGGCGCTTGCGTGCGCAAATGCGCAATAGCGGTTGTCAGGCGATGGATGCGCCCCCTACAATACCGGCTGAAGGCTGAGGAAGGAGAGCGGTATGCCGTGGAGTGATCCGGGCGGAAACGGAAACAAAAACGATAACAACCCTTGGGGACGCCGTCCCAATGCGCAAAAGCCGGTTTTTGATATCCAGAAAATCACCCAGGAGTTAAAAAAACTGGGTGGTATTTTTGGCTCCGGCGGTGGTCGCAGCGGCGGGCCGAAGATGGATCGCAAGTGGTTGAACTTTATACCTTTTGTTGTGATTGCGGTGCTGATCCTGTTCTGGATTGCCTCTGGCATTTATGTCGTGGGGCCAGATGAAGAGGGTGTGGTGCTGCGTTTCGGCAAAGAGGTTGGCATCAGCCAGCCCGGTTTACACTATCGGCTCCCTTTCCCTTTTGAGCGTGTGTATCTGCCCAAAGTAGCGCAGAGTCGTCGTCTGGTTTTGGGCTATAGTGGTGCCGCTGATTCACTGAATCCCGGTATGATGCTGACTGCAGACGGGAACGTGGTGGACGTCCGTTTTGCCGTGCAGTATCGAATTACCAATGCCAGTCATTATCTGTTTGCCACCACGAATCCGGAGCAATTGATTTCCTATTGTGCGGAATCCGCTATGCGCGAGTTGGTGGGGCGCAGCAAAATTGACGATCTGCTCACGTCTGGTAAGGGTACCATTGAGCAGCAGGCGCAGCGGATCACCCAAAACCTGCTGAGTCGTTACCACGTGGGTGTTAGCGTTGATACGGTCCAACTGTTGGAGGTGAGTCCTCCAAAGGTGGTCCAGCCAGCGTTTACGGAGGTGACGGCTGCGCGTGAGGACATGGAACGGGCGCGCAATGAAGCGCAAGCCTATGCGAGCTCGGTGATTCCCAAAGCCAAGGGAGAAGCTGCCGCCATGGTGATGAATGCCGAGGGCTATAAACAGCAGGTGGTTGATCGCGCCAAGGGGGATAGCGCACGCTTCACTGACATCCTCCAGGCCTACCAGAAAAATCCGAAGGTGGTGAGTGAGCGCATGTACTTACGCACCATGCAGGATATTCTGAGCCATACCCAGAAAGTGATTATTGAGAGCAAGGGACAGCCCGTGATTTATCTCCACATGCCCGCCAGGATTCCCGCAGCGGTCACTAGTTTGACGAGTTCTGCGGCAGTCACGGCGCCCGCCATGTCCGTAGCTCCGCCGGTAGCACCGGCGACTAACCCGGCAGCTTTAGCCGTCCCGGTGTCGGGGGCGAACTCATGAAGAACTGGGCCTGGAGTTTGATTATCGCGGTATTGGCTTTGGTACTGCTGGCTTCAGGAAGCTTTTATTCTGTGCCTATGACCCGGACTGCTGTGGTATTACAATTTGGTAAAACGGTACGGGTGGTGGAAACTCCGGGGCTGCATATGAAATGGCCTCTCATGCAGAACGTGGCTTTCATTGATAACCGCTTGTCGAGCTATAGCACGCAGCCCGAACCGTTTTTGACCATCGATAAGAAACCCGTGCTCATCGACTTTTTTGCAGAATGGCAAGTGGTCAATCCACTGGTTTTTTACACCCGCTTGCATAACGATGCGACTGCACAGAGCCAGATCGGTGATATTGTGCGGTCATCTTTGCGGGGTGGGGTCGGTAAAATGACCCTGGAGTCGGTGATACAGGGTAACCGTAAGGAGATGATTGATCCGGTGCTTGTGGATGCCAATCAGCGCCTTCAATCTCTTGGTGTGCATCTGGTCGATGTGCGCATTCTGCAGGTGGGTTTGCCCCCGGAGGTGCTGCAGGCCGTCTACAAACGGATGGAGGCTGGGCGTACGCAGGAGGCTAATGACTATCGCTCACGAGGTGCCGCCGATGCCGCCAAAATCCGCGCTAGCGCGGATAAGGAACAGACCCAGATCATGGCGGATGCCTACCGGCAGCAAGAAGGGCTGAAAGGGCAGGGTGATGCCGAGGCGGCGTCTATCTACGGTGCAGCATATGGCAAAGATCCGGCGTTTTTCTCTTTTTATCGCAGTCTGGAAGCATACCGTCACAGTCTGGGTGACAAAGATGTTCTGGTACTCAGCCCGGGTTCGCCATTCTTCAAATATTTTCGCCATTCGCTGGAGCCGACAGGTAAATGACGCGTCCTGAAACTCACCCAGCCTGGTTGCTGCCCAGCGGTTTTGAGGATGTCCTCCCCGCACGTACAGACGCGCTGGAGCACTGTCGCCGTACCCTGCTCGACCTTTACGCACAATGGGGTTATCGCCAGGTCATTCCACCCCTGGTGGAGCATCTGGAGAGTTTGCTGACCGGAAGTGCCGCCGACCTCGATTTACAGACCTGGAAACTGTTGGATCAGGACAGTGGTCGGTTGGTGGGTCTGCGTTCGGATATGACGCCGCAGATGGCCCGTATAGACGCCCAGACTTCCTCTGCGAAGGAGGTTCGACGTCTAGCCTATGCCGGTACCGTGCTGCGCGCCCGGCCCGATTTGCTCGGTGGGAGCCGTGCCCCTTTTCAGATGGGTGCCGAGCTCTTCGGAGTGGACGGGCCGGAGGGGGATCTGGAGGTCCTTTCCCTGATGGTAGAGAGCCTCATCCACTGTGCAGTGCCGAATCTGTTGCTGGACATCGGTCATGTGGGTATTTCCCAGGCATTGGCGGACGCGGCGGGTCTGGAAGGTGCGCTACGTGCGGACCTGTTGCAGCATGTCGAGCGCAAGGCGTGGCCGGATATGCGGGCGTGGCTGCGGGAGCACCATTGCGGCACAGAGCTGAGCGCAGATTTTGATGCCCTGTCGCGTTTACAGGGTGAATTCGATATCTTGGAGCAGGCTCGCCAGCGCCTCGGACATCACCCGGCGGTTTGCATAGCCCTGGATGAACTGCATTTCGTCTGGGGGGCATTGCGCGCGCGTTATTCTGATCTTGCGATTCAATGTGACCTCTCGGAGATTCACGGGCATCGGTATCATACCGGCTTGCTGTTTTCGCTGTTTGGTCCGCAGCGTGGTGAGGCGCTGGCCAGTGGTGGTCGCTACGATGATATTGGTGCCGCTTTTGGCCGACGGCGCGCGGCGACGGGCTTCAGTTTGGATCTCAAGCCGTTGCTGCGTGAATTCCCGGAGGCGGAGAGAGCGCGGCAGATTTGGGCTCCGGCTGGTACTGATGATCTTTTGTGGCAGTCGATACAGGAACATCGCCGGGCTGGTTATGCGGTTTTACAGGACTTGCTGTGTCAGGAGGTGCCTGGCCAGCAGACGTTGCAGGCACAGGGTTTTGATGCTGTCCTGATCAAAGAACAGACGGGCTGGAAGATGCGGCAGCTTGATTCGTGAATTTTTATTTTCCAGTGACCCATTTGCGGAGTCGTTCGTGGCTATGAATACAAACATTGTGATCATCGGTACCCAATGGGGCGATGAGGGTAAGGGTAAAATTGTCGACTGGCTGACCGAGCGCTGCCAGGCGGTGGTACGCTTTCAGGGCGGACACAATGCTGGCCATACCTTGGTGATTGGCGCTCGGAAAACTGTTCTGCATCTGATTCCCTCGGGTATTCTTCGTGCTGGCGTGTCCTGCTTTATTGGTAACGGTGTGGTGCTGGATCCGCTGGCCTTGTTTTCCGAGCTGGATGAGCTGCAGCCGGTGGTGCCCGATGCCCATGAGCGCTTGTTCATTTCCGACGCCTGCCCGCTGATTCTGCCCTACCACAAGAGTCTCGACCTGGCGCGGGAGCGGGCGATGGGTGCGGCAAAAATCGGCACTACCGGTCGGGGCATTGGGCCCGCTTATGAGGATAAGGTAGCGCGGCGCGCTTTGCGTGTTGCCGACTTGTTTCATCGCGAGCGTTTTGCCGCCAAGCTTGGCGAGGCGCTGGATTACCATAACTTTGTGCTCCAACACTATTTCAAGCAGGAACCGGAAAACTTCCATGCCATCCTGGAGCAGTATCTGGGGCTTGCGGGGCGTCTGGCACCTATGGTGGTAGATGTTTCCGTACGACTGGCGCGTTTGCAGGCGGAAGGGGCGCGGATTCTCTTCGAGGGCGCCCAGGGTACCCTGCTGGATGTGGATCATGGTACGTACCCCTTTGTGACTTCCTCTAATACGGTGGCAGGTGGCGCTTCCGCCGGAAGCGGGGTAGGGCCAGCGGATCTGGGCTATGTGCTGGGCATTACCAAGGCCTACACCACGCGTGTCGGGGCTGGACCATTCCCTACGGAGCTCTTTGATGAGACGGGAGTCTTCCTCGCTGAGCGTGGTGCGGAGGTGGGTGCAACCACCGGACGGGCGCGGCGTTGCGGTTGGTTTGATGCGGTGGCTTTGCGGGCCGCCTGCCGGGTTAATGGGGTGACGGGCCTGTGCATCACTAAGCTGGATGTACTGGATGGCCTCGCGGAGATTCGCGTTGCTGTCGGCTACCGGGTAAATGGGGTGGTTCAGGAGGAACTGCCGGGTGGCGCCGAGGCGCTTGCCGCCTGTGAGCCAGTCTACGAAAGCTTCCCGGGATGGACTGAATCCACGGCAGGCGTGCGGCACTGGGACGACCTTCCCCAGGCGGCCCGTCGCTATCTGGAGGCCATTGCAGAGCGAGCCGGACGGCCCTTGGCGATTATCTCCACCGGGCCGGATCGGGATGACACTATTTTACGTACTGAGATCCTGTGATGCAGCAGGGCAATAAAAAAGGGCAGACCTATTGATCTGCCCTTTGGTACTCGCCAATCGGGTTGGCCAAGCCTCCTCTGCGGGTCTCATCGCTAGCTATAGCGATGAGAAGCGCTACAATGCCAAGGTTGATTGCACAACCTAAGGAGAAGACCATGAGTGAAAAGGACAAGAACAAGATGATTACCCGTCGCGATGCGCTAAAAAACATTGCGGTTGTCGTCGGAGCGGTGGCTACCACGACGATGATGGGAGCTGGTGTGGCAGATGCCGGAACCATGACCAAGACATCGGTGCAATATCAGGATACACCTAAAGGAAAGGATCGTTGTTCAGTATGTGCAAACTTCATTGCTCCACATAGTTGTAAGGTGGTGGCGGGTAACATCAGCCCAAATGGTTGGTGTATGGCCTTTGTTCCTAAGTCAGCATGAGATATCACCCCACCTCCTCCACTAAAGAGGGGTCTTTATAATAAGGCGGCGGATCGGTAGGCACGCCGCCTTATTTCTGCAGTTTATTCTTCAGGTCACCAAACCCCGCCTGAGCCTTGCCTATGTTTTTCTCTACGTTACCCTCAACCTCCTGTTTTTTGCTGCCACTAATCTTACCAAGAACTTCTTTTGACTTGCCTTTAACTTCTTTAATACGACCGTTTACCTGATCCTTGTTCATGGCTGTCTCCTGTATTGAACTCTGCATCACACTACCAGCCGCCGTAACAAAGTAACCAACTGCCATACTGCTGCTGACACTACAAGACCATTTTTAGGTCGGTTGATAAAGCCAGCTCAGCCCTTCGCTCATATGACTTGCGCGGCAGGCTCCACCCGCGAGGCCGAAGCCTTGCTTATAGCCATAATTTCCGCGTTGGTGCGCCCTGATTTATCTGGCTGGAAGATTGAAAATCCCAAAAACACTGAGCAGCCATAAAACCACAATAATGACCACGAGCACATTAAGTATAGACTTAATAGAAGACGCCATAGGTATATAGCTATTGACGAGCCAGAGAAGCACGCCAACCACTATCAAGACCAGCACTACGTGAATTAAAGATGTCATCATAGACCTCCATAACGCAACACATTGTGTGTCACTATTAAAGCGACATTATATTCTGCCGAGCAGAAGAAGAATAAATACTATTAACAGTATCAAACCAATAACTCCACTTGGACCATACCCCCACCCTCTGCTGTGTGGCCAAGCCGGAAACACACCAAGAAGCAGCATAATCAATACGATCAATAGCACCGTACCCAACATGGTAGTTTCTCCTGGTGATTTATGCAGCGGTAATATTTACTGCCAGTGAAGCCTTCGTATTTCTGCCTTGGTAGGTAGAGCACTTTGTTACCCATCAAGCCGACACCCATCTCACGCCGGCACCTGCCCCCAATAAAGCTACACAACCTCTGAGCGACGCTACCAGCACTGCGCAACCCGAGGCGAGATATGCGTAGGTTTTACGACTGGATATTTGGCCCATATTCTTA
>NZ_JAGDVS010000101.1 GCF_023255755.1 Acidithiobacillus sp. | reverse complement strand
CCCCCCCAGCCGATCCTTGCTCAGTTCGCCCTCGGCGCGGCGGGCGCCATGCATGACCACTTCAAAGCGGTGCATGGCCATCTGCCGGAACACCGTGGCAAAGGTATCCTCGATTTTGCCGCAGAGCAGGGCCAGCCGTCGCTGGGGGTCCCGCTCCTCGCGCACCAGTCGCTCGAAGGTCAGCATCTCGCCAAAGACAGAAGCCGTCTCCGCCGTGGTCAGGGGGGTATCCGCGTTCATGTGGCCCTGCTCGCGGGCGAGATACTGGTGGATACCATGTCCCAGTTCGTGGGCCACCGTCATCACATCGCGCACTGTGCCGGTATAGTTGACCATAAGATAGGGATGGACATCCGGCGTCGCCGGATGGGCGAAGGCCCCGCCCCGCTTGCCTGGCGCCAGTGCGGCATCAATCCAGCCTTCATCGAAAAAGCGCTGGCCGATAACCCCCAGTTCCGGAGAAAAATCCGTCACCGCGGCCAGCACGATACGCTGACACTCCGTCCAGTCGTAGCGCCGCTCGCCGCCTGGCAAAGGCGCATAACGGTCATAATCCATCAATGGCGACACGTTCAATAATTTGGCCTTGAGCCGGTAATAGCGGGCCACCAGCGCGTAGCGTCCAACCACGGCTTGCTCCAGCGCCTCGACCATTTTGTCGGAGATTTCGTTGCTCAGATTGCGGTCACTCAGCCAGTGGGGATAGCGGCGCAGACGGTCATCCAGGGCCTTGTCGGCGAGGATGGCGTTGAAACAGGTGGTGAGGGTATGCAAGCGCCCTTCCAGCCCCTTGCTGAGGGACTCGGCCGCATCCCGACGCAATTCCCGGTCGGGATCGGACAACAGTGTCAACACCTCCTGCTCGGTCATCTGCTTGCCGCGCAGGGGAAAGCGCATTTCCGTCAATGTCTCATCAAAAAGCCGCTCCCAGAGCGCCCGCCCTGTCACCCGCTTTTCGGACAGAATCTGCTCCTCACTCTCGCTGCGCAGGTGGTCACGATACCTCCGCCAGTTGCGCAGCAAATGCGCCCAATGCGCCAGTGCGGGGTCTGCCAGCAGGCTTTCTGCCCGGCTCTCCGCGACGGCATTCCAGGCGATATCGAAGAAGATCAGTTGATTCTGAATGGCCGTGGCCGCCTCCTCGTAGGCCTGCATGGCGGCGCCATACGCGGGCTGATCGGCGTGGGTGACGTAACTGAGATAGCGGAAGGTACCCACCCGGGCAATACGTTGGCGGATAGCCTCCAACTGGCCCACAGCCGCCGCCAACTGCGCGGCATTCAGCCCGCCCAGACCGGGGCGATAGGCTTCGGCGAAGCGCGTCGCTGCGCTATCCGCCCAGCGCATGTCTTCCGCCAGCCGCGGATCATCCACCCCGGCATAGAGATCTTCCAGACGCCAATGTACCTGCTCCGCGCCCGTCGTTGCCTGATTTACGCCCTCCACCATGCTGTTATTCTCCATCCGAGTAATGTTTGATTGGCCCGCCGTTCAGCCCGCCATCTCCGGTAAACCCAGACTATGGCGTACACAAGACAACAACCCCGCCAGTTCCGGGGCACGTCCTGCGCGTTGGGCCTGCCACATCATCTCTCCCAGACAATCCACGAAAAGATGTTCGGCGCCGGTTTCACCCAGCTTGCGGCGCGCGCTGTCGAAGAGCTCCACAATACCTGCAGGCTGTCCCAATGCCAACATCTCCTCCAGCCCTACATGCAGAGACATGTGCATATAGGGGTTACTCCGTCCCTGCTCGGGCGGAAAATCCTGTTCCAGTCCGTGCTGCGCATCGCTCAGCAGGGCATGATATTCCGGATGGCGGAGAATGACAGCGACAATCCGCGTCTGCACCCCTTCCAGCGGACGGCCCTCCTGATAGGCCCGCCAACTGTCCAGAAAGACTTGTCGATATGTTTCTCGTTTACTGCCATAAAGCATAATGATTAGCCTGTCAGAACATACCGGAAGATCATAGGCCAGACCGGCACGGGTAGGAAAGAGAGGCCCTTTGTGATAAACAGGGCAGGTCCTGGAAGTCTCACCCATCTTAATCAAAAGCACTTATCGCGACATTATTTTCAGCGGGAGATCAGCGCATCATGGCCAACGCGAATGCAGTATCGTCAGCAGCAGTAACCACCCTCAATGAACGCCAGTGGGAAGGACTCGGTAAAGTCGGTGACGCCGCCCTGCAGGTGCAGAACCTGCTGCAGATGCTGCGCGACATCCTCAACGAATTGCCGCGGGCCATCGATACCGACAAGCTCATGGAGACCATGCAGCCGTATCTGGAACAACTGCAGCGCGTCTCGGAGTCGCTGCTAATCTTCATTAAGGGCAACTCCGGTGAGGAGCCGCTGGATCGCCTGCGCAACGTGCTGAACGACGTTCAAAATGCGGAACTCGACAAGACCCTGAAGGAAGTCCTGCAACTACTCGGCAACCTGCAGCGCGCCGGCTTCTTCAGCTCCCTCTCCGCCCTCAGTGCTGAGCTCAAATGCCCCATCATCGGCGAAAATCCGGAAGACATGGTGCAGAAAATTCATGGCGCCACCGCAAGCATCCAGTACTGGATGGATAGCGCCCGGCAGGGTGTCGGCGTCGTCGGCAACATGGTCGGCCAGCTCGACCTGCCGGATCGCCTCGACGAAATTCAGGAAATGGCCGACCAGTGGATTCAGATGGCCAAGCGGGCCCAGCGCCTCATTCAGGGTGACGCCCCCAACCTGCAGGCGCGCCTGAGCGGCATGCTCGACATGGCGGAAATCCTCGGTGGGCAGATGAACATCGCCATCGGCACCCTGCGCGACACCATACCGGAAGTGCTGGAAGGCGCGGACATGAGCGGCACGCTCGCCACTATTGGTGCCGGTGGCAGCCGTTGGATGCACATCGCGCTGCGGGTCAAGACTCTGGCACGGGGCAACTCCGAAGATCTCGCTCAGCGGGTGGAGGGCTTGCTGGACCAGGTGGAGCACCTCGCCGGCTATGCCGCGAGCGCGGGCTTCTTTATTCAGGCGGGTAAAGATGGTGTGGGCGCGGTCCGCAACATCCTCAGCGACATGGACCTGCCGGAAAAGCTGGATGACCTCGCGGAAGAAGCCGAAAAGTGGCTGAAAATCGCGATGCGTGCCAAGGCGCTGGCGCAGGGTGACGCCAACAGCCTGGCGGACCGCCTCGGCGGCGTGCTGGGCATGGCGGAAACGGTTGGAGCCTCCCTGCAGGCGGCCGCCAGAGCCCTGGAGGACAAGGGTATCCATCTGCAGGAACTGATCACGCCACACGGCGATCTCAGTGTCGCCTTTGGCACCGCTGCAGACATGATGGGCGAATTCTGGCAGGACGGCACCATCCGCCACATCGTCGGCGTCGTCGGCCAGGGCGCCATGGCCTGGTTGGAAATCGCGCAAATTGCGACCAGCGCTGTAAAAGGCGACGCGGAAAGCATCAACGCACGGATTAAGGAAATTGTTCAGGGCCTGCATGATGCCCACCTGATGGACATGCTGCCTGACGTCTTCGCGCTGGTGGGTAACCTGCAGAAGGCCGGCCTGGTCGGCAAGCTGAACATGGTCATGACGCAAGTCGTCCCCATGATCCCCTCCGACGAAGTCTTTGCCAGCGGTGTGAACAAGGCGATGAAGGCGCTGGAGCAGACCAGGACCGAGATGAAGGACGAGAACAACAAGGGTGGCGGTATCTTCGGTCTGATGAAGATCTTCTTCGCCAAAGACACCCAGTTCGTGCTGAAGTTCGCCGTGCGCTTCGCCTCCATCTTCCTGAAGGCGCTGAAACAGGGCTGATTTTCTCTCGCAAAAAAGCCCCGGACCTTGCTGGTTCGGGGCTTTTTTGCGTCGCGGGGAAGGGACGCAGGTACTAAGCCCCGTGCTGTCCCCACCACACCTTTGCCTTCTCCGCTGCCGCCCTGGCCGCTGCCGGATCGTTCAGCCAGGCCTTCGCCAGATCGATAATCTCCGCATTATCTTGTGCCCATACCGCAGCGCCAGCGGCCAACAAGCCCTGACGTACCACATTATCCGGCATTTTCGGACCGAGGATGAGGGGACAACCATCGGCAATGGCTTTGCCGAGATCCACTGCACCTCCTACCAAGGTACCGCCAGGCACACAAAAATCCACACAAGCGTAGAAAGCATCGCGCTGCTCCACCGTTTCCACAAAATAGACGCGCGTTTTGATGGGCACGAAGCTGGTGAACAAACGACTATGGCGGATGGTCTGCAGATGGTATTTCAGCGCATCACGATAAACGGGTTCGTAGCGTTCTTCCCGATCTGGCGCCAGCACCATGATCCCCATCTTCGCCCGCATCAGAGAAAGAAATATCCCATAGGCCTCGGCATCTTCGCCTTCGTGCAAGTTGGGGAAATACACTACGCAACGGTTCCGGTCCCGAAACTCCTTAAAACGCTCGCACCAATCCATGCAGATCACTCCTTTGCGGGTGTTATGGGCTTTTCCATCCGCCGATGATAGGCGACACCGGCACATCATTCAAAACCTGCTGAACCCATGCATGTGTGAACCGCGCACCGCCTTTGTGTTATATTAGCAACAACGCTCTGCACAGAAGAACACACACCCTATGTTGCGAACACTTTTTGTATTCTCGGAGATGGTGCCCTACTCCAAGACCGGCGGCCTCGCGGATGTCGGCGGGGCTTTGCCCCTGGCGTTGGGGCAACTGGGCGTCGATGTTCGCGTGTTGGTGCCCTACTATGGGCGTCCGGCACTGCCGGATCTGCGCTGGTGCTGCGCCGTCAACGTGCCCTATACGGGTGAAACAGCCGAGCTGTGGTCGCTGGCAGAGCGACCACAGGTGCTTTTCCTCCGTTATCCTGCCTATTATGAGCGTGACGGCGGTCCTTACCAGGATGCGCAAGGCGAAGACTGGCCGGACAATGACCGGCGCTTTGCCCTGCTCAACCGGGTGGCCGTCGAAATCGCCCAGGGACGTGTATCGGGGCTCAATTGGCGCCCGGATATCGTCCATGCCAATGACTGGCAAACCGGACTGATACCCTACTTGCTCGATCTGGAGGCGCGGATCGGCGTAGCGCGACCCGCCGCCCTCTTCACCATCCATAATCTGGCCTATCAGGGTCGCTTTGCGCCCGGCGCCATGGCACCGCTGCACTTGCCGTCGGCGGATTTTCACTGGCTCGGGACCGAACTCTACGGGGCCTTTTCCTTTATGAAAGCGGGTCTGGCTTATAGCGACCAGATCACCACCGTCAGCCCCACCTATGCCGAGGAGATTCAGAGCAGCGCCTTCGGTATGGGACTGGATGGGCTGCTGCAAACCCGATCCGGGCATCTGTCGGGCATTCTCAATGGCATTGATGCCATCCACTGGAACCCCGGCGCGGATCCCTATCTGCCCGCGCATTATTCGCTACAAGATCGGTTCGGCAAGGCGCAGTGCAAATCGCAACTGCAGAGCAGTCTCGGCCTCTACCCCGATCCCGAGGTATTCCTCCTCGGCATGATCAGCCGCCTGGTGGAGCAGAAAGGAACGGATATGGTACTGGATATTCTCCCTGATCTGTTACGCCGCGGCATGCAGGTGGTGGTATTGGGCAGTGGCGACAAGTCTTTCGAGCGGCAACTGCTGGAGATAGCGGCGGCGTATCCGGCGCAAATGGCGACACGCATCGCCTTTGACGAAGGGCTATCCCATCACATTGAGGCCGGCGCAGATGCCTTCCTCATGCCCTCCCGCTTCGAGCCCTGCGGCCTGAACCAGATGTACAGCCTGCGCTACGGCACCTTGCCTATCGTCCACCGTACGGGCGGACTGGCTGATACGGTCACCGATGCCGACGACTTCCGCCACCCGCTGCAACGCAACGGATTTGTTTTTGACAGCCCGCAAAGCGACGCCCTGCATGGTGCCGTGCTGCGCGCGGAGGCGCTGTTCCGTCAACCGGCGCTGTGGTCACATCTGCAAGATCAGGCCATGGCGGGCGACTATAGCTGGCAGCACTCGGCACGCGCCTATCTCCAGCTTTATTACGAGGTGCTGGCGCGGCGCGCAGGTGGTCACTAAGCGCCTCCCGCTCGCCGCTGATTCGCTATACTGGGGACTAAAGGAGAACCATATGGAAATGCAATTTTATGGCGCCGCAGGGGGGGGTCACCGGATCCTGTCATTTTCTGCGCGTTGGCGATAAAAAGCTGCTCATCGACTGCGGGTTGTTTCAGGGCAGGCATGACCTGGAAGAAGAAAATCGCGCCGAGTTCGGCTTTGATGCCAAGGATATTGATTATCTGTTGCTGACCCATGCCCATCTCGATCACTGTGGGCGCATTCCCTTGCTGGTCAAACGCGGTTTTCGTGGCGAGATCATCACCACGGCAGCCAGCCGTGAGCTGGCGCGACTGGTGCTCATGGACGCAGCAGGCCTTGCGGCAGAAGAGGCGCGACGCTCTAACCGACGTCACCAGCGTCAGGGTGGAACAGAATCCGCGCCCATTTATGACATCACCGACGTCCTCGACACTATGGATCGCTTCGGACGTACCGCGGATTATGCGCAGAAAATAGAGGTCTGCCCCGGCGTCAGTGTGACCTTCGGAGATGCCGGTCATATCCTCGGTTCCGCCTGGATACTGATAGAAGTCAGTGAAGCGGGCAGGCAGCAGCGCATCGTCTACTCCGGTGATCTGGGCAACCGCGGCAAGCCGATTATCAACCCGCCCACCCCCGCACCCCAGGCGGATGTCATCGTCATGGAAACCACCTACGGCGACCGCCTGCACAAGGCTATCGGACCCTCGGTGGACGAGCTGCGCGATGCCATCCTCGACACCCTGAAACGCGGCGGCAATGCCATCATCCCCACCTTCGCCCTGGAGCGCGCCCAGGATTTACTTTATTACCTGCGCGAGATGATGAACGCCAACCAGCTCCCCGCCAACCTGCCGGTCTTTCTCGATTCGCCCATGGCCATTTCCGCCACGGAGATTTTTCGCCGTCATCCGGAATGCTTCAATCCCGACACCCGTGAAGGCCTGCAACAGGGTGCCGACCCCTTCGCCCTGCGCAACCTCCACTTCACCCGCGAAACCAGCGAATCCATGGGCATCAATCTGATCAAGGGCGGCGCCCTGATTATGGCCGGATCGGGCATGGCGACCGGGGGCCGGGTTACCCACCATCTCAAACACAATATCTGGCGCGAAGACTGCAGCGTCATCTTTGTCGGCTATGCCGCACAGGGGACGCTGGCGCGGCGCATCATCGACGGGGCGAAAACCGTACGGATATTTGGTGAAGAAATTCACGTCGCCGCCAAAATTTACACCATCGGCGGTTTCTCGGCCCATGCCGACCACGACGAACTCCTCACCTGGTACGGTGATCAAAAACCGACGCGCACGGTTCTCGTCCATGGCGAGGAAAATGGCCGGGAAGGCATCGCCAGGGTGCTGCGGGCGCGCGGCTTACAGGTGGATTGTCCGGTCATTGGTGATCGTTATTCCCTCTAAAAAAGCTTTTGCGTTGCGCCGGGACCATAAACGGCTACAATGCCCTGGAGGCTTTTACACCCGCATGCAGGAGGAGTCGCACAATGTCAGGTCATTTTCCTTTTTCCGGCAAGGCCAACCGCGTTTCGGTCTACGCCTTTTTTGAGGCCCACGACTGGAGCCTTGAAGCGCAAGAGAAGTATTTTGAAGCGTGGTACCAGTGGGCGAAAGACTACGTCATGAATGACGCCGACCTGAAAGCCGCCAAAGGCGTACTCTTCAGCAGCGACCATTTTGGAACCCATGCTGACCATGATTTCCATCTGCACGGCTACGCGGTTGCCACGCGCATGCTGGACCTCGGTGAAACCATCAAGGGGAGCATACTGCCCAAGCTGGACCACGACATGCTCCACGCCCTGGAACACGACCATGAAGAATGGATCGCTGCCGCCAATGCCGTCGCGGCAAGCCATCCCCGGCCGGAAGTGCCGGAGATTGGTCGTTATCGTCACGTCTGAAGGTGCGGCAACGGTGTCGGGTCAGGTCACGGACCTGCCTTCCGGCACCTCCATCTGCCTCCGTGGGTAATGTGCACCATGGATCCACAAAATATTCATCGCTGTTTTGCGGCCCTGCGCGCCGCCATTCCTGAACCAAAAACCGAGCTGAACTACCACTCTCCTTTTCAGCTTCTGGTCGCCGTGGTGCTCTCCGCGCAAAGTACGGACAAAGCCGTCAACGCCTGTACTCAGGCACTTTTTGCCGCGGCACCTACTCCCGACGCGATGGCGGCGCTCGGTGAAGACGGCATCAAGACCCATATTCGTCGCCTGGGGCTATTCAACGCCAAGGCCCGTCATGTGCATGCCCTGGCGCAACAACTGCTGGCCCTGCATGACGGCGAGGTGCCTGCAGACCGGAAGGCGCTGGAAGCGCTCCCCGGTGTCGGGCGTAAAACCGCCAATGTCGTCCTCAATACCCAGTTCGGGCACCCCACCATTGCGGTAGATACCCATATCTTCCGGGTAGGCAACCGGACGGGACTCGCCCCCGGTAAAACACCCCTGGCCGTCGAAAAGGCCCTGCTCGCGGCGGTACCCGCCGAATACCTGCAGGACGCCCACCACCTCCTGATCCTCCATGGCCGTTATACGTGCACGGCCAGACGGCCACACTGTGGTCACTGTCCGCTTTTCCAATGCTGCGAATGGCCGGACAAACATCAGTGGACAGCAAAATCATCCTTTCGTGGCGCTTAAAGACCGGACAGACTCCGCCACCGAGGCGAGCACATCCGCCCATATACCCGCCTCAGCCTGCCGGAACAGACGCATGGATGGGTACCGTGGGTTTAACCGGGTTTGACAGATCGCCAAGCCTGCGCCAGAGCAATGGCCGTTTACGGAATTATTCGGGCATTTGGCGGCGCCCTTGGACGGTAGGTAGCCTTACCGCTCCGCAGCTTCCTGCAGCCCGCCCTGCCAGATGGTCAGAAAGCAGGCAGTGCCCTGCAACGCCTGTGCGGCCACCACCAGGAGTGCCACGAGGTGGAGGACCCGCCACCAGAAGAGGTGGATCCACTGCCAACTGTTGACGAACCCAATATACGTGCTAAATTATCTATTGAGATGTCTATATATTGTGTTTCGGCCATCCTGAAATGCGGCGGCGCCGGTTCGGGCGCGGTCGGGAGGAGTAGCGATGAACGACCCTCTGTCAGTCCCATATTCCGACGAGTTGATCCGGCCATCGGTACTGAAGCGAAGCGGCGCGAGCGTGCCTTTCGATCCGGGTCGCATCTGCTCGGCCATCAGCCGGGCGGGACGCGCAAGCGGCGAATTTGCTGCCGGCGTTGCGGAAAGAATCACCGACGTCGTTCTGAGCGCCCTGGCGTCAAGTGCGACCCGTCGTGAACCCACCGTTGAACAGATTCAGGATCTGGTCGAACTGGCGCTGATGGACGAGGGCTTTTATCGCACCGCCCGCGCCTATATTGCCTACCGTGAACAGCATCAGAGATTGCGCGGGGATCGCCAGGCGATGGTAGATGCCATCACCTCGGTAAATGAATACCTGGATCGGGATGATTGGCGGGTCAATGCGAATGCCAACCAGGGCTATTCCCTGGGCGGCCTGATCCTGAATATTGCCGGGAAGGTCACCGCAAATTACTGGCTGAGCCATGTTTATCCCGAAAAAATCGGTGCAGCGCACCGCGAGGCCGACCTGCATATCCATGATCTCGACATGTTGGCCGGTTATTGTGCCGGATGGTCCCTCCGCACCCTTTTGCGGGAGGGTTTCAACGGCGTGCCGGGGAAAGTGGAGGCGGCGCCGCCGCGTCACCTGTCGAGCGCCGTCGGGCAAATGGTCAACTTCCTGGGCACCTTGCAGAACGAATGGGCGGGTGCACAGGCATTCAGTTCCTTTGACACCTATCTGGCACCATTCGTCCGCAAGGATGGCCTGTCCTATCAGGAAATACGTCAAAACATTCAGGAGTTCATATATAACCTGAATGTCCCTTCGCGCTGGGGCGGCCAGACACCGTTCACGAATGTCACCTTCGACTGGGTTTGCCCTGACGATCTGAAGGAACAGATTCCCGTGATCGGCGGAGAGGAGATGCCTTTCCGCTACGGCGATCTGCAGACGGAAATGGAACTGATCAACCGGGCTTATATCGAGGTTATGAGCGAGGGCGACGCCAGGGGACGGGTTTTCACTTTTCCCATACCCACCTACAACATAACATCCGATTTTCCGTGGGATTCAGCGAATGCCGAAAGACTGTTCGCCATGACCGCCAAATACGGTCTGCCCTACTTCCAGAATTTTATAAATTCCGAACTGCAGCCCAATATGGTGCGCTCCATGTGTTGCCGCCTGCAACTCGACCTGCGTGAACTGCTCAAACGCGGAAATGGCCTTTTCGGATCCTCGGAGCAGACCGGCTCCATCGGGGTGGTGACCATCAATTGTGCCAGACTGGGCTATCTCCATAAAAACGATGCGGAAGGCCTTTTCCGTCGTTTGGACGCGCTCGCCGAAATGGCGAAAGAAAGTCTGGAGATCAAACGCAAAATCATCCAACGGCAAATGGACACCGGCCTGTTCCCGTACTCCAAACGCTATCTGGGGACGTTGCGCAATCATTTCTCCACCATTGGCGTGAACGGTATCCATGAAATGATCCGCAACTTCACCGGCGACCGCGAAAACATCACCACCCCTGCGGGATACGCCATGGCCGTCCGCTTTCTCGATCATGTCAGGGAACGCATGGTGGCTTTTCAGGAAGAAACCGGCCACATGTACAACCTCGAGGCCACCCCCGCAGAAGGCACCACCTATCGTTTCGCCAAAGAGGACCGGAAGCGCTTTCCCGATATTTTACAGGCTGGTCTTCCGGACAAGCCGTACTACACCAACTCTTCGCAACTGCCCGTAGGCTTTACGGACGATCCTTTCGAGGCCATGGAGCGTCAGGAAGCGTTACAGGCAAAATACACCGGCGGGACCGTTCTTCACCTGTATATGGGGGATCGCATCTCCAGTCCGGAGACCTGCAAGCGCCTGGTGCGCCGCGCACTGGAACGTTTTCGCCTGCCCTACATTACGGTTACGCCAACTTTCTCCATCTGCCCGGTGCATGGCTATCTGTCGGGAGAACATCCGTTCTGTCCAATCTGTGATGAAGAACGACTTGCAGAAAAGCGGCGGCGTTCCGCCTGAAACGTTAAAGGAGAATATCATGTGTCCTGAAATCATGAACCAGAATCCTTTGGAAGTTGAACTGACGGATGACGAAAGACAACCCTGCGAGGTCTGGACGCGGGTTATGGGCTACCACCGGCCGACGTCTTCTTTCAATATAGGCAAGCAAGGCGAACATTCGGAGCGTAAATACTTTGTCGAGACCGGGAAGCTGGATACGGAAGTGTCGCGGTCGGTGCATTGAAGTGACGATGAGCACAGTAGTCACCACGGTGGATACCCGGTTACATACGCTACCGCCAGTAGGCGGTTTCGCGCGGTTCAGTGCGGTGGATTATCCCGGACATTTATGTGCTGTGATATATACTCAGGGCTGCCCATGCCGCTGCCGCTACTGCCATAATCCGCATCTGCAGCGAGGGTGTGGCCAGTCCGGTATATCATGGCCGGCCATCATGTCCTGGCTGGCCAACCGAGCGGGATTACTGGATGCGGTGGCGTTTTGCGGTGGCGAGCCAACCGCCCATAAATCGTTACAGGCAGCCCTTCAGCAGGTGCGGGATTCAGGATTTGGCACAGCCCTGCACACATCTGGAATATATCCTTATAATTTCTCAAATATGCTGCCTTATACCGATTGGGTTGCCTTTGATATCAAGGCACCTCTTGCCCGTTATGCTGATGTCACCGGTGTGCCGGGAAGCGGCATCCGGGTGCAGAACTCTGTCGAACGTATGTTATCCAGAAATGTTGCTTATGAAATCAGAACAACCGTACACCCGGCCATACTCGATGCTTCAGATCTTGTCACGATAGCGCGCTGGTTGAAACTCCTGGGTATTTCTAACTGGGTGTTGCAATCTTTTAACCCGGCGGGATGCGTGAATGCGGGCTTAGTTACCAGCTACGCACCAATCGACCGTGAGCTGCTTGATAAGTTGCGCGAGCACGTACAGAATATATTGGTTAGATAGGTTGTCAGCGGCGTTCATTGCGTTACCAACCATGCCAGCTATTGCTCTATATTGAACTCCTGCGCCTGTATTGTTAGGCTCCAGGCAATCTGTTCAGGATACAAATAGGGGCATTTCGAATAACAAAAATTTCACGACTTGAGAATGGAATATTCCCCTTTC
>NZ_JAGDVS010000166.1 GCF_023255755.1 Acidithiobacillus sp. | reverse complement strand
TGGCAGTCTTATGCGCGCGAACGCCCGCAATGACCCAAAATGTGCTACAATTACGACGTTCGGTTACCGGACGGGGGCGTTGCCCCTTGTTTTCTTCCCCGTCATCGTTTCGCTGCTCTATGTCTTGGGGGACGGGTCCTCGGCGTAAGCGCGGACACGCGATGGACCATCGTGCACAGCCATACAGGAGAGTGAATATGAACAGATGGATGGCCACTATGGCCGGTATACTGCTTATTGGCAGCTTCGCTGCCGGAGCCCAGGCGAGTACGGACGGGGCATCGGCCTCTTATCCACTCACGCATAACCAGACCATCGCCCAGATGAAAGCGCAGCTCAATCATGAAGAGATCGCACAGCACCAGTTGGAAGAAAGGATTATCACTCTGAAGGCTCAGCATGACCGGGCGGGCGTAATGCGCGCAGAGCAACGGCTGAGATCCAAGAAGGCCGATATTGAGGGGCTCAGAGGAAAGTTGCATGATGCTATGACCAATGGTGAAGGATACCAGCGCAAGAGGAAAGGATCATGAGCAAAACACAGCAGAGCAATAAAGAAACCAAGAAGCAGCCGGCGATGACGCCCAAAGAGAAGAAACAGGCCAAACAGGCCAAGAAGAATCCCAGCGGTACTGGAGTCACCATCGTTCCCCACTGAAATCACCGGCGGCCGGTCAGGAAATATATGGAGGAGCGCCATAACGAGCGTACGTTGCGGTGCGCAGAAGTGGAGGGGAATGCGTGATGCCTTGATGCATCACCAGGTTATTCCGGGGAGAACGTCATAACTACAAAAAAATTAGAGTTCTCATTCTGCGTAAAAAACGCACTGAACAACGCACTGGATACGGACTTGTTACGCGCGGAGTTGTTCAGCATCGAACAACTGAAACAACATGCGGTGATGCTGGCCGGTCAGCATCCCGTCGATCCAAGTCCGGGGCCGGATCGCCTGTTACCCCGCCTGGCCGATAATGCGCAGGTGTTGCGCGCGGCTTATGACGTAGTCACTGCGGGAGGTGCACAGACAGAGCAGCGGACGCAATCTGCAGAGCTTTGGTTGCTTGACAATTTCTATCTTATCGAACAACAGATCATTCTGGCGCGAAGACACTTACCGAGTGGTTATGGCAGACAATTACCGCGCCTGCAATATGGAAAATTGGCGGGATTCCCGCGTGTTTACGATCTCGCATCTGAGTTGATTGCCCATCGGGATGCCCGCGTCGACAGTGATAACATCAGCGCCTATATCCAGGCGTACCAGACCATTACGCCACTGACGCTGGGCGAATTGTGGGCTTTCCAGATCATGCTGCAATTGGCGCTGCTGGAAAACCTGCGCCGTGCCGGTCTGCACGTTGCTTGCCGACGGGAAGAGCGCAATGCCGCCATTAGCTGGGCAGACCGCATGCTCGCCGCAGCGGAAAAAAATCCGAAGCAACTGATCCCGTTACTCGCGGAATTCGCTAATGCGGATATGCCGTTGACGGCACCCTTTGTAGAGGAGTTTTACGCCAGACTGCAAGCCTATGGTCCCGCTATGACTTTTGTGCAAACCTGGGTCGAACAACAATTGCTCGAACAGGGGATAACGGCGACACAGTTATCCGAGGTGTCCGCGAGAAGGTCTGCCGCCAACCAGATATCCATGGCCAACAGCATCAGCAGCTTGCGCTTCCTGGCGACGGTGGATTGGCGCCATCACGTCGAAGCGCTCAGTGTCGTCGAACAGGTTCTGCGCCAGGATCCCATGGGGATACATGCCGAACAGGATTTTGCGACTCGTGATCGCTACCGCCACGCTATTGAGGATATTGCGCGGAGCAGTGGGCGTGATGAGTTGGCAGTGGCTCAAAGGGCGATCGTACTCGCTCAGGCGGCCGTGCAGCGAGCGGGTATCGGAGATCGATCTGCGCATGTCGGATATTACTTGTTGGATCGCGGTCGGCAGCGGCTTGATCGCGCTATGGGCTGTCGCTTTGAATGGAAATCAGCGGCCAGACACATGAGTGGTCGTCTCCGCCTTTCCCTGTATATCAGCACTATCCTGTTACTGATGGTTGCGATCAGTCTGGTTTTGTATCTCCCTTTTGCGGATATCGGCCCGACGGCCTGGCGTTTCTGGTGGCTCGGCATCTTCGGCATAATAAGTATCTCGGCTTTGGCCGTTTCCCTGGTAAATCGCCTGGTCACCCTCATTATGGCGCCCCGTGCCCTGCCACAGATGGATTTTTCGCACGGCGTCCCTGATGCACATCGCAGCATGGTAGTCGTCCCGACGCTGCTGAGTACGCGACAGGAAATTGACGCATTGCTGGAAGCCCAGGAAATCCGCTACCTGGGAAACCGCGATCGCAATATATATTTTGCGTTACTGACGGATTTTCGTGACGCCCCTGAACAGACCAGCCCGGAAGATGCCCCTTTAATCGACTACGCACGCGCCGCCATCCAGGCCCTCAATGCGCGCTATGGCGATGACCGGCATTGCCTATTTTATTGGTTTCACCGGCCACGATTATGGAACCCGTCTGAACAGGTGTGGATGGGCTACGAACGTAAACGCGGCAAATTGGAACAATTTAACGCCGTGCTGAGAGGCGCTGAGGCGTCGATATTTTCAGAGCGGGTCGGCGATATGGCTATCCTCAGCAGCATCCGTTATGTCATCACGCTGGATACCGACACCCAATTACCCCGTGACACCGCGCGGGCCCTCATCGGCCATATCGCGCACCCGCTGAACCGGGCGGTGTATGATACCGATAAGGGCCGTATCGTCGACGGCTATGCGATCATTCAGCCCCGCGTAGCGATCGATCTGACCAGCGCCGGTCAATCTCCGTTCAGCAAACTCATTGCCGGGGACTCCGGTATCGATCCCTATACGCGCGAGGTGTCCGACGTCTACCAGGATATTTTCGGAGAGGGCTCTTTCATCGGCAAGGGTATCTACGATGTGGATGCCTTTCGCCAGGCTGTCGATGGCCGTTTTCCGGAAAATCTTGTTCTCAGCCACGACTTGCTGGAGGGCGGGTACGCCCGTGCAGCACTGGCGACGGACGTCGTCCTGATTGAGGAATTACCTGGGAGTTTTACCGCAGAAGCCTCCCGCCGCCACCGCTGGATTCGCGGCGACTGGCAGATCGCCGCCTGGCTGCTGGCGTCGGTGCCCGGTGCGCCAGGGGCCCCAGGTATGCGGGTGCCGCGCCAGGCCAATCCGCTGTCCAGTTTGTCGCGGTGGAAAATCTTTGACAATCTCCGCCGCAGCCTGTTGCCATCAGCCCTGTTGCTCCTGCTGGCGGGAGGGTGGCTCTTCGATCCGGGGTTCGCCTGGTTATGGACCACATTGGTAGTCGGGATCCTCCTCCTGCCCGCCTTGCTTTCGCCCCTCATTGATCTCTTCCATAAGCCGGAAGACCTCGACTGGGCAGCACATCTCTCCCTGATTAGAGGGTCCGCAGGTCGCCCGCTGCTATCCGCGCTTCTGGCCGTCACATTTCTGCCCTATGAAGCGGTGCTGAGCCTGGATGCCATCCTGCGCTCAGGGTTACGAATGCTCTTCACGCGCCGTGGCTTGTTACTCTGGCAGTTGCCCTCCTATGCGAGCCGAAATGCCTGCCATACCCTCAGCGACTTTCTTGGCGAGATCTGGAGTGCACCACTTCTCGCGATCCTCCTCGGAATGGCCTTGTTGGCGGCGACAAAGCTGGGGATCAGTCCGCCCACGGCGGTACTGTTCAGTATGCCCATTTTAGCGTTGTGGTTTTTGTCGCCGGTAATCGCATGGCGGATCAGCTGGCCCCTGTCTTCCGGCATTACCGGCCTGAGTGATACACAGCAGGGGTTTTTGCGGATGTCGGCACGGCGTACTTGGCGTTTCTTTGATGATTTCGTAGGCCCTGCGGACCACTGGTTACCCCCGGATAATTTCCAGGAGTATCCCTTGACGGCGATTGCTCCGCGTACTTCACCCACCAACATGGGCATGTCCCTGTTGGCGAACCTTGCTGCCTATGATTTTGGTTATATTTCTGCCGGTGGACTCCTCCAACTGACCGAAAACACCGTGGCGACGATGGAACGACTGGAACGCTATCACGGCCATTTTTACAACTGGTACGACACGCGCACCCTGCAAATACTGAGTCCGCAATACATCTCGGCGGTGGACAGCGGTAATCTCGGTGGCTGCCTGCTCACCCTCCAGGCCGGACTGAACGAGCTTAAAGATCATCCCGTGCTACGGAGCAATGACTTTGCGGGCTTGCAGGATACGTTGTACAACTTGTCAGAGTGCATTCACGGTATCACTGCGCCGGACCTGACTGAGAAGGTCCGCGCGCTGCAAGATGCGCTACAGGTTACGACGCTCAACGGGCACCTCTCATCCCTGGTCGACGCCCATAAGCTGCTCGCGGATATTCAACGGATCAGCGGGGATATCGTGAACGGGCTTCCCGTCGAGCCCCCGATGGATGGTGAATTGGCCTACTGGGCACGGGCGTTTGATCAGCAGTCCCGCGCGCTGGTTGCCGATCTCAAAGACCTCGTCCCTGAGCCGTGGCCCCTTGAAGATGTCCCGACACTGGCAGAACTGGCCGGTGAAAACGCCTTTGGGACGGCGAGTGCCGGGATGGCAGCGGTGGAGCGATTAGGCGTCATTGATCATTTGCTGGAGCGTTGCCGTGCATTGGCGGTGATGGACTTTGAATTTCTTTACGATCAGGCACGTGACCTGCTGGCGATTGGTTACGACGTCGGGGAACGCCGCCGCGATCCATCCTGTTATGACCTGCTGGCGTCAGAAGTACGCCTCGCCAGTTTTCTGCTCATCGCTCAAGGACAAGCTCCACAGAAACATTGGTTCTCGCTGGGCCGTCTGTTGACGAGTTACGGCGGCGATCTGTGTTTGATTTCGTGGAGCGGTTCGATGTTCGAATACCTCATGCCTCAGTTGATCATGCCCGATTATCCCGGCACCCTGCTCAACCAGACTTGCAAAGCGGCCGTATCCCGCCAAATGGAGTATGGCCGCCAACGCACCGTACCCTGGGGTATATCGGAGTCCTGCTATAATGCCACCGACATCCATCAGGTCTATCAATACCGCGCCTTCGGCGTCCCCGGTCTGGGTTTCCAGCGTGGTCTCGGCGATGATTTGGTCATTGCGCCCTATGCCAGCGCGCTGGCGCTGACCGTAATGCCGTCGGAGGCCTGCCGTAACCTGCAGGCTCTTGCTGCCCAAGGCTTTCTCGGTACCTATGGTTTTTATGAGGCGATCGACTACACGCCGTCACGTGTGCCACTGGGCAAAAGCCATGTCGTCGTCCGCAATTTCATGGCGCATCATCAGGGCATGAGTCTCCTGGCTTTTGCCCATGTACTCCTCCATCAACCGATGCAGCGCCGGTTTTTATCGGACCCCAGCATTCAGGCTACCGAATTGCTGTTGCAGGAGCGTTTGCCCAAGCAAGCGGCCACATTGCATCCGCATGCTGCTGAAGTTGGTGCGGCCGCACACGCGCCCAGCCAGGATAACGCCGCCATCATGCGCAT
Source organism: Acidithiobacillus sp. (assembly GCF_023255755.1). Taxonomy (GTDB): domain Bacteria; phylum Pseudomonadota; class Gammaproteobacteria; order Acidithiobacillales; family Acidithiobacillaceae; genus Acidithiobacillus. The sequence goes on along the minus strand of NZ_JAGDVS010000166.1, from coordinate 6,839 downwards.
ATTCCGGTATCCCGATACCGCAATGCCGGAGGTTCACCTCCTATCCAATGGTCGCTACCACGTCATGGTGAACAATGTCGGTAGCGGTTACAGCCGTTGCGCTGGCCTCGCCGTGAGCCGCTGGCGCGAGGATATCGCTGCAGATGCCTGGGGTAGTTTCATTTATCTGCGCGACCGTGATTCCGGTCATTTTTGGTCGACTACCTATCAACCCACCCGGTGTAAGGCTGATCACTATGAGGCCATTTTCGTCCAGGCGCGAGCGGAATATCGACGCCGCGACCAGATGATAGAAAGCTATATGGAGGTCGGTGTTGCGCCGGAAGATGATGTCGAGATCCGACGCGTGACGCTCACCAATATGTCCCCGCGTGTGCGCCACATCGAGTTAACGAGCTATACCGAGGTGGTTCTCGCGCCACCGAATAGCGACCTTGCCCACCGTGCGTTCAGCAACCTGTTCGTCCAGACCGAAATTCTGGCAGAGCACAACGCCATTCTGTGCACCCGCCGTCACCGCTCGCCGGACGAGCAAGTGCCGTGGATGTTTCATCTTTTTGCGGCTCCCGGAGCCGTGGCCAGTGAAGCGTCCTATGAAACGGATCGGGCAGAATTTATCGGTCGCGGTCGCACGGTGGAGCATCCACGTGTATTCGACGGTTTGAAGCACCCGGCTTTATCGAATACCGAGGGTTCCGTGCTGGATCCCATCGTCGCCATCCGCCGTACCCTGACTCTGGACGTGGATGAATCGGCAACGGTGCAGATCATCTCGGGGGTTGCCGACACCCGCGAGGCAGCAATCGCCCTGCTGGAGAAGTATGGCGATCGTCACTTTGTCGAACGTGCTTTTGAAATGGCCTGGTTTCAGAGTCAGGAAGTGCTGCGTCGCCTGAACATCAACGAAGCCGATGCCCAGGTGTATGGGCGACTCGCCAATTCTGTGGTCTATGTCAGTGCCCTGCGCCGTGCCGCGCCCAGCGTGATTGCTCGTAATCAGTTGGGGCAATCCGGCCTGTGGCGCTTCGGCATTTCGGGTGACTTTCCCATTGTGCTGTTGCGCATCGGTCAATTAAACCGTATTGATCTGGTGAAACAGATGCTGCAAGCGCATGCCTATTGGCGTCTGAAGGGACTGGCGGCAGACCTGGTCATCATCAACGAAGATTTTTCGGGCTACCGGACCACGCTGCAAGACCAGATCATGGGGTTGATTCATGCCAGTCCGGAGGCACAAGTCATCGACAGGCCAGGCGGCGTATTTGTGCGTCGTGCTGAAGAGCTTTCTGAAGAAGATCGCGTGCTGTTCCAAACCGTTGCGCGCATGGTTATTACCGACGGCGCCGAGTCCCTGCTGGAGCGGGCGGATTGGCAGGCGCCTAGGGATCGTTTTCCGGAAAAATTGAGCCCGGCAACGCCGCGTATCGTCGAGACCGTCCAGCCGCTACTTGCCCGTGAACGCCTTTTCTTCAATGGATTGGGTGGATTCACCCCCGATGGACGTGAATATGTTATCAGTCTGGAGCCGGGACAAAACACGCCCGCTCCCTGGGTCAACGTGATGGCCAGTCCGCACATGGGTACCGTCGTCAGTGAAAGCGGCGGCGCCTATACTTGGGTCGAAAACGCGCATGAGTTCCGCCTGACCACCTGGCACAACGATCCCCTGAGCGACAGCAGTGGTGAAGCCTTCTACATCCGCGACGAAGACACGGGGGCATTTTGGTCACCTGCCCCGCTGCCGGCCCGCGGACAGTCTGGATATGTCTGTCGCCACGGTTTTGGGTACACGATTTTTGAGCATTACGAAAGCGGGATATCTTCCGAGATGACCACCTATGTCGCTATGGACGCGCCCGTGAAGTTCGTGGTGATCAAGCTGCGCAACGATTCAAAGCGCACCCGGCGGCTCTCGCTGACCGGATACTGGGAACTGGTGCTCGGCGAGTGGCGTCATGCCAATATGATGCATATCGTTACCGAGACGGATCTGCATAACGGCGCGCTGTATGCGCACAATGATTACGGTCAGGCGTGCGGGCACCGGATCGTGTTTGTCCAGACCAGTGAACGGGAGCGTGCGCTCACGGGCAATCGCACGGAGTTTATCGGTCGCAACGGCACCCTCGCCGATCCGGCGGCGATGCACCGCAGCCGTTTATCCGGCAAGACCGGAGCCTGCCTGGATCCCTGTGCGGTTATGCAAACAACCATTGAGCTGGGCGCAGGTATGGAGCGGGAAATCGTGTTTATTTTTGGTACCGCAATCAGCATGGACGAAGCACAGCAAGCTATGGGCCGCTTTGCCGGAAGAGCGGGTGCCCGGCAAGCCCTGGCCGGTGTATGGGAGTACTGGAACCGCACGCTGGGTACCGTCTATGTGGAAACACTAGACCCCGCGCTGAATGTATTGACGAACGGCTGGCTGGTCTACCAGACCATCTCCAGCAGACTCTGGGGCCGCAGCGGCACTTACCAGTCGGGCGGTGCCTACGGTTTCCGCGATCAGCTGCAAGATACCATGGCGCTGATTCATGCCGCGCCCTGGCTGGCCCGCGAGCAGTTGATCCGTTGCGCAGAGCGCCAGTTTCATCAGGGCGATGTCCAACATTGGTGGCACCCGCCCCACGGCCAGGGGGTACGCACCCATATTTCAGATGACTATCTCTGGTTGCCCTATGCCACCTGCCGTTTTGTGATGGCCACCGGCGATACGGGCGTACTTGACGAGAACATTCATTTTCTTGAGGGCCGCGAGCTGAACCCGGAGGAGGAGTCCTACTACGACCAGCCCCAGCAATCTGCCGAATCGGCCACCCTCTATGATCATTGCGTGCGGGCGCTTAAAAACGGATTGCGATTTGGTGCCCATGGCTTGCCGCTGATGGGCTGTGGCGACTGGAATGATGGGATGAATCTGGTGGGCCGTGAGGGCCGTGGCGAAAGCGTATGGCTCGCATGGTTCCTGATTCAGAATCTGCAACAGTTTGCGGAACTCGCGCGTAATCGGGGTGATACCGCCGTCGTTGATCTTTGTACGGAACAAGCAGCCCGCTTACAGAACAGCGTAGAAAAAAATGCCTGGGACGGCGACTGGTATCGGCGGGCCTATTTTGATGACGGTACCCCCCTGGGCTCTGCCACGAATGACGAATGCCAGATAGATTCCATCAGCCAGAGCTGGGCCGTTCTTTCCGGGGCGGGCGACCCCTTGCGGGCGCGACAGGCCATGGCGGCTGTCGATGAGCACCTGGTCCGTCGCGATGCACAACTGATCCAACTACTGACCCCACCCTTCGACCATTCAGTACTTGAACCCGGCTATATCAAAGGCTATGTACCCGGAGTGCGCGAGAATGGCGGGCAATATACCCATGCCGCCATCTGGGCCACCATGGCTTATGCCCAAATGGGCGACAAGGCACGTGCCTGGGAATTGTTCAACATGCTCAACCCCGTCCATCACGGGAGCAGTCCAGAAGCGATTGCCCGCTATAAGGTAGAGCCCTACGTGATGTGCGCCGATATTTATGGCGCCGTACCGCACATCGGTCGTGGCGGCTGGACCTGGTACACCGGGGCGGCGGGCTGGATGTACCGATTGATTGCCGAGACCTTGCTGGGCCTGTCCCTTGAAGTCGATCACCTGCGTATCACGCCCTGCGTCCCCGCGGACTGGAAGTTCTATAAGGTTCACTACCGCTACCGCGACACCCTGTACCATATCACCGTCCATTGCGATGGCGTCCCGTCAGCGCGGGGGCCGCACCTTATCGTGGACGGTGCTGAATTACCGCAAAACCGAATTCCGCTCGTGGATGATCGCCGCGAGCACAATGTCGATGTCTACTTGGATTAAATGCAGAGCAGGTACCGCCTGGACCCCATAGCGAGTCGCTCAAATCACCCGTGAGTAACGCACCGGCTTTTGCGCGAGATAGGCGTCGAAAGCCATGCAGATGTGGCGGATCAACAGCCGTCCCTGCGGAGTGACCGTCAGAGTATGAGCGTCCAGGTGCAGGAGTCCGTCCCCCGCCATGGCCTCCAGAGCAGGCAGGCTAGCCGCGAAATGCTGCTGGAAATCCAGATTAAACTGTCGGTTCAGCGCAGCAAAATTCAGACTGAAGTCGAAGATAAGGCGGGTGATGACGTGGCGCCGCAGTAAATCCTCGTCGCTCAGGCGCAGGCCGCGCTCTACCGGTAAGTGGCCGCGGTCCAGTGTGGCACCCCAGGTATCCAGGTCTTTGATATTCTGGCTGTAGGTGGGGCCGACCATGGCGATGGCGCTCATCCCGAAGGCCAGCAGATCCGTTCCGGCATGGGTGGAGTAGCCCTGGAAATTGCGATACAGACTGCCTTCCCGCTGGGCGATGGCCAACTCGTCGTTAGGCAGGGCGAAGTGATCCATGCCGATGTAGAGATAACCGGCCTGCTGCAGGGTGGCGATGCTTTCGGCGAGGATGCGCAGTTTGGTGTCCGGGCTGGGAATGTCCGCGTCGGGAATCCGCTTTTGCGGCGGGAACCGCTCTGGCAGGTGGGCGTAATTAAAGACGGACAGGCGGTCCGGACGCAAGGCGAGAACCGCCTCCAGCGTCCGGGCAAAGCTTTCCGGGGTCTGCAGGGGCAGTCCGTAGATCAGGTCGAGGCTGACGGAGCGAAAGCCGAGCTGGCGCGCCTCATCAATGACAGCCGCAGTGAGTGCGAAACTCTGTTCGCGATGCACGGCCTTCTGCACCGCTGCATCCAGATCCTGTACCCCGATGCTGATGCGGTTGAAGCCGAAGTCGCGGAGGAGGCGCAGCGTGCCAGGCTCCAGCGCGCGCGGGTCGATTTCGATGCCATATTCGCCCTGATCATCCGGGAGCAGATGAAAGTGTTTACCGATGCTGTCCAACAGGAAGGCCATGTCGTCGCGACGCAGAAAGGTGGGCGTGCCGCCGCCGAAATGCAGTTGGTCCACGGGACGGCCGCCGTCAACGTGGGCACGCGTCAGCACCATCTCCCGGTCTAAGTGAGCGACATAAGGCGTCCCCCATTCGTGATGGCGGGTGACTACTTTGGTGCAGGCGCAATAAAAACACAGATGCTCGCAGAAGGGGATGTGAAAGTAGAGGGAGAGCGGCCGCCCGCTGGCGTTGGAATCGTCGAGTGCGCTTTGCAGTGCCTTTTCATCGAATCCTTCGTCGAAATGGGGCGCGGTGGGGTATGAGGTGTAGCGCGGCCCCGACTGGTCGTAATGGCGGATAAGTTCGGGATCAAAAATCAGGCTCTGGGTAGGATTTATGGTCATCGGTTTTCGGCTCCGTCTAAGCGCGCTGTTGCAAGGCGATCATACGCCCGGAATATCTTTTACCCCAAACAGATTGGCCGCCACGCTGGCGCGGATTTCGGCGAGAAAAGCCTGCATGTGCGGTTGCTCCGCCTGCTCGGTGGTGGTCGCGGCCTGCAGAGTTTGCCAGAGACCCTGTGGTCCCAGAGGAATGGCGCGCACGTAGTTTTTCTCCCCGTAGCTCCCCACCGCCCACGCGGGTAGCGCGGCGATGCCCTGCCCGGAGGCCACCAGCTGGAGAATGATGACCGTCAGCTCGGCATGTCGTCGACGCCAGGGCTGCACACCCGCCGGTTGGAGAAACTCGCGGAAAAGGTCGAGCCGACGATCCTCCACGGGGTAAGTGATCAGGGTTTCTTCCAGAAAATCCTCAGGGGTCAGGAAACTGCGTTCAGCTAAGGCGTGCCGCGGATTGACGAGGGCGACGACCTCGTAGGCAAAGAGTGGATGCAGCAGGATACCGGACGCCATGGCATCGGGTGCCGTAAGGACCGTGAGGTCGGCCTGATGACTTTGGAGCAAGGGCAAAGGATCCTGCTGAAAGCCCGAGACCAAATCCATTTCCACATCCGGCCAGATCTCGCGAAAGTGGTCCATGGCGGGTGTCAGCCAATCAAAGCAGGTATGGCATTCGACGGCAATGCGCAGACGGCCGCTATTACCGGCCGCTCGTCGCCGCAGATCTTCCTGCATTTGCCGGATGCGTGGCAGCACTTCCCGGGCTGCGGCCAATAAGGCCTCTCCGGTAGGGCTCAGGCGCAACTGTGTGCCGCGTTCCCGGTCCAGCAGGCTGACACCGAATTCCGCCTCCAGTCCGCGTAACTGGTGGGAGAGCGCCGACGGGGTCAGGTGCAGACGCTGCGCCGCTGCTGCGAGGCTGCCGAACTGGGCGACGGCCTCAATGGTGCGCAGGTGACGTATTTCCAAAGGCATGCGAATCTCGGTGGTCAGGATGTATTCCTTGCCAGTGTCCCACGACCATCCGGCAATGCAAAGGCTTTACCATCAGCCGAAGGGGGCGGGCCTGAACCGTTGCGTTGCGTCCGTCTCGTGGGCGTTCAGGGCTTATTCTGGCAATGAATTGCTTTGCCAGGGGGTTATTCGTTATATTTATAGAGATACATTGTCATAAAAAGTTCATAAAACTGTCATCATGTTGCCTCGTTATTATGGCACACATCGTTGCAAGGATGCCTAAAGAGGAGGTCGCTGTGTTTACCAAAAACCGCATTGCCATCGCCATTGTCACCGCCCTTTGCGGTGTCAGTGCTACCGCCCAAGCCGAAACCCTGACCGATTTTTTCAAGCAGAGCAAGATTGACGGCCAGATTCGTTCTTACTATTTCAGCCGGGATTATGGTGCCACCGGTCCCAATCAGAATGCCTTCAGCCTCGGCGGTATTCTGAATGTGCAGACTGCCCCTTTCCTGGGGGGCTTTGGTGTAGGCGTCAGTTTCTATAGGGCATTTCGAATAACAAAAATTTCACGACTTGAGAATGGAATATTCCC
>NZ_JAGDVS010000024.1 GCF_023255755.1 Acidithiobacillus sp. | reverse complement strand
GCCTGATCCGCAGCACGCAGCAATGCCTCTGGACTGTCCATGTCCGGTTGCATCTGCGCTACCCCCGCGCTGAGCGTGATGAGCGGGAAATCGCCTTGCATCTGAGCAGCCTCCTGGCATAGTCGTTCAGCGTACAACGAAGCTTTCAACTCATCGCTTTGCGGGCAAAGAATGAGAAACTCTACGCCGCGCTGGATGAAGTACACGCGATATCCAGGGCCATAGTGCTTGGTCCTGAAGGTCTTGGTCTGTGATGGAAACCCGCGTTTACGAATAATCGCCTGCAGCCGATCAGGTTATCGTCCTGATCGTGACGTGGTGAAATGGTCACCATGCTGCACCTCGCGCTGCACCTGAAACCCTGCCCAAGTGCAGCTCTTATTCAAGAGATACTGGAGAATTTATTACAACTTGTTGTTTTTGTTTGGAGGCTGGGCCCGGAATCGAACCGGGGTACGCGGCTTTGCAGGCCGCTGCATGACCACTCTGCCACCCAGCCTTAAAAGAAAAGGGAAAGCGTAAAACTTTCCCTCGATATTGGAGCGGGAAACGAGGCTCGAACTCGCGACCCCAACCTTGGCAAGGTTGTGCTCTACCACTGAGCTATTCCCGCATGGGCGCAAAGGTTACCGAGATCACCGGTCCTTGTCAAGATGAACGTCGCTGGCCATCAAGCTGGGCCAAGCGGCGCGCAAGTAGCCTACCATACTCCAGAGTGTCATCGCCGCCGCCACGACCAGGAGGGCAATGCCCAGGTTCCGTCCCGACAGGCCAAACAGAGGTCGTTCGTAGACCAGGAGCAGGATCGAAATCATCTGCGTAGTCGCCTTCGCCTTGCCCAGCCAGGAGACTGCCACCTTCTTGCGCTCCCCCAGCTCTGCCATCCATTCGCGCAGCGCAGACACAGTGATTTCCCGGCCAATAATCACGCTGATCAGAATACCCGCAAGTATCTTTGGCACCTCTCCCGAAGACGCGATGAGCACCAGTGCAGTGACCACCATGATCTTATCTGCAACCGGGTCCAGGAAGGTACCAAAGGGGGACACCCCCTGATAGCGCCGGGCCAGATAGCCATCGGCCCAATCCGTAATCGCCGCCACCGCAAAAACGCCGGTGGCGCCCAAAGTGCGCATATCGCTCCCCCAGTAAAAGAGCGCCACAAAAATAGGCACCAGCAAGATGCGCAGAACTGTCAGGAAATTGGGCAGCCGTTTTATCACAATCAGGCACGTCCTACGTGAAAGAAATCATATATCCGCTGCGCGAGTTCCAGATGGATACCTTCTACGCGCTGCAAATCCTCTATACCGGCGTCACGAACCCCCCGTAAACCGCCAAATGCGCGTAACAGCGCGACTCGCCGTTTGGGTCCGATTCCGGCGATGCCATCCAGATCAGACTCCTGTCGCGCCTTGCCGCGTCGCGCCCGATGACCGGTAATGGCAAAACGATGGGCTTCGTCGCGTATTTCCTGAATCACCAGTAATACTGGGTCATCATCGTCAAATTGTCGCGCCGCGGCCCACCCGGGAATATGCAGCATCTCCAGCCCCGGACGCCGCGTCGTCCCTTTCGCTACCCCACACAACTGAATACACCCTATCTCCAATGCATCCAAAGCCACTTGGGCCCGGGCCACCTGCCCGGGACCGCCGTCAATAAGGACGATCTCTGGCAAGGGCAAACCTTCTTTTTGCAAGCGCGCGTAGCGGCGATGCACAGCCTGCTCTATAGCCGCGTAATCGTCCCCGCCCTGGATGTCCCGGATATTGAAGCGGCGATACGCACTCTTCAGCGCCCCATCTTCACCGAAAACCACACAAGATGCCACCGCCGCTTCACCGCGTGTATGGCTAATGTCAAAGCATTCTACGCGCTGCGGCGCCTCTGCGAGGTCAAAAAGCTCCTGTAGCAGGAGCATACGCCGTCGTCCGGCGGTGGCGGTCTGCGCTCTTTGGCGCAACGCTCCCACGGCGTTGGTGAACGCCAATGCCATCCAGCGCCTGCGCGGACCGCGCTGCGGCTGATCAATCATGACCCGGTGCCCGGCTTCGCTGCTCAAAGCCTCCGCGAGTGAGGCCGGCGAACGTGGCAGCACATTGACCAGCAGATTCCCCGGCACCTCTTTATTACTGTAGAACTGCATGAGGAAGGCCGCGAGGACATCTGGCGCACGCACTTCTTCCGTATGGCGCGGGAAAATGGAGCGTCCGCCCAGTTGTCGTCCATTGCGGATAAAACTGACATACACCACCCACTGCCCATTCTCTTGTGCTGCCGCCAGCACATCAAAGTCGCCCCCACCCGCCTGCGCCACATACTGACGCTCCTGAATCTTGGACAAAGCGGCGATCTGATCACGGCGCCGCGCTGCCTCCTCGAAATCCAGTTGTTCCGCTGCGGCCTGCATGCGCGCCCCCAGACTGCGGATCGCCTCGTCGCTTTTCCCTTCCAGAAAGCGGATGGTGTCCGCCACATCCCGTGCGTAGTCCTCCCCGCTGATGTGCCCCACGCAGGGACCGCTACAACGGCGAATCTGGTACTGCAAACAAGCCCGGCTGCGATGGTAAAAGGTATGATCCTCACAGGTCCGCAAGCGAAAGGCTTTCTGTAACAGCACCATACTCTCGCGTAGCGCAGTGACGGCCGGATACGGGCCGAAGTAGTGCCCTTTGCCCTTCTGGGCGCCCCGGTGCAAACTCATGCGCGGCGTGTCGTGACTGCTTTCTATGAACAGGTAGGGGTAACTCTTATCATCGCGCAGCAGGATATTGTACGGCGGCTGGTGGCGCTTGATGAGATTGGCTTCCAGCACCAGCGCTTCGGTTTCGGTGTGGGTCACTATCACTTCGACCCGTTTTACCTGCGCCAGCATCGCCAGCGTTTTGGGGCCGTGGCGCTGCTTCTGAAAGTAAGAACTGACGCGGCGCCTGAGATTGCGGGCCTTGCCCACGTAGAGCAGGCGGCACCCAGAGCCAACCATCTGGTAAATACCGGGCTGACTGGTCAGCGTACGCAGAAAGTCGCCAAGAACGAAAGACGTTTCCGCCGTCTCAATATCTCTCCGGGCGTTTTCTATGGGTTCAGCATCCATGAAATTTTAGAACTTTTAACTCCAGAAGCGCTCATTCATTATCCAGCATGCGCAGATATTCCCAGGTAAAAATGCCCGTATTGTGACCGTCGCTGAAATGCAGTTGCACCGCGTAGTTGCCCACCGGTGCCACATCCACAATGCTCACGTCCTCTTTACCAGTAATCACTTGCGCCTGATCGGGTGTGTGTCCCTTACACTCCGCGCAGGGACATTCCACCCGCAGGTGTTCAAAGGTCAGACGGCTGGTGTGACCGTCAGCCCAATCTACTTCCATGATGCGACTGATCATGAGGGGACGAATCTCCAGGGGCTGGGTGCGGGGCTCAGACATGATTACCTCTCAGGGACCGGGCTGGTCAGAAATAGGCCTCTAGGGTACAATTCACGCCCTCTAAAGGGAATGCCCAGAAGGACTACAGTATGAAGATTTCCGCCTTTGATATCCGCCCAGGCAATATTCTGGAACATGAAAGAGGGCTTTGGCGTGTACTCAAAACCGATTTCGTGAAACCCGGCAAGGGCGGTGCCTTCGTACAGGTCGAGATGAAGAATATTGAGACGGGTACCAAGTCCAATACCCGCTTCCGTTCTGGAGAAAGTATGGAGAAGGCCGTCGTCGAGCCGCGTACCATGCAGTATCTATACGCAGATGCCACCGGCTATGTCTTTATGGACAACGAGAGCTTTGAGCAGATCATTCTCAGTGAGGATCTGCTCGAAGGACAAACCGGCTATCTCTTGCCCAATACCGAAATCCAGGTCAACCTGCATAACGAAAGACCCATTGGCGTTGAATTGCCGCCTGTGGTCACTTTGGAGGTGGTTGAAGCCGACCCCGCCATTAAGGGACAAACCGCTACCGGCTCCTATAAGTCCGCGCGTATGGAAACCGGCATTACGGTTATGGTGCCGCAGTTTGTGAATGCGGGTGAAAAAATCCGGGTGAATACGGTAGACGGCAGTTACATCGACCGCGCCTGACAGATCGTAAACGGACGGATTGCCGGACCTGCGAAACGCCCGGCACGACTCAGGACACCTGGGTAGTTGCGTTCACACTGTTGGGACTGGCTTTGGCCGGGATCACCCAGACAAACACCTCTCCCTTACTGACCATCCCCAAATGACGCCGGGCCAACTCTTCAACAGCATGGCTTCCCGTTTGCAGGCTCTTCACCTGCGCCACCAGAAGATCGTTGCGATCTTCTAACTGCTTCAAAACCACCTGCCTGGTTTCCAGTTTCTGGTGCAGGTCCGCAACATTCCACCAGCTTCCAGAACCAAACCAAAGCGGATATTGCAAGGCGCACAACACGGCCAGGAGCATAAAGTCTGCAAGGCGCATTTCTGCCTTAGCAGTGCCTACGCTACTTTTTACGCGCGCCCAATGGCCCATGCCGAAAAATCCCCGAAAATTTAATGGCCCAGAAAATATCCCATTAAATTCCTTTTAGTCTAGATTATAAAAAGTTGCAAGTCCGGGATAACGGGCCGCGTCGCCCAAGTCTTCCTCAATACGCAACAAACGGTTGTATTTTGCAACCCGATCCGTACGCGACAAAGAACCTGTTTTAATCTGACCACAACCTGTAGCCACCGCGACATCGGCCAACGTGGTGTCCTCGGTTTCTCCGGAGCGGTGCGAGACGATAGCTGTATAACTATGGGTTTTCGCCATTTCAATGGCCGCCAGGGTCTCGGATAACGTGCCAATCTGGTTGAGTTTAATGAGGATGCTATTGGCGACACCACGCTCAATACCTTCGCGCAAAATGGTCGTATTCGTCACGAAAATATCATCGCCAACCAATTGCAAACGATCGCCGAGACGATCAGTCAGCATGATCCAGCCTTCCCAGTCGTTTTGATCCATGCCATCTTCAATGCTGATCAACGGATAACGATCGGCCAGTGTCTCCAGGTAGTCTACGAATTGCGCACTATTGAGTTCGCGCTTTTCGCTGGCCAGATGATAACGCCCATCCCGATAAAATTCACTGGACGCTACGTCCATGCCCAGCCAGATATCTTTGCCCGGCTGATAACCCGCCTTGCTGATGGCGTCCATGAGCAATTCCAGTGCAGCCTCATTGGAAGGCAGATTCGGAGCGAAACCGCCCTCGTCGCCGACGGTCGTCGCCAATCCGCGCGATTGCAGTACGGCTTTGAGGCTGTGAAACACTTCCACTCCCATCTGCAGCGCCTCAGAGAAAGACTCCGCACCCGCCGGGATCAGCATAAATTCCTGCATGTCCACGTCATTATCGGCATGGGCACCGCCGTTGATGACGTTCATCATCGGGACAGGCAATTGCAGAGGACCAAGGCCGCCAATATAGCGATACAAGGGTTGGCCAGCGGCGTGGGCGGCGGCATGGGCAGTCGCCAGTGAAACGCTGAGGATCGCGTTGGCGCCGAGACGTGCCTTATTTTCGGTGCCATCCAGGGCGCAGAGGGCGGCGTCAATATGCTCCTGCTCTTCGGCTTCCATGCCGAGGAGTAAATCCTGGATCTCACCGTTGACGTGCTCCACGGCTTTGCGCACCCCCTTGCCACCGTAGCGCTGGCCCCCGTCACGCAATTCTACGGCTTCGCGCTCGCCGGTAGAGGCGCCACTGGGAACAATAGCACGGCCCATAGCACCATTTTCCAGATGGACTTCGGCTTCCACCGTGGGGTTACCACGCGAATCGAGAACTTCACGGGCTTGTATGCGGACGATGGCGTTCATGCTAACTCTCCTCAGGATGGTTTTCAGAAAAATCTTGGTCTTTCACGAGATGATCAATCTGCTGGAGGACACGCAACAGGCTCTCCATACGTCCCAGCGGCCAAGCGTTGGGGCCATCGGACAAGGCCTGCGTCGGATCAGGATGCGTCTCCATAAAGAGCCCTGACACACCTGCCGCCACGGCTGCACGCGCCAGCACCGGGATAAATTCGCGCTGGCCCCCAGATCGGTCGCCCTGACCACCCGGGAGCTGTACCGAATGGGTTGCGTCAAAAACCACAGGGCATCCGGTCTGGCGCATCACTGCGAGGGAACGCATATCCGATACGAGGTTGTTATAGCCGAAGGAGGCACCACGCTCACAGACCATAATCTGGTCATTGCCGGTAGCTTTGGCCTTGTTGGCGACGTGCAGCATATCCCAGGGCGCGAGGAACTGCCCCTTCTTGATGTTGACCGGCTTACCCGCAGCAGCGACGGCCTGAATGAAATCGGTCTGCCGACAGAGGAAGGCTGGCGTTTGCAGCACATCGGCCACCTCCGCCACGGCAGACACGTCTTCTTTTTCATGAACATCCGTAATGACCGGTACACCCACTTCCCGGCGGACTTTTTCGAGAATGCGCAGTCCTTCGTCCCTACCGGGTCCTCGGAAACTCTGTCCCGAAGAGCGGTTCGCCTTGTCGTAGGAACTTTTGTAAATAAAGGGGATACCGAGACGTGCACAGATATCGCGCAGATCTTCCGCCGTGCGCAACGCCAGGGATTCACTCTCAATCGCACAGGGGCCCGCCATCAGAAAGAAAGGGTGCTGCAGACCTGCCTCGAAGCCACAAAGTTTCACGCTACCGCCTCCCGTTCCCGCTGCGCGATGGCGGCGCGCATAAAGGCATCAAACAATGGATGCCCCTCACGCGGGTTACTGGTGAACTCCGGGTGAAACTGGCAGCCCAGAAACCACGGGTGGCCCGGCAACTCCACCACTTCCACCAGCTCACTATCCGCAGAGAAACCCGTGTAACGCAACCCCGCCGTAGCCAACGAATTGCGGTAACGGTTATTGAACTCGAAGCGATGGCGATGTCGCTCGTAAATCCGCTCCTGCCCATAAGCTTGTGTCGCCAAGCTGCCGGGTTCCAATCGGCATTCCTGCTCACCCAGCCGCATGGTGCCGCCCAGATTACCGCCCTCTTCCCGATATGCTTTATGACCTTCGGGATCGGACCACTCGGTCATCAGCGTAATAACCGGCGCCGGAGTCTGGGGGTCCAGCTCTGTACTGTTGGCGTCCGTCAGTCCGGCGCAATGCCGCGCGAACTCAACGACCGCTAATTGCATGCCGAGGCAGATACCGAGATAAGGCACCTTCTGCTCTCGCGCGTAGCGAATGGTGGTGATTTTGCCCTCGGTGCCACGTCCGCCGAAACCACCGGGTACCAGAATCGCATCCGCTTCCGCGAGCATTTCCGTCCCCTGCGTCTCGATATCTTCTGCATCCACATACAGGAAGCGCACACTCCGCCGTGCCCGCAATCCGGCGTGAAGCAACGCCTCGGCCAGTGACTTGTAGGACTCGGTAAGCCCCACATATTTGCCTACGAGGGCAATCACCACCTCACCTTCCGGGTGTTCCAGGGCGTTTATGATGCCATTCCATACCGAAAGGTCAGGGGCTGGCACCTGCAGGCCGAGATTCTGTACCACCAGATCATCCAGACCCTGTGCATGGAAAAGCAGCGGAATGCGGTAGATGCTGTCGGTGTCGATAGCGGAAATGACCGCCCTTTCCGGCAGATTAGAAAAGAGCCCGATCTTAGCCCGGTGATCGGCTGGTATAGGCCTGTCGGCACGGCAGAGCAGCACATCCGGCTGGATACCGATGGCACGCAGTTCACGTACCGAGTGCTGGGTGGGCTTGGTTTTCATCTCCCCGGCAGACGCCAAATAGGGTACCAGCGTCAGATGCATGAAGAGGGTATCACCCCGCTCCTCCTCTACCGCCATCTGCCGGATCGCTTCCAGAAAGGGCTGCGATTCAATGTCACCGACGGTACCACCGATCTCCACCAGCGCCACATCCGCATCCACCGCACCCAACCGGATGCGCCGCTTGATCTCATCGGTGACATGGGGGATGACCTGCACCGTGCGTCCCAGATAGTCGCCGCGCCGTTCTTTTTCAATAACAGTCTGATAAACCAGACCAGTGGTGAAATTGTTGCGCTTGCCCATCCGCGTCGAGAGGAATCGCTCGTAATGCCCCAAATCCAGATCCGTTTCCGCACCATCGGCCGTGACGAACACCTCACCGTGCTGGAAGGGGCTCATGGTGCCCGGATCGACATTGATATAGGGGTCTAGCTTGAGCATGGTGACCTTCAGCCCACGCGCCTCCAGCAGTGCGCCAAGAGCTGCGCCGGCGGCGCCCTTGCCCAGAGAAGAAACCACCCCACCTGTTACAAAAATGTATTTGCTCATAGGACTCGCAACGCGCGTTTAACCTGCGCATGGTAGCCAATTCGGACGTGCGGCACAACGCAAACCGCCTTTCTTTGGTGGCCCGCGCGCAGTTCCTGCTGCCTTGACATCTCGCCCCAAAACAAAAAACACGCCGGACTGTCGTTTGTGGCTTCAGCCTGGCGCGTATTCCGTCTCTTGCTGGAGGGGCTGGATATCTCCGGCCCCGGAGAACCTATTTCAGCGTCGCCATGTCTATCACAAAGCGATACTTCACATCGCTCTTCAGCATTCTTTCATAGGCGGTATTGATGTAGTCCATAGGGATCATCTCGATATCCGAACCAATCCCATGCTGCGCGCAGAAATCCAGCATCTCCTGCGTTTCCCGGATGCCACCAATAAGGGAGCCCGCGAGCTGCCGGCGCTTAAAAATCAGGTTGAAGACTTCTGGTGACGGATGGGGCTCTGCCGGAGCGCCCACCAGCGTCATCGTACCATCCCGCTTGAGCAGGTTCAGGAAGGTGTCCAGATTATGGGGCGCCGCCACGGTATTGAGGATAAAATCGAAGCTGTTGGCATGGCTGGCCATTTGCGCCTCATCTTTGGAGGTGCAGACCTCATCCGCCCCCAGCCGCTTACCATCCTCCACTTTGCCGGGAGAGGTGGTGAACAGCACCACGTGAGCACCCATGGCGTGCGCCAGCTTGACGCCCATATGACCAAGACCGCCCAGACCCACAATGCCGACCTTTTTACCTGGTCCGACACCCCAATGGCGTAAGGGCGAGTAGGTGGTGATACCGGCGCAGAGCAGCGGTGCCACACTCGCCAGATCTTTTTCATCATGCTGAATCTTAAGTACAAAGGATTCTTTGACCACCACGCTTTGGGAATAGCCGCCATAGGTATTTTCGCCACCGAATACCGGGCCGTTGTATGTTCCGGTGAATCCGTTATCGCAGTACTGCTCCTCACCCTCGGCACAGGACGGGCAGTGCCCACAACTATCCACCATGCAACCGACACCGGCAAAATCACCGACTTTAAAGTTTTTGACATCCTTACCGACGGCAACGACCCGGCCCACGATTTCGTGACCGGGAACAGCGGGGTACAGCGTGTTTTTCCATTCATTGCGGGCGGTGTGCAAATCGGAGTGGCAGACTCCGCAAAAGAGTATATCTATCTGGACATCATCAGGACCCGGCTCACGACGCAGGACTTCGTAGGGCGCCAACGGACTGCGGGCAGTCTGAGCAGCATAGGCTTTAGCCTTCATCATCATCACGTTCTCCTGTTATTACATACCGTCCGGTTGGTTTATAGAATAAGCAATGCCCTACGCGGCGTCAAGTTGCAAGGGGTACTTTTGTCCGTATGGGTCGCACTTCAGTCCTCTTCCAGAGATACCGGCAGATCGGTACCCAGCAGACGGGTCTCCAGTTTTTTGATGTCGTCCCGCAGCGTCGCCGCCTGTTCAAACTCCAGATTGCGGGCGTGACGGTACATGGCCTCCTCCAGCTCCTTGATTTTTTTAGAAACGGCTTTGGGGTCGCTGAGCACGCGATAATCCGCGTTTTTTTCCGCCGCGCGCGCGGCGGGTTGTGCATTGCGCCGATAGACCCCCTCAATCATGTCCGACACCGGCTTGATGATGCCGCGCGGGGTAATGCCATGCACCGCGTTGAACTGCAACTGCTTCTCCCGGCGGCGGTCGGTTTCGGCTATGGCGCGGGCCATGGATTTGGTGATGCTGTCGGCATAGAGAATGGCCCGCCCGTGCAGGTTGCGCGCGGCGCGCCCGATGGTCTGAATCAGCGACCGCTCCGAGCGCAGGAAGCCCTCCTTATCCGCATCCAGAATGGCGACCAATGCCACCTCCGGCATATCCAGGCCTTCCCGCAGCAGGTTAATCCCGATCAACACGTCGAACACCCCGGCACGCAGATCGCGAATGATCTCCACCCGCTCCACCGTCTCGATATCAGAGTGCAGGTAACGGCACTTGATACCCAGCTCATGGAGATAATCGGTCAGATCTTCGGCCATCCGCTTGGTCAGCGTCGTCACCAGAATACGCCAACCGGTGCGCACAACGATGTTGATTTCACTGATCAGGTCATCGACCTGCCCCTTCGCCGGGCGGACGTCCACAGCCGGATCGACCAGACCGGTGGGGCGTACCACCTGCTCCACCACCTGGCCGGAGTGCTCCAGTTCGTAGGGACCGGGCGTTGCGGAAATAAACACGGTTTGCGGCATCAGCGACTCGAACTCGGGGAACATCAGAGGCCGGTTGTCCAGCGCCGAGGGCAGACGAAACCCGTATTCCACCAGGGTTTCCTTACGCGAACGATCGCCTTTATACATCCCCCCGAACTGCGGGACAGTTACATGGGATTCGTCCATAAACAGCAGGGCGTCCTTGGGCAGGTAATCCATCAGGGTCGGCGGCGCCTGACCGGGCACCCTTCCCGAGAGGTAGCGGGAGTAATTCTCGATCCCCGAGCAATACCCCAGCTCGGCCATCATCTCCAGATCGAAGCGGGTGCGCTGCTCCAGCCGTTGCGCCTCGACCAGCTTGTTAGCGCGACGCAGGTCGTCCAGACGCGAGCGCAGTTCATCTTTAATAGCGTCCAGTGCCGCGAGAATGGTCTCGCGTGGGGTGACATAGTGGCTTTTGGGATAGATGGTGTAACGCGGCAAACGGGTGATGGTCTTGCCGGTCAGGGGGTCAAAGAGCGATATGCGCTCCAGCTCGTCGCCAAAAAGCTCGATCCGAACGGCTTCGTCCTCACTTTCTGCGGGCCAGATATCGATGACATCGCCGTTGACGCGAAAAGTGCCGCGCTTCATTTCCAAAGGATTGCGGCTGTACTGCATCTCCGCCAGACGCTTGAGGATAGCGCGCTGATCCATGGTGGCAGACTCGCGCAGATGCAGAATCATGCCATGGTAAGAGGCCGGATCACCCAGACCGTAGATTGCGGAAACGGTGGCCACGATGATGACATCTGGCCGTTCCAGCAGGGCCTTGGTGGCTGATAGGCGCATCTGCTCGATGTGGTCATTGATGGCGGCATCTTTTTCGATGAAGGTGTCGGAGGAAGGAACGTAAGCCTCGGGTTGGTAGTAATCGTAATAACTGACGAAATACTCCACGGCATTGTGGGGAAAAAAAGCGCGCATCTCCGCATAGAGCTGCGCCGCCAGGGTCTTGTTGGGCGCCATGATGATGGCGGGCCGATGGGTGCTTGCGATGACGTTGGCCATGGTAAAGGTCTTGCCCGAACCCGTCACCCCCAACAGGGTCTGGAAAAATTCACCAGAAGCAAGGCCTTTAACCAACAGCCGGATGGCCTCCGGCTGGTCGCCCTGCGGTGGGAAACTGCTCTCCAGGGTAAAGCGCTTGTCCATGCTCTGCTCCGCTCGGCTGATACCACCAACCATACACGCTGGCAGCCGTCAGCGAAAAGGGGCACGCTCCGGCTTCCCTGACCGCCACCGGTCCTCTACAATGGCGCGGACGATTTATTGTCGGATTATCCCTTGCGCCTGTAGCTCAACCGGATAGAGCAACGGCCTTCTAAGCCGTAGGTTACAGGTTCGATTCCTGTCAGGCGCACCATATAAAACAGACAGTTAGGTGATACCCCAGACCATCATAAACCCATTGTGGGGCACTCTTGGGACACCAAGCCGCAACCCGTGGGCACTCACCGGCACCCAAACCGCACCCCTTAGCCTTCCCTTTGGCCTCACCGTGACAACCGCCTGTCCTGTGGATAAGCGCCCCATTTTGTCCCGCACTGCCCCATGAGTGCCCCATGCTCTGTTTCATGGCGGACTGATAATATATAAATCATTGCATTGTGTTGCCTATGCTCTGGCTTGTGAAGCCGTAGGTTACAGGTTCGATTCCTGTCAGGCGCACCATTAAAATCAATATGTTAAAGCAACCTTACCGCCCCGTAATTTACGCTTAATACAACCGTTCCCCACCCGTTCCCCATTCGTCTGCGCCTTTCGACAAGCGCTGCGACCTAATCCGCATACGAGGGTAGCGCATCGCCTTAGGATGTCTGGGCGCCCTCACCGCCTACCCCGCAAGACTGAGCACCCCCTGACCGGTGAGCAGACTCAGCATTGGCTATAGGGCATTTCGAATAACAAAAATTTCACGACTTGAGAATGGAATATTCCCC
>NZ_JAGDVS010000109.1 GCF_023255755.1 Acidithiobacillus sp. | reverse complement strand
CATGGCCAGGGTGGAATAGACGAGAAAGGCCCCGGTAAACAGCGCCACCAGCGACAGCACCAGCAGATTCACCCGATAGGCGCGCGATGCATCCGCTGCTACCCGCCCTTGCTGGGCAGGACTTTGCAGCACGGCGCCGACCGGCAAATGGCCACGCCACTGCGCCAGGAAGTCGCCGGTGCTCGTTCCGGGACGCAGGCGCAGGTCCACCTGATTCATGGCGCCCACCTGTCCCCACAACCACTGCACCGCCGCAATATCCATGACGCCGAATGCTCCGCTATCGCCCATATCGGGGAGTTCCCCGATGATCCGTAGCGTGCGTGGCTGCCCATCCGCATCGAGCGTCAGCGTATCACCTACCCGCAGGCCGAGATGCGCCAGCGCCGCCGGGCTCAGGGCAATGTGGTCAGGGGTCAGCATGGCAAGCGGGTTATGCAGGTTGAAAGGCAGCAGTGGTTGCCCCATCCGCGCCGCCTGAAAGGCGTCAATACCCAGAATATGGAGCATTCCTTTGCTGGCAGGATGCAGCACCGGCGCCTGCAAGCGGATTTCCGGAGTAGCTACGGCCACACCTTTGGCCATACTCAGGCGCACATACCATTGTTCGGAAAAGCCCCGTCCCGGCGCCGTCAGCGCCAGGTCAGCCTGCCCCGACAGGCGCCGCAGTCCGGTGGAAAAATCACTCACGGCCTGAATGTTGATGAGGGCGATGGCCAGTCCCAGCGCGACCCCCAGCGCAATGCCGATGATAGCCAGCACGCTCGCGCCCGACCTTTGGCGCAGGGGACGCCAAACGGCCGCCTGCCACGGAATCCGGGTGATCACAGGAAACGGAAGCCCTGTGCGTCGAAGCGCAGACGCCGCTGCGCCCAGCCTGCCGCCGTTGCCGAATGGGTCACCAGTAAAACAGCCGCCCCTTCCGCTTCTCCCGCTTCACGCAGGAGGCTGAGCACGGTTTCCGCAGAATCGGCGTCGAGACTGCCTGTCGGTTCGTCAGCAAGGATCAGTGACGGGCGATGTACTACCGCCCGCGCTACCGCAACCCGCTGCATCTCGCCGCCGGAAAGCTCTCTTGGCCAGGCATTCAGGTGACTGCCGATGCCGAGGCGTTCCGCCAGTATTTTAACCCGCTGATTCATGTCACGCCGGGAGAGGCCGTTCAGTCGCCAGGGCAGGGCGATGTTTTCCTCTACGGTCAATTGCGGGATCAGATGAAAGGCCTGAAACACAAAACCCATGTGCCGCCGCCGCAGGAGCGTACGCGCGTCGTCATCCAGGGTGTCGAGCGGTTGATCCTTGAAAGTCATGTGCCCCGCATCGGGGCGATCCAGGCCGGCAATAATATTGAGCAGGGTGCTTTTGCCAACGCCACTTTCCCCCATGATAGCTACGAAGTCTGCTGGTGCTATGTTGAGGCTCGCATTGCGGAATAACCAACGCTGTGGGTCTCCGGGAAGCCGTTTTGCCAGATTGTTCAGAACCAGAAGTGCAGTCACGCCATCTTTTCCAAGCTTTACCAAACGTAGTTAGTTTACCATACGTCAACCCCGCGGTGGCGGCCACGCCATTCTCCTGTGCCCGGCTTGGGCATCAGGTTTTGACCTTGGCACCCGCATCAGGTTAGAATCCCGCTACCGGAGAGATGGCCGAGCGGCTGAAGGCGCTCCCCTGCTAAGGGAGTATGGGGCTAAACACTCCATCGAGGGTTCGAATCCCTCTCTCTCCGCCACCCTTACTGGCTTAAAACTTTAACGAAAGTGACTGCCCATCTCTCTTGCATCCCAGTTTTATCGTGCTATCCTTCAATCACCTTATGGACTGAAATGAAGTGCTTATCTGCGGGCGCCATCCGGCGCATGTGGTCTCGGGCTGAACCCCTCGAACGATAAAAATCTCATGAATATCCACCGAAGCGCTATACCCAACTGACTGAGGAGCCCTCTCCAATGAGTGACGCTATTCTTTATGTATCTGATGACAGTTTTGAAACGGACGTACTGAAGTCTTCCAAACCGGTTCTGGTCGATTTTTGGGCCGAATGGTGCGGACCTTGCAAGATGATTGCCCCCATTCTGGAAGATATCGCTGGCGAATATGCCGACCGCCTGCAGGTTGCTAAATTTAACATCGACGAAAATCCCAACACGCCCCCTCAGTATGGCATTCGCGGTATTCCCACATTGCTCCTCTTCAAAGCGGGCAAGCTTGAAGCCACCAAGGTGGGTGCCCTGAGTAAAGCCCAACTGACCACATTCCTGGATAGTCAACTTTGAATACACCACGTCCCCGCCGTAAATCTCCCCGGACGCCCAAGTCCTTCCCCAACGAAGATATTCTGGTAGACGACGAAGACGATAGTACGCTTTGTCCAGCACCTGGCGCTTCGGCGATGAATCTGACTGATCTTAAACGCAAAACAGCCGCCGAACTGGCGGTGATCTGTCAGGATATGGGGTTAGAGGGTACCGCCCGCCAGAAGAAACAGGAAATCATCTTCAATATCCTCAAGGCGCACGCGCGCAACGGGGATGCCATCTACGGCGAGGGCGTGCTGGAAATTTTGCAGGATGGTTTTGGTTTCCTGCGAGCAGCCTCAGGGTCCTACATGGCGGGGCCGGATGACATTTATGTCTCGCCTTCGCAGGTGCGGCGCTTTCATCTGCAGACCGGAGACACGGTTTCCGGGCAGATTCGTCCTCCCAAAGAGGGTGAGCGCTATTTCGCACTGCTCAAGGTAGAGAGCATCAATTTCGAAGCGCCGGAAGCGACTCGCAACAAGGTGAACTTCGACGATTTGACGCCACTGTTCCCCGAAGAGCGACTGCGTCTGGAATCCGACAATATCCCCTATGGCGAAATGGCACCGCGGATCATTGATCTGGTGTCACCCATCGGTAAGGGCCAGCGCGGTCTGATCGTTGCCCCGCCTAAAACGGGTAAGACGGTGTTGCTGCAGCAGATTGCCCACGCCATCACTGCCAATCATCCTGAATGCTATCTGATCGTGCTGCTCATTGATGAGCGCCCGGAAGAAGTGACGGAAATGCAGCGCTCGGTGAAGGGCGAGGTGGTCTCCTCCACCTTTGATGAACCGGCGACGCGCCACACCCAGGTTGCAGAAATCGTCCTGGAAAAAGCCAAGCGCCTGGTCGAGCACAAACACGATGTGGTCATTCTACTCGACTCCATTACCCGTCTGGCGCGTGCCTTCAACACCGTGGTGCCTTCTTCCGGCAAGGTTCTGACCGGCGGCGTGGATGCCAATGCGCTGCAAAAGCCCAAGCGATTCTTCGGCGCCGCACGCAATATCGAAGAGGGCGGCAGCCTGACCATTATTGCCACGGCCCTGGTGGAAACCGGTTCCAAGATGGACGAAGTCATCTTCGAGGAGTTCAAGGGTACGGGCAATATGGAAGTGCATCTCGACCGTCGCCTGGCCGAGAAACGTACTTACCCTGCCATCAATCTGAACAAATCCGGCACCCGTCGTGAAGAGCTGCTGGTTCCGGCCGAGATGCTCAGTAAAATGTGGGTGTTGCGCAAGTTGCTGGCACCTATGGATCCGGTGGAATCCATGGAGTTCCTGCTCGACAAGGTGCGTGGTACCAAAACAAACGCGGAGTTCTTCGACTCCATGAACCGTTAAGCGGGTCCGCTGGACGCCTGCCCTGTCCATCCCTATAATTCGCCTCTTTGTATCGAGGCCCCGAGAGTAGCTATCATGAAAACCAATATTCATCCCAAGTACGAAGAAATCACCGTCACCTGCAGTTGCGGCAACGTCTTCAAGACGCGCTCGACCGCGAACCGCGACCTGCACATCGACCTCTGCTCCGAATGTCATCCTTTCTACACCGGTAAGCAGCGCGCCGTTTCTGCCGCTGGTCAGGTAGAGAAATTCCGCAAGCGTTACGGCGGTCAGTAAATCGCTATGACGGAGACAGATACCCAGACAGATCTGCGGCGACGGGCACTGGAGTATCACGCCCGCACGCCAGCGGGTAAGCTTTCGGTCATACCGAGCAAGCCCTGCAGCAGTCAGGAAGATCTGTCTCTGGCCTACACGCCCGGAGTCGCCGCTCCGGTGCGTGAGATCGCCGACGATCCGGAGAAGGCCTACGACTATACCGCGAAGGGCAACCTCGTCGCCGTAGTCAGTAACGGTACGGCGGTGCTCGGTCTGGGCAACGTCGGGCCGCTGGCGGGTAAGCCGGTCATGGAAGGCAAGGCACTGCTCTTCAAACACTTCGCAGATATTGATGCTTTTGATATCGAAGTGCAGGCGCGCGATGCCGAACATCTCATCGACGTAGTGGTGGCCATCGCCCCCGGTTTTGGCGGCATCAATCTGTAAGACATCGGTGCTCCGGTCTGTTTTCAGGTCGAAGAAGCCTTGCAGGCCATGCTGGACATCCCCGTATTCCACGATGATCAGCATGGTACGGCAGTGATCGTGGCTGCGGCGTTGCAGAATGCACTGGAATTGCAGGGTAAGGAATTAGGCCGCATCAAGGTCGCTATTGTTGGTGCTGGCGCCGCCGGACTTGCCATTGCGCGTATGTTGCGGGCGCTGGGGGTAGCGGATATCTTCCTGAGCGATTTGCACGGCGTGCTGCACAGCGGACGTACGGACCTTACCCAATGGCATAAACCCTTTGCGGTGGCGCCCAGGGACTGGGATCTGGCGGCAATGTTGCGCGGTGCCGATGTAGTGATCGGCGTCTCTGTGCGCGGCGCTATTCCGGAGGCGGCGTTGCCGACGCTGGCGCCCAGGCCAGTGATTTTTGCACTCGCCAATCCCGATCCTGAGGTGGACCCCGCCGTAGCGCGGCGACTGCGTCCCGACGCCATCATCGCCACGGGTCGTTCGGATATGCCCAACCAGGTCAACAATGTGTTGGGCTTTCCCTTCCTCTTCCGCGGTGCGCTGGATTGCCGGGCTCGGCAGATCAACCAGCCCATGCTGCTGGCGGCCGTAGATGCTTTGGCGAAGCTGGCGCGGGAGCCGGTACCGGACGCGGTGCAGGCCGCTTATGGGCGGACTGCAACGCAAGGTCTGGCCTTTGGCCCCGAGTACATTATCCCCAAACCTCTGGACCCGCGCCTACGGCAGCGGGTCTCTGGCGCAGTGACCGTTGCCGCGCGAGAAAGCGGCGTCGCGCGGCGCTAAATCACGATGCGTCTCGCGGATCTGACGGTTCGCGATCTGCGATTCGCCTTCGGCCAATTGCTCGCCGCCGTTCTCTTTTTTGCCCTTGTCTGGAAAATCCTTGCTCCCTTTTTGCCAGCTCTTGGCTGGGCGGCTGTTCTCGTTTATGCGACCTGGCCGCTGGCTGGTCCCATGCGCCGACATTGGCCGCCCGTGCTGGCAGCAGCAGGCGCCACGCTCATGCTGGCGCTGATTTTTATTCTTCCCGTACTTTTCCTGAGCATCACCCTGGGCACGGAGTTGCACCATGTACTGACCGACCTCGGCAGCCAGGATGCACGTACGACCCTGGAAGCAAGGCTGACTCAGATACCTTGGGTGCATGATCTGCTCGCGCAGATCCCCGCCCCCTGGACGGCGAAACTGATGCCCGGTGCTCTGTCTCCCGACCTCTCCGCCTGGGCGGGACGGCTGGGCAGTGTTGCGGGTGGGATCGGGCGCTTCGGCGCTTTGCTTATACTCGTTCTCATCACCGCCTTTTTCTTCTACCGGTATGGTGAACTGCTGTTGGATCAGTTGCGCCGTTTTGTCGGCCAGGTGCTGGGACAACGGGGCGACGCCTATCTACGGACGGTGGCCAGCACCATCCGTGCGGTGATTTACGGCATTCTGGCGACAGCGGTGGCGCAGGGTGCCCTTGCGGGGGTGGGTTACGCGGTGGCAGGACTGCCTGCGCCCGTACTGCTGGCTGTCATCACCCTGCTGTTTTCCTTTATTCCCGTCGGTACGCCCCTGGTTTGGGGCGCTGCGAGCATCTGGCTGCTCTTTCAGGGCGATATCTTGGCGGGAGTAGGGCTGGCCCTGTGGGGTGCGCTGGTGGTGAGCTGGATTGATAACCTGATTCGCCCGCTGGTAATTTCCAGCGCGGTACGGATTCCGTTTCTGCTGGTGCTCTTCGGGGTGCTGGGCGGCATTCTCGCTTTCGGTTTTCTCGGGTTGTTCCTGGGGCCGGTGCTGCTGGCCGTATTGCTGGCGATATGGGATGAGTGGTTGCGGCCAGCGCCTGCTGCGCCGCAGGGTTGAATGTCCGCTCTATGCAGGCAGTCAGCTGTCGGCACAAATAAAATGTATATGAGCAGATGCAAAAAACACCTTGTTTGAGTATCCGGTTGGAAATTCAATTTACATTGAAAATCTTATTTATTCTGTCATCGGATGAGAAAAACTCAGCGGATTTGCAGCCCGGCGAGCGCCTGCTTCTTGGCCTGTCTCACACTTGGCCCTATACTGCGGATACTAACCAGACGGTCAGTGTGCTTTTACCCTGCACCCTGTCGCGCCGCTCTCTGGGTGTTATCCACGCGATGCATCCCCTGCTGAACTTGCCACGAGGACCTCATGCGCTCCGATACGATCAAAAAAGGTTTTGAACGCACTCCCCACCGCGCCCTGCTCAAGGCCTGCGGTGTCACCGACCAGGATATGGATAAGCCCTTCATCGGGGTGGCCAACTCCTTCATCGACATTATCCCCGGCCATGTGCATTTGCAGGAGTTCGGACGCATCGTCAAGGAGAACATCCGTGCGGCAGGGGGCGTGCCCTTCGAGTTCAATACCATCGGTGTGGATGACGGTATCGTCATGGGTCACGACGGTATGCGTTACTCGCTGCCGAGCCGTGAGCTGATTGCGGACTCCATCGAGACGGTGGTGCAGGCCCATCATCTGGACGCGCTTATCTGTATCCCCAACTGCGACAAGATCGTGCCCGGTATGATCATGGGCGCGCTGCGCTGTGACGTCCCCACGGTATTCGTCTCCGGCGGCCCTATGGAGGCCGGTCATCTGTCTGACGGAACAGCGATCGATCTGGTGACGGCCTTTGAGGCGGTCGGACAGTTCAAGCGCGGGCAGATCACCCAAATCCGTCTCAAAGAGATCGAGGACAAGGCCTGTCCGACCTGCGGCTCCTGCTCCGGCATGTTCACGGCCAACAGCATGAACTGCCTGATGGAGGTCCTTGGTATTGCGCTGCCCGGCAACGGTACCATCCTGGCGACGGCGGCGGCGCGCCGCGACCTGGTGCGGCAGGCTGCGGACCGGGTGGTGGCACTGGCCATGGCGGGCGGGCCGACCATGCGGCAACTGGTGGATTTCGATGCCATCGATAATGCGTTCATACTGGACATGGCCATGGGCGGTTCCACCAACACGGTGCTGCACACCCTGGCTATCGCCCGGGAGGCCGGTCTGAATTATCCGCTGGCGCGGCTGAACGATCTGGCGCAGCAGGTGGCCTACCTTGCCAAGGTATCGCCAGCCCTGTCTACGGTGCATATCGAGGACATCGGCCGCGCCGGTGGTATCCCGGCTATCCTCCATGAGGTGCACAAGCGCAACCCCGATGTGCTGCATCTCGATAAGCCGACAGTGAGTGGCCAGAGCCTGCGCGAGATCGTATCGGCGGCGACGGTCAAGGACAGCAGGATCATCCATTTGGCCAATGACCCCATTTCACCCACCGGCGGCTTGCGGGTGGTCTTTGGCAATCTCGCGCCCGAAGGCGGTATCGTCAAAATTGGTGCGGTATTGCCCGCCATGCGGAAGTTCTCTGGACCAGCGAAGATTTTTGAGAGTATGGAAACCGCAGCAGACGGTATTCTTGCCGGTGAGGTCAAGGCCGGTAATGTGGTGGTGATCCGTTACGAAGGCCCGAAGGGTGGCCCCGGTATGCCGGAAATGCTGACGCCTACCGCCAACATCATGGGCATGGGCCTGGGCGAAAGTGTGGCATTGATTACCGATGGCCGTTTTAGTGGGGCGACCCGCGGGGCCTGTATCGGCCATATCTCCCCAGAGGCGGCAGAGGGCGGCCCCATCGGCCTGCTGAAAGATGGGGACATTATTTCTCTTGACCTCGATAACGGCAAAATCCACGTCGACCTGAGTGACGAGGAATTGGCCGAACGCCGCAAGCATTGGGTGCCGATAGAAAAGCCCCTGAAGTCACCGTGGTTGCGCCGTTATCGCAAGCTGGTGACTAACGCCGCCAACGGCGCGATCCTGGAGTCCTGAGCATTCATGAGTACTGGTGAGCTACATATTGGCGTCTATGTGGATGCCGAAAATATTCGTTATAACGGCGGTTATGCCATGCGTTATGACGTGCTGCGGCGCTTCGCCGGGCGGGAGGACGGGGCGCGACTACTACGCCTGAACACCTACATGGCGGTGGATGGCGAGCGCATGAAGCGTGACCGCGAGTACCGGGAACGGATTCGTGGCTATCAGCAGGCGGTGCGCGATCTGGGCTGGAAAATCATCGAAAAGCCGGTGCGCTGGTTCGTGGACGAAGAAGGCAACAGCATGTCCAAGGCCAATGCCGATCTGGATCTGGCGGTGGATGTGATGCTGCAATCCGAGCGGCTGGATCAGGTGCTGCTGGTCACGGGTGACGGGGATTTCCTGCAGGTGGTTCGCGCGTTGCAGAATAAGGGATGCCGGGTCGAGGTGCTGGCGTTCAAAAATGTCTCCAGAGAATTGCAGCATGAAGCGGACGCTTTCTACTCCGGTTATCTGGTGCCCGGGCTGATTCCCACCCGCGGCGACGTGCGGGTGCCGTGGGGGGAAATAGGCTCACGCATCCGCGGTATCTGCATCCGTTGGGAGGCGGACCGCGGCTTCGGTTTCATCCGTTTTTTGACCGGTATTTCCGCTCGTTTGTGGGTGACCGATACCCGGCAGGACGACTCTCCCTACGAGACGGCCTTTGTCCATATTTCTGACCTGCCGCGCGAATTGGATACGGATGACCTCCCGAGCCGGGACATCATTCTGGAGTTTGATCTTGAGTCCAGTGAGACGGAAAAGGGTGGCTTCATCGCCCGTCGTTGCACGGTGGTCAATCGCTATGATGGCCGCACCGGGGGCTTGTCCAGGCTGCCCGACCGCGCCGCCGCCACGGAACGGGGGGAGGATACGGGGTTTCCTTCGGAAGGCGAAGCCGAGGAGAATGAGGCGGTCGCCGACACCTCCTGACCCCGCTTCACGCTTTCACGCTGCGAAAAAATACCTGACTGCGGCGCTGGAAGTTGTAGAGGTGCTGCCGCAGCACCGGTAAATCCTCCAAGGTGCCGTGGTGAAAGTTGCGCTCCAGAAACCAGTGGGTCGTCTGGGTGCTGAGCACGAAGATCTGTTCCAGCTTCTGCTCCCGCGCGCGTTCCTGACAGTAGTCGAGCAGCCGCTCACCGCGCCCCTGGCGACGATAGCGGCTGTCTACCGCAAGACAGGCGACTTCGGCCATTCCCTGATCAGGGTAGGGATACATGGCCGCACAGCCGATGATCTTGCCGTCCCGTTCCATGACCACGAAGTGATCTGCTTCCATTTCGAGGCGTTCCCGGCTGCGTCGCACCAGCACGCCGCGCTCTTCCATGGGACCGATCAGATCAAGGATGCCGGGGATGTCGGCGACGGTGGCGGTCCGCAGATGTTCAAAAGGATCTTGAGAGATGAGGGTACCGAGACCGTCGCGAGTGAATAGTTCGCGCAGCAGCGCACCATCCACATGCCGGGATATGAGATGGACACGATCCACCGTTCCGGCGCAGGCGATCGCAGCGCTGTGCAGATGCTCGCGCAGGTCGCCTTGAATATCGTCCCGGGTGAGCAATTCCGGCAATTCAGACAGGGTAACCTGGCGCAGGAGTTGGCCCTGGGCATCGGTCACGCCGTCTTCGTCCATGAAAAAAACCAGCTTGGCGGCGTGCAAGGACAAGGCCGCTGCTACGGCCACTTCCTCCGCGCGGATGTTGAACAGGGTGCCCGTCGGCGAGACGCCGATGGGGGAGAGCAGGACGATTTCGTCGGCAGCAAGATGGCGCTGGATGGCCTCTGTCGCTACCCTCCGTACCTGCCCGGTATACTGGTAATCCACTCCCTCCAGCACCCCAAGGGGCTGGGCGATGATGAAGTTGCCGCTGACCACCTGCAACCCGGCATGGGCCATGGGCGAGCCCATTTGCCCCTCGGACAATGCCGCCTCCACCACCAGACGGGCGCCGCCTACCGCCTCGCGGAGTACCTGCATGGCCGCCAGGTCGGTGATGCGCTTGCCGTTGACTCGCTCGGTGCGCAGTTGGTGGGCCAGCAGTGCCGCGTCAATCTGCGGCCCGGCCCCATGCACCAGGACGACATTGATGCCCAGGCTGTTGAGCAGGGCGATGTCATGGGCGAGGCTGCGGATGCTGCCATCCGCCAGGGCGTCGCCACCGAAATTGATGACGAAGGTCTGCCCGCGAAAGCGATGAATGTAGGGCGAAGACTCGCGGAAGCTGCGGACGAAGCTATCGGCTGGCATCTGAGCACGCCGCCCCTAAAGGACATTCAGGGCGATGGCTGGACGCTGTGTTTTGGGCGGGTTTTGGGCGGCATACTCCTCCGGGCTATAGGCCTTGATCGACAGCGCGTGTATCTCGTGACGCACCGGGTCGGTGGCCGTATTGACCAGGCGGTGACGTGCCAATGGGGCCAAGCCCGCGAACTGGCTGCTGACAATGCGCACCTCGTAATGCCCGCCACCGCCGGACGACGCATGACCACTGTGGGATTCCGTCCGGTCATTGATTTCCAGGAATTCCGGATTCAGGGCGTCACGCAATAAATTACCAAGGATTTCCTTGTTCATGGCAAAAATACTCCTTTATAAGGGCGAACGCTGACCTCTGCGTAAACACCGGCACTGAGATAAGGTTCGGCGGCAGCCCAGGTATGGGCGTCCTCCAGCGAGTCAAAACGGGCAATGATCAGGCTGCCGGTAAACCCCGATTCGCCCGGTTCCTCGCTGTCTATAGCGGGGAATGGCCCCGCAGTCAGTAAACGCCCCTCGGATTGCAACTGATGCAGGCGCGCCAGATGATCGCCCCGCGCCATCTGGCGCTTGCCCAGGGAATCGGGATTGTCCGTGCCAATAATGCAGTAATACATGAACCTTTTCCTGTCGGTGAGATGTATGTCCTAAAGCTGCCCCATTTGCAGCCCGTTGGCAACTGTCCCCGACGATCAGAGGCTACGCCGACGAATCGCCATCCTTAGCCTCTTGCGGCAAAGCACGCGAGATCACCACCGCTTGAAAGAGCACGAAAATGACGGTGATGGCGAGCATGCCGAAAAGCTTGAAATCCACCCAGATACTCGTCGAAAACGCATAGGCCACGATCAGGTTCAGGACCGCGCCGAAGAGAAAGAAGGCGATCCAGTAGCCATTGAGGCGCCGCCAGAAAGACAGGGGCAGCGCGGCCGGCAGTTGTCCGCCCATCAGGCGCTGCAGGAGGGGTTGCTCGCGCCAGTGGGTAAAGAGCAGGGCCGCCGCGAACAGCACATAGAGAATGCTGGGTTTGACCTTGATGAAGGTGTCGTTATGAAAATACAGGGTCAGGCCGCCGAAGGTCAGGATCAGCAGGGTGGAAACCCAGGTCATGGTTTCGACCCGACCCCGCCGCCAC
This sequence comes from Acidithiobacillus sp., assembly GCF_023255755.1. Classification (GTDB taxonomy): domain Bacteria; phylum Pseudomonadota; class Gammaproteobacteria; order Acidithiobacillales; family Acidithiobacillaceae; genus Acidithiobacillus. Next base: position 954 of record NZ_JAGDVS010000109.1, on the reverse strand, counting down.
CACTGCCAGGCCATCAGCAGGATGGCGGCAACGATAAGCACCTCGGTGGCCGTGTAGATCCCGTGAATCTTGTAGGCCACGAAAAAGAGGATGATGGGGAGGAAATCGGTAAGCAGTTTCATGACGCGCCACGGTAAATGGGGTTAATCTTACGCTATCTAATCACAGAAAGGAGTTCGTGGACAGTGGAACGTCAACAGGTGATTCAGGGTTTAGCCGCCCTTTTGGGGGACAACAGCAGCCATCCTCTGCCCGATTTTGCCGGGGTAAAGGCCGCGCGCTGGCGCCATCTGCCCCTCGGTGGCCGTCTGGAAGGGGTGGCCCGCGTGGACTTGCCGGAGATGGACGAACTGCTCGGTATCGAAGACACCAAGGCCGCACTGGACTTGAACACCCGCCAGTTTGTCGCCGGTTTTCCCGCCAATGACGCCTTACTCTGGGGCGGGCGGGGCACGGGCAAGTCTTCGTTGGTCAAGGCGCTCCTGCGCCGTTATGCGGATCGGGGGCTGCGGGTGATTGAAATCGACCCGGACGGCATCCTCGACCTGCCGGAGATTCTGGCGGCACTGCAGGCAGCCGATCCACAGCAGGCCTATTACTTTGTGCTCTTCTGCGATGACCTGTCTTTCGGTGGCGATGACCCCGGCTACAAGGCCCTCAAGTCCCTGCTGGACGGTGGGGTGGAGGCGCGTCCGGACAACGTGCTGCTCTACGCCACCAGCAACCGGCGGCATCTGATGCCGCGTCATTTCGCCGACAACGAGGAATATCAGCGCCACGGTGAGGAAATCATCCCCGGCGAGACGGCGGAAGAAAAAATCAGCCTTTCCGAGCGCTTCGGCTTATGGCTGGGCTTTTATCCCTTTGATCAGGCCATGTATCTCGATATTTGCATTATCCATCTGCAACGTCTGGGGGTGCGGACGCCGCCGGCGGAGTGGCGGGAGGAAGCCT
>NZ_JAGDVS010000091.1 GCF_023255755.1 Acidithiobacillus sp. | reverse complement strand
ACATGATCGAGCCGCCGACCTTGCGCAGATTGGTTGTATGCACGATGCACCTCCAGTGCGTTAAGTTATATGAAAATATAACTTTTATTGATCTGGACTGCAAGCTGTAAGTGTCGCCAGACCACGCAATGTGATGCGCTTGACAATGGCCTTGTCGTCAATCTGGACCATTCACTCTGGTCAAAATTAGACGTTTGACAATCGCCCTTCACCGCAAGCGGGCGGCGGCAAAATGGCCGATGCATCCGGGTGGCATCCCGCGAGGAAAGCCATCATTTCGCTGGCGTCTTTCGACAGGTAAAAGCGCAGCATCTTTTCGTTGAATGCTTGTGCTTTGGCGGCGGGCACGCTGATGGCGTCCATCCCATGCGACATGAGTACGCCGTTCATCATGAAGCGCCCTGTCCGCTTGTTGCCGTCGAAGAAGAACTGCTGCAAGGCAGCGAACAGAAAGAAGGCCATTGCCCGTTCAAACGGTTCGCACCCTTGCAGTGCCGCCACCCCTTCACGGAACACCCTGTTGAGTTCCGGCGCACCGGGTAGCGTCGGCAGCGGGGTATAGCGCCCATGCTCACCAAGACCTACATCCGGGGTGTAGTTCGTTTCCTGACCTTCGCCACGGAACACGCCCCATTCCAACGCTTCCTTGCGGGCGACGATGCGGTTTAGTTCTGTGAACACCGGCTTGGAGAGTTCAAACTGGCCGCCCTTGACCATCGCCAAAAGCCGCTTGGCGCTTTCTGCGAGATTCAGGACTTGCTCCTGATCGAAAATCTTCCGCCCGCCAACGGTCACGCCGTCCAACAGGGTCTTGACCTCGGGGAAGGTGAAAGGGTTGCCTTCAAGCACCGAAGCATCCCAAACGAACTCGGGCAGCATCTTGTGGAAGCGGAAACAGACGCGATCCATCGAATGAGACGGAACGGAAGTCGGCACCGCCGATCTTTCCCACCGAAAACCGAGCGCATCAAAGAGCGTCATGTTACAGCCCCATCCATGATTGAACACGGCGTTATGATAGCAACACGCACCGCCAGCGTCATTCACAGCAGCGACCGCCCTGCACGGCGGCACCGCGTTTCAGAGGTGGCCGTATTGCTGGAAGAGTTTTCTGCTGTACGGATGGTCAATGGTCGTCAGGCGGTCGTTCGTAACGGCCACCTGCCGGAGCGAGAGATCATGACTGCTTTAGGGCCAGTACCCGTGAAGGTCCCCAAGGTTCGGGATCGCTCGGGTTCGGGGATTAAATTCAATTCGGCGCTGGTGCCACCGTATGTGCGTAAATCGCGGACGGTGGCGGCCACGGTCCCCTGGCTGTATCTGCATGGGGTATCGTCCGGTCATATGCAGGAGGCGCTTTCCATTCTTTTGGGCGAAGAGGCCAAGGGACTTTCCCCGGCGGCATTGGGACGCCTCAAGGCGCAGTGGGCGGAAGAGCATGCCGCCTGGCAACGCCGTTCGCTGGAAGGTAAACGGTATGCCTACTGGTGGGTGGACGGCGTCTATACCAACCTGCGTGCGGAGGAGGATCCGCGCATCTGCCTGCTGGTGATTATTGGCGTAACTGCGGACGGGAAGAAGGAACTGGTCAGTGTCAGCGACGGCCTGCGCGAATCCAAGGCCTCCTGGCTGGAGATTCTGCGCGACCTGCAGGTTCGTGGTCTGGAAGCTGCACCATTACTGGCTATTGGTGATGGCGCCATGGGCTTCTGGGCCGCATTGGACGAAGCGTATCCCGAAACCCGCCAGCAGCGCTGCTGGGTGCACAAGACCGCCAACATCCTCAACGAACTGCCCAAATCCAAGCAGGGCAAGGCGAAGGCGGCACTGCAGGAAATCTGGATGGCCGAGAGCCGGAAGGCCGCGGAGAAAGCCCTGGAAGTCTTTGTGCGCAACTACCAGGCGAAGTATCCCAAGGCCGTGGCCAAGCTGGAAAAGGATCGGGCGGAATTGCTGGCCTTCTATGATTATCCGGCCGAACATTGGCGGCATATCCGCACCACCAATGCCATTGAATCGACCTTTGCCACCGTGCGTCACCGGACATCGCGTACAAAAAACTGCGTGTCGCGCAACAGCTTCCTTGGATTGGGCTTCAAGATGCTGCAGCAGGCAGAAAAGCGCTGGATCGCCATTTTCCATCCGGAGAAAGTGCGTGATCTGTTTGCGGGGGTAAAATTCACCGATGGATTGCCGGCCAATGAAACCCTGCCGGGGGACCAACAGGACGCCGCCTAAGCTATGTTAGAACACGCTCATACACCAAAATTGACTATTGCTCACCGCCGGGCAACGGACCCTTTGCGCCGCCATGTTCTCCCGCTTAGGGAGGCGGTGTCAGGTTGCACTAAAGTCACACTCGCACTAAACTGTTCAAGCGTTGATGATATTAACAGGGGTTTCGCCATGTTGGTCACAAAGATTCGCAAGCAAGGCGGTGCAGCGGTAGTTACGCTCCCTGCGGAAGTGCTGCGGCAGTTGGATGCCGGTGTCGGTGAGGATTTGAGCATAGTGGTCTCCCAGCACACCGTTATCCTGCGTCCGGCACGCGGTGAGCGGCGGCGCTATAGCCTGGAAGAATTGCTCGCTGGTGTCACCGAGCAGGACATGCAGGTCCTCGCTGAAGACACCGCCTGGGCCAGGGAAGGTGCGCCCGCCGGGAGAGAGTTGATTTGATCGGACGGAAGGTTCCATCCCCTGGCGACGTGTACTGGATCAATCCCAATCCAACGGCAGGAAACGAAATCCGGGACCGGCACTGGTTCGTGGTCATCACGCCCACCGAAATCAACAAGCTGGGCTTGGTCACCTGCGTGCCTATCACCAGCGGTGGCAATCACGCCAGGCAGAACGGATTGACCGTGGCCATCGCGGGGCATGACACGACAGGCGTGGCCGCCTGCAATCAAATGCGCACATTCGATCTACGCGCCCGTGCTGGAGACATTCAGTATGTGGAAACGCTGGACCAGCAAACCACGCGCGAAATTATCAACCGGGTAACCAGTATCATCGATCCAGCGTGACGCGATAGACGCGAGCATTGGCGGAATGCCGTTTGCCACATCAGTTCAAGACTCCTCGTTTAGCTAACGAAAGCGTTATCGTTACTCCTCGCGTAAGTTCTGAAAATAGACCTTACTTGCCTGTAGGGCTGATGGGGCTTTTTTGCGCCAGGAAAATTACCACCGCGTTGCAGAGGCTTCTGCGACGGGTCAAAAACCAGGGGGGATGCGCGGCACGTTACTGGGTGCTGAAGCGGGCACCGTTTCGGAAGCTGGAGTTTGTATGCCGGGAAGAACAATGGGTGGATCCAATCATGTACCGTCATACAGCATCATGCGAGCGCAAGGCCGAAAGTAAACCAAAAACAAAAAAAACCGCTTGTAGCAGTTCGCCAGATCTCCATGCAGACGGCTGCCAGGCACATGCGGTTGCTCCAATCGCTTCTTCAGAGCCTTGCGCAATGGACCCTTGGCGCCGCCATCGAGCGCATTCTATTCTCCGAGGGCCTCCGGCAAACCCTAAAACGGGAGAAGCCGCGGAAATCTCGGCACGGCGTGTCGTGTCCTTCCACAGCAGCCCCCTGCTCAAAAAGCGTTGCAACGGCCTTAGTATGTTACATAGTTTTCATGGGCCCTGAACAGTTACGATAAATAAAGATACATTAACCCTTCATCTGTTATTGAAACAATTCTCTCCAGCCAACAGGCCCCCCGGCGGGCAGTTGCCCAGCATAAAACGATGTGCTCAAAGCGGTCTGCCCCAGGGTGTTCTGGGAAGCGGTTGTCTGCACAAATAGCTTCCCGTTGAAAATCGATATGGTTGGAGTAAAAGCAGTACCCGTTCCCACCCATAGATCCTGTGCAGCCCCGTTCTGTCCTAGCGGAACAAGTCCTGCGCCAGGGAAATAGCCTGTGGCGAGATTGAAGAAATCATTGTATGCAGCGTAGGTATTGCATGAGTTTGATCCTGTGGACTGCACGGTAACAGGAACGTCGACCAGTCCGGAAAAGATGGCTCCGGCGGCATCGATGGACGCTCCCGATTGCAGCGCCTGAATCGCTTTAAACGAGGGTCCGGCAGACGTGCTGCTGGTGAATGTCCCACCCTTCGTCCCACCCTTCCAGGTCCCGGTTCCTCCGACATAGGAGGTCCAGATTGGCGACCAGCCGTTCGCGCCATTCTGGTATGACGTAACCCGGTTGCTCCCTTCCGCCACAAGATACTGTAACCCATTGTAGGTGGCCACCTGGAGATATTGGATGGGATCGATGGCACCGTATCCGCTTGCCCCGTAATTGCCAATATTGGCAAAGCTGTTTTTATTGAGCTTGTAAGCAGAAGACCATGGAGCCTCCCATACATTCCCAAGGTTGTCGCCCAGATAGACGTTACCGAACTGATCCACTGTGGGCTGACTGGTGGCGACAAACGGTAGTGGATCGACAAAAGTATCACTGGGATTGGCCACGTTGAATCCGTAAAGACTGCTGGATTCCGACGACCCCGTCCCGGTATTGACGACGTACAGGGCATAAGCAACGCTGGTTGTATCATCCTGGTAGATCACCGGAGATCCCTGAACTGGCTCGTAATAAGATGCGCCGAGATCATCCTCATAGACTTCGGCGGATGGCTGAAAATACCCATTGCCATTGGGAGTGACCTGCAGGCCGTACAGGATGCCACCGCTTTGCGCCACACCCACGACATAGGTTCCCCAGGCGCCGGAGCCGTTGACGGCGTCCACCGTGGTGAATCCGCCCTGGTTCTGGCCTTCCCAGAAACTGTTGTAAATGGAAAGGTGTGATACCAGGCCGCGAGGCATGAACCCCCATTTAAAGGCCCCGGTTTGCGCGCTCCCAATTCCACTCAGACCATAACTATAGAGGAAACCATCGTTGTCGCTAAAAAGAACGGATGGCTTGACCCCCTGATTCTTGCCTGCGTAAGTCAGGTAGCTTGGGATGTTCAGTAAATATGCGTTGTCCGGGGCACTTAAAATAACCGGTATGGCCTGCGATGTCAGCCCGATCAGCCAGTTGGGATCGCGCCCGCCCAGATAGGCTCTGCTGTTGTAGTCCGGATTGATGGTGTAATCGGCGACAATGGATGGCGTTAGCGGTGCGGCCAGTGTGCCAAACGCGGCAGAGTCGAGACTGGCGACCGGCATGATGGCCCCCGGCGCACCGTTATTAGCGAGGCCTACGGAAAACAATGCCGACGAACGAGTGGATGCGGTTATACCACCTTCCGCGGTCCACGATGGGTTGGCGGTCGCCACCCCGCTGACGGCGATGTCATAAGCGGAAAGGTTGCCTTCCCCATTCGTGCGGTTGTTGGTCAACAGGTATTCGTTGTTGCCCGTATTCAGGCTGGGTGATGCGCCGGCGGATGCGGTCACCACCGTGCCGGCAATTTGCGCCACGATGCTGTTGAGCGCATTTTGAATCTGGGATGGGCTTGCCGCGTCATAAACCTGATTGGTGTTCCCAGCAATCGCCATCGCGTTCAATGCGGCGAGACTTGCCTGGTCTTCCGCGGACGACCCGGTAATGGCGGGACCGACACCAATAACGAAGGTCTTGATGCCGTTGCTGGCCATCGCGGTAATCTGGTTGATGGTCTCTGTCAGCGCATTGTTTTGTGAGGAAACGAAAGAACCATTGGCGTTGTAGCTGGCCTGCGGGGTGGAGGAGGAATACAGGGCATCCGCCGCCTCGCTGCCTACCGGAGGGTAGGTATTCCCCCCTGTACCCATCGTTGGCTGCCCGTCAGTAATCAGGATGACGTATTGCCCGGAACAGGAGGGAGAAACGAACTGCCCGTCCGCCGTCGTCAGCGCCCCGGCCATGGGAGAGAATCCCGCATCCGGTTCGATTTCCGGATATTGGGATGTGTCGAATGAAAAACCCTCCGGCGCGGTATCCGTCTCTATCTGCTGGACAACGCTGGTACTATAAGGCTGCAATGCCTCGACAACATTGCCTTGGCTGCCATTGACGGAATTGTTGAACGCATACCCCCGCTCGGCATACCAGACTTCATGGCTGGACGGAACATAACCGGAACTGGTCGGTGTCGTTTGCGTGAGTCCGTCAGTAGAGTTTGGATAAGACGACGATGGGATGTTATAACTACCCGATCCCAGGTGCTCATAGCTGCTCAACGTATAATTGCTCAGGCTGCCGCCGCCATACGACAACACGTTGGAACTCAGCCCGCTTGAATAAAGAATATCCACTACGTCGGGGTTATCCGATGTTTGCCCTATGTACATATAGGGATCGGTGTACATAGCCGAACCGCTGTATACCACGGTCCCTTTTTTGGTTCCGTAGTTTTTTCCAGTCTGGCTATTCGTATTGGCAATCGCCTGACAGCTATTGGTCTCGCTCTGATAGCAAGGGTTGTTGACCACACGGGTATTGCCGTCCGCCATGGCCACGGACGTGGGTGCATCGGACGTGCCGAAGTCAAAACCGCTGCCCTCTCCAGACTGGGAAGCGCCGCTCATGTAGTACACCCATGAGTTGGACATGGACGGAGACCCCTGCACGGAGTAATCCACCAGCCCCAGGTTCAGGTTCGCTGCATTGGGGGACGTAACGACATAATCGACGGACTGTTCCGCCACATTGATCAAGGATTCCGAATTATCGAGGTAGGCCCCGCTTCCCAGATTTCCGCACAAAGTCTGGTTGGCGGAGGATAAAGAGCTTGAACCGCACGATACCGTGTAAGGCGCGTTGCCACTGGAATCCGCCGCCTGCACCCGTGGCGTATACCCATTTACGGGATAATTGACGGGAGAAGACGAGGACTGATTGACGGCGTTTCCGTTGCTGTCCTGTGCCAACCCGGATCCCGTATAGATGCCTTCGTTGGCAAGACCGCTTGTGCCATCCTGACCGTTTCCGCCGTTGTTCGGCACAATCTCCGCCATGCTTTGCGAGTTGTCCAGGACAATGACCACCTGTGGGTCTCCGGTGTTTACGGCTGGGGGGGAAGTTCCGCCGCCGCCGCCGCCGCCATGATGACCCCAGCCAAAGGATGGAGAAACAGGCAGGAATACCAGTCCAACGATAAGCGGGATTCTGGTCAAAGCCGAGTAAAAACCATGCTTGTGGATCATGATTGTTCTTTCCTCAATATGGCCTCGGTGGTCACGCCCAGACCGCCGCCATTGGTATTCTGCGTATGTACAAAAGCCGTGTAATATCGGTAGGAGGTGGCCGCCCCATGCTGGGATCCGTTCAAGGTTGTGGCAGGAAGATTGGTGGGTTGTATGAAGAACTCTACGGTAAAGTTGAATGGCCCATATTTAGCCTGTAGGGTCTGGCATGTCTTTTGAGTGGCACACGTCTGCCAATAAGATGCAGTAGGGGTGGTCGGAATCAATTGCCCTGTGGGAAGCGGCACGTACCATGGAGCCAAGGCCTGTGGATTGGATGCCGTAAGCACTTCTGGAAATTTTGTGGTCAGACTCAGCTGGGTGCTCGCCTGACTCATTCCTTCGTCTGTCGCCTGCAGTGCAGCACTTTGTACACCCATGTTCGAAGCGATTATCGTATTATTCGCATCCATGGACATGAGCGCAATAACCGACAAGGACAATGCGAATATGATGATCAGGACAACCACCAGAATGGCGCCATTCTCATTGCCGTTTGCCGGTCCTGGCAGGACATGATTGGGTTTGTGACCAGCAGGCTTCATGATTCACCCCAAATAGCGTTGCGTACCGGGATGGTTTCCTCGAAAACATGGTACGTATACGCCTGGCAATTCCCGTTTTGACAGCCTTGGGCCTGCCCACCACTGGAAGGAACTTTAAAGACCTGGCCCAGGAGATCGTAGGATGGCTGACTCGTCTGGTTTTGAGCGGGGATCGTGGTCCTTGCCAAAATGGCAACCTTGACGGCCAATATGGCTCCGTTGGATGTCGCATTATATAGAGCGGGGGTTATCCATTGCTGCACGGCCCCGGTGAGCGTGCCATTGGCGACACCATACAGGATCTGGATGTCCACGATGCCCCGCGCAACTGCCTGGGGCGTCGCTTGTGATGTGCTGGCGAAGGTAGACTGGGTGACATAGAGAGTCGGAACGCCTGTAGACCCGTTGGGGTTCGCAATGCTGAAGGTATCGATGTAGAACCCGGTCTGGCCCTCGTCATAGAAATTGGCGTTGACAAATTGGTTGGTGGACAGATTGCCATCCAGCGCGCTAAAGCCGTTGGGCGGGTTGAAGATTGATTTACCGCTATTATGCACGACATTTTGGTTCGCGTTCCCCACACCCTGGTTGACACTGGTGATCTGGCCGAAAAGGCATACACCCCCTGAAGTCTGCACGACAAACAGATCGTTGCTATTCACCAGGGAATCATTGCTCAGCACCATGTCTGCCGATTTCGTGGATGGAATACTCACTACCTGGGCCGCGGCGCCATCCCCTATGGCCCCGCCCCCGGCTATAGCCGTCAGGCTATAAGTATCAATCCCAGACAATGCGGTTGGATCATACGGGTAACTGGATGACCCGCTTTGCACCGATGCGGAAATGGGCACCAAATTGAGTACCCCAGCACCCGTTGCGGAATCATACGCATAGGTACCATTGGGACACACATTTGGGGGCAACCCAAACCCCGCGGACTCTACGCTCTCGCGGATGAATGCCATCGCCATGCGCCCCCTCTGCCACATGGCGTTCACATTATTTTCATTGTTGATGATGTTGCTCGTAGACAGATAGAACGTAAAGGCGGCGATAGCCAACAAGGAACTGATGACCAAGGTCACCAGTAACTCGATGATGGTAAACCCTCTTTCGCCATCAACCATGGGTTCACTGGAGGAATGAGGCTCTATTGGCATATCAGTATCCCACCACGGTTTGCGCGCTGTAATTCTCTGGCTGGCCATTCCCGTCGTTCCAGTTGATGGAAATAGTCGCTGTACAGGGACAACTGCCATTCCCTAGGGAAGAGGTTACGGCAACCGTCTCTACTCCAGAGGGCAGCGAAGCCACCAGTGCGGTAATATCGGATTCATCGGCGGCTACCAGCGTGTTTCCAGAGCTTTGCCTCGTCTTCGTGTCAAACCCATCAAAAGAGAGTGCATTGTTCCCTGATGAGCGCAGGATGCCGATGGTCGTTTGTGACAACTGATAGGCGGTGGTTACGCTCTGGCTTTGTCCTACGGCTGCGTAGTTGTTCAGGACGATGCCAATGATCCCCAGCGACCCGATCAAAAGAATCGCGGAAGCGATCATCACCTCCACCAGCGTCATGCCGCTTTCCGGATGCAGAGGATGATCCTCATCCTGCGGACCGTGGTAGTCGATTATTGCAGGACGCATTGATAGCCCCCATTCACGCTGTTGGCCGCGCAGTTTCTGATAGCCCCACCCCCGCTTAATGATACCAGCCAATATCCGTAGTTGGCCGCGTTGTTCACGCTCGTGCTGGAAAAGGTTACCTTCATGCTGCTCAATGTGCTGGTAGTCGGGTCTTCGACCATTCCTGACGGATAGATGTCCAGCGTTGCCGGGCCATTTACGGAGCAGGTAATGCCATGGTAGCGATCACTGAACTGCGCGTAGTTGAATGAAGGCACGGACTGCAGTGTGGATGTGGTGGTTGGGGTAATCGTCCAGGCGCATGCGCCGTTGGCATTGGGTCCGCTTACGGTAACAGCCACCATCAGGCCGCTGCGGATGGCATAGCCTTCGGCCCACGTAAGGCTCCGCTGGAACTGGTCGGCGGAAGACTGGATCTTTGCCCGTACCAGCCATAGCGACAGATACGGCGTCGCGATGCCCAGAATGATCGCCAGAATGGCAATCACGACCATGATCTCCACCAAGGTGAAGCCCGTTTCGCGTGCTCGCCACGTCCGCGCCGCGAGCATCATGAATCCAGAAACTCCACGATCAAGGACGGCCAATAGCGGAACCCGCCGCCGATCAACCCAACCAGCGCGAGCGCGCTCAGGGCCAACCAGATGCCTGCCACGGGAGAGATCGTCGCCATCATGACCCAATAGACCGCGGCGGAACCAGCAAAGCTGATGGAAGCCGTGATACCCAGGAAAAACTCCATGCGGGAATCCCTGGACAGGGCGTAATCACTCCACACATAGGCCGCCACGGACAGCACACCATCAACGGAAAGAGCGTCTCGTCGTGCGACATGGGTCTCTAGCCTCCGTGCGTTACGACCGCGCCCATCTTGAAGATCGGCATGTACATGGCGACGACCAGGGTGCCGACGATGACGCCGAGCACGACCATGATCATCGGCTCCATGAGGGTGGAGAGGCGATTGACCGACTCTTCGACCTCACTTTCGTAAAAATCGGCGACCTTGCCGGCCATGGTTTCGATGGCACCGGTTTCCTCACCAATGGCGAGCATTTGGGTGGCCATGATGGGGAAGACGCCGTCGGCTTTGAGCCGGGTGGTGATGCGGCCACCGCTGGCGACGTCGTCACGGGCCGCCAGGACGCTGCGTTCGATGATGACGTTGCCGGAGACTTTGGAAAGGGTGCCCAGCGCTTCCATAATGGGCACGCCCGCCGCCTGCATGGTGGATAGAGTACGCATAAAGCGCGCCACGGCGCCCTTCAGCAGGATGTCGCCGAGCACCGGGATTTTCAGGGAGAAGCGGTCTATGACGGTCTTGAAGGACAGGTTGTGCTTGTAGGCGTAAACAAAGAGCCACACCGCGGCGATGGGCGAGAGCACCACGATATACCAGTGGCTTTTCATCCAGTTGGAAATATTGATGACGATCTGTGTCAGCAGCGGCAAGGTGGCACCGAAGCTGCTGAATAACTGTGAGAATACCGGGATGACGAAAATCATCAGGATAACCACGACCACGACCATGACGGTGATGATGGCCGCCGGGTAGAACATGGCCGACTTCACCTTTTTGTTCAGTGCCAGGGTCTTTTCGCGGTACTCGGCCAGACGCAGCAGGATGGTGTCGAGAATGCCGCCCTGTTCACCGGCGGCGATCAGGGACACAAAAAGGCGGTCGAAGTATTTGGGGAAGTGGGCCATGGACTGCGACAGCGATTCGCCTTCTTTGAGGTGCTTGAGAATGCCCTTGAGCAGTTTTTTCATGCCTGCGCCGGAGGTGGCGGAGATGAGCAGTTCAAAGGCCTGCACGATGGGTACGCCGGCATTGATCATGGTGGAGAGCTGACGGACCATCACCACCAGTTGCGCTTCCTTGACGCCTTTTTCCCCGAACAGGGGCTGCGGCACCTTGCGCACCACGGTCGGCATCATGCCCATGCGGCGCAGGTTGGAGCGCACGGCATTGGCGGAGACGGCGTTCATCTCGCCCTTTTTCTTTTCGCTCCCGCCGGGCGATGTCGCCTCCCAGGTAAAGTCGTAGGTCTTCGCCTCGCGGATGGCGGATTTCTTGTCTTTACCCAAGGCTGTCGCCATGTGTTCACCTGATCCCGTTTACTGTTACCCACACGCATGTAGAACTAATCTCGTTAATTTGCAATGGGTGTTGTGCTGGGAGCGGTTCGAGCTGGGAGCGGATCGACGGGCCTATGGCGAGGTGTTTTAAGAGATCGGTATCTGCCAGAGTTTGTCCCAGCTTTGCTGGGCAGCGAAGCCGAGGCGTTGGGGAAGTGTCTTTTGGCGCTGATAATGGAGGGCGAGGACTTTGCCTTTTTGTGCCGCTTCCAGGATGATTTCGTCGCTGGTGGCGAGCTGATCTACCAATCCGAGTTGTAAGGCCTTGCTGCCCAGCCAGGCTTCGCCGGTGGCGACTTGTTCCAAATCCAACTGCGGACGGTATTGTTGTACGAAGTTGCGAAACTGGGCGTGGGTTTCTTCCAGTTCTTCGCGCAGCTTGGCGCGGCCAGTGTCGGTGTTTTCGCCGAAGAGGGTGACCGTGCGCTTGAATTTGCCGGCGGTGAATTGTTCCCAGTCGATGTTGCGGTCTTGCAGCCAGCGGTGGAAGTTGGGGATCTGCGCGACCACGCCAATGGAGCCGATGAGGGCGAAGGGGCTGGCGACGATACGGTCGGCAGTGACGGCCATCATGTAGCCGCCGCTGGCGGCGACGGCGTCGATCAGTACCGTGACATGGATTTTGGCGGCGCGCAGGCGCAATAGCTGGGCCGACGCGAGGCCGTAGGTGTTGACCATGCCGCCGCCACTTTCCAGGCGCAGCAGGACGGTATCGCCGGGTTTGGCGGCCTGGATAATAGCGGAGATTTCTTCACGCAGGGCGCTGACGGCAGAGGCGCGGAGGTCGCCCTTGAAATCGAGCAGGTAGGTACAGCTTTCGACGTTGCTGTCCTTGGCTTTGCGGTCTTTTTTGAGGGCCTTTTGGTGGACCTTCAGGGCTTTTTTTTCCAGACGATATTGTTGGACGTTTTCGCTGGACTGTTCTAGTTGCTTGCGCAGGTCGCTGACCTGCACCTGCCCGGTCGCAGGTCTTTTGCGTTTATTCAGGGCGATAGCGGTGAGGCCGCCGGCAACCATAAGCAGGGCAACTACAATGGTCGCGGTGTCGGCGAGGAAGAGCAGGTAATGACTGAAGAAGGTTTCCATGGCGCAAAGATAGGCGGAAAGGCGATAGCTGTAAAGATTTCGTGCATGGTTGAAGCTTGGGGGTTGGGGGCGTTATCATTTCGCCTCTTGCTGAGGTGCCGCTTTTCGTGATCCATGTGAAATTTTTTGCCAGTGTGCGCGAGCGCACTGGGGTGGAGGAAATGTCCTTGCCGGTGCCGGATGGCGGCGTAACGGTGGCGGAGGGG
>NZ_JAGDVS010000148.1 GCF_023255755.1 Acidithiobacillus sp. | reverse complement strand
GCCCGCGAACGTAACAAGTAAGGGGCTGCGCGCTTTTGCGCCAGTCCCGCTTGACTGCCGGGTTAGGCCTTTCTAGGGCCATTTTTTCTTCCTGAGCACGTACTGACGATCATCCCACAGCCATTCCAAAAATTCATGCATTTGAGGGAAGGCTGGTACTGGCCCAAAACCGTAAGCCCCATGACTCACGCCAGCCAGAAGATCCCTAACTGGGGAGAGAATCTTGACGAACCGGAGTACAGCAAAACGAACTGCTTGCTCATGTAACCCAGGCAAGGAGAGTGCCTCAGATGTCGTCAGTGGTGTCTGATCCAGCCCATGCATGAGGGTGAAAGTAACATCATCGATAGCAGTGGCTACAATGTTCGCTTGAGCAAGAATCTTGTCCTTTTGCCTTTTGGGAACGTCGTGGCTAAGGATAGTGATTATTAGCTGCCCCCATCTAGCTAGCGGGTCAGCGCCGTTCTGTGATGCGCTTAAAGCATCTAAATTGTGATAGCGCGTTACGCGCGCGAAATCACTAAGCAACAGTAATAGCTCTTGATCGATTGCATCCAGTTGAGTGCGGCTTGGTATATGCAACTGTCGCTTGACCCCAATCCTCTCGCATTCGTCATAGAGATCGACAATTTTATGGCCACGGGCTTGCAGCTGAATCTTAGTTGGGACGGCTAGCCCGTTATCCAGCATGTGATCAATAATTACGATTGCTTTTAGTAGGCGCTCAAAGCCAACCGAAAGGTTGAACAATGCGGTGTAAAACGCACCCTTGTTATGAACATGGGCAGCGCGAAGTTCCGTCAACCCGGTCGTGAGAGACGAGCTAATGAGATAACCCTCTTGCTGTAAGAGCATGTATGAGGGTGGAAACGCCGGAGGGCTTGGATTGCTCATTGAGGCCTAATCGGGATAGGGAGAAGCCTCACGGCTCCCCCCTCCCACACCACCGGACATACGGGTCACGTATCCGGCGGTTCGATGAAGTAAATTCCTACCGCGGCGCAAGGCTGGGTAGTTCCAAGTCATTGAAGTAGCGCAATGGTAACGCAATAGTCAATGCCGGTGTCTTCGACAGCCGCCATGGACCGTGAGCCGACTTACTGGTATTCCACGCTTCGCGCACAGACACGCCACGCTTGCGCAGTTGCCGGTAACCGGCCGATCCCCATTGTTTCCAGAGATAGCAACGTAACTTGCGTCGTACCCACTTGTCGATATCGCGCAGAGGGCTCAGCACTTCGGCGATGCCGAAGTACGCTTTCCAACCAAGCAGGGCTTTCCTCAGCTCTGCCACGATAACGCCAATGTTGTTGCCTCGCGTACGACGGGTCAGTTCCCGCACCCGGTCCTTCAGCTTTGCGATGGCCTTGTCGGCCACCTTCAGCCTAGCTCCGTTGCGGCTGACCGTGAAGCCCAGAAACTTGCGGTTCTTGGGCCTGTCCACCGCGCTTTTCAGCGGATTCACTGTGAGCCTCAGTGTGTCGCTGACGTAGCGTGTCACGCTGCCCATCACCCGCTCTCCCGCACGTTTGCTTCGGACCAGAATATTGCGTCGAGTCGCCCCAGGGAACCTCCCCCCGAGGCGCTCACGGAACCGGACGTGAACGTCTCCGCTCATCCGGCTCTTCCCATTGAAGCCTGCCCCCACAATAACACCCAGTGCGCAAACAGACGTGTTTCCTTGCGTGCCACGCGTTCCAGCCAGTGACTGGCTCGTCGGCGATGCCCTCGGAGACGTTTATGCTTGCGGGTAAGCCACAGTACGAGTTTGCGATCAATTTGCCGGAGCGTGGGATAGAGCGCGGACTTGTAGAACGCACCATAATAATTCACCCACCCTCGAATCTTGGCATTGAACATATGCGCCAGATCGGTTAGAGACTTGTCGCTGCGGTTTTGCAGATTCCAGCTTCTGATCTCCTGACGTATCGCTTTCCCTGCCTTGGCGCTGATCGCCGGACTGAAATTGACAAAGGTCTTGCCCCATCGGTTCTTCGACAGCCGTGGCCTAAACGTAAAGCCCAGAAAGTCGAAACTCGTGTCGGCGTAACTCCCTCTCCGATCCGCATCCTTACAGTAAACCACTCGGGTCTTCAACGGATGCAACTCCAGTCCGCATTGCGCAAATCGCCGCCCCAAGTCCCCAATCAGCGCTTGGGCCTGCGATTGGCTGTGACAGTGGCAGACAGCATCATCGGCGTACCGTTCAAATGGCACATCAGCATGCTCACGCTGCATCCACTTGTCAAAGACGTAGTGCAGAAACAGGTTGGCCAGTAAGGGACTGATGACGCCACCTTGCGGCGTGCCACGCGTACGCTCCAGCAATGTTCCATCCAGCATTTGCACCGGCGCCTTCAGCCAGCGTTCAATGTACATCACTACCCAGCGTTCACGGGTGTGATGACGCACCGCCTTGAGCAGCAAGTCATGGTCGATGTTATCAAAGAACCCTTTGATATCAAGATCTACCACCCACGCATACTTCCAGCAGCGCTTCCTCGCTTGTGCAATGGCATGGTGCGCAGATTTCCCCGATCGGTAGCCATATGAATCGTCATGGAACACTGGTTCCAGAACCGGCTCAAGAACTTGCTTGATGACCATCTGGGCGATGCGGTCTGCCACGGTAGGTATACCGAGCGGACGCACCCCGCCATCAGATTTGGGAATCTCCACGCGCCGAACCGCTGGCGGCATGTAGCTGCCGGAGGCCAGCCTATTCCATAGTTTGTAGAGATTGTTTGTCACGTTCCCCTCAAACTCGGTCAGCGTCTGCCCGTCAACTCCTGCCGCTCCGCGATTTGCTTTCACTCGTTTGTAGGCTTCCCATACTTGGCGTTTGCTTATAGGAAGCGGCTTTGCTGTCGCCGCTGCAGTCCTCCCACCGGCGTCGCCGCCCGTGGTTGCTGCTGCGACTTCAGCACAATGGGGCAAGCCCTTCGCTCCGGGCTCATTACGGCCCTTCGTCGCTACTACGGCTTGCTCCGCCCCTGTACCCCGCATTGGTACTCTGGCGCTCATGGGGCTTCCACTTGCGCCGCTCCCTTAGCATCGGGGTGACAGGTTCCCACGTTCTCCACAAGAGCCTGGATCGACTTCACGCCGCTTCTATGCCGGATGCCGCACAGGCAGTAAATAGGTTGCCCCCTGTGCTTATCCCACGGGAACGACTCCACCGTGGTTTCGACATCATCTATACGCTTTCGACAGTTCATCAACGGTTCACTTTCGTTCGTCTCTTCGATCCTTACCTGATCGGGTCACGCCCGACCTTTTCCCATCTCGCTCACCACCACGTCTCTTTAACGCAGCAGCAGTGGGTGGTTTGGTGCCTGCGCCTATACGCCGACACCGAGGGGCCAGCCCTCATCTCTCATGCAGCACGGCACCTCCGAGGATTCCTTCCCTCATTGCGCCTTCGTGGCACACAGTCGTCGGCATAACGGGCGAAGCGGTGGCCACGCCGGTCCAGTTCCCAATCCAGCTCATCCAACACCACATTGGCCAGCACTGGCGAGAGTGGGCCGCCTTGCGGCACGCCCATCGTCGTCGGCTCGATGTGTCCACCGACGCTCACACCCGCCTTCAGGAAGCGATTGACCAGGCGCAGCAGGCCGGTATCAAGGCAACGGCTCTTCAGTCGCGCCATCAGCCGGTCATGGTTGACCCGGTCAAAGAAGGCTTGCAAGTCCATGTCCACCACCCAGCCGTAACCTGCGCGGATGGTCGCCTGTACTTCGCGCACGGCCTGATGGGCCGAACGTTCAGGGCGGAATCCGTAGCTGTGGCGGTGAAAATGCGGTTCCCATTGGGCCGATATAACTTGCGCAATGGCTTGCTGGATGAAGCGGTCCAACACCGTGGGAATACCGAGCAGTCGGCTTTTCCCATCTGGCTTGGGGATTTCCACACGCCTGACCGGCTGCGGGCGATAACGGCCCGCCTCCAATTGCGCGCGAATTCCCGGCCAGTGGTGGCGGAGGTAGTCCGGCAATTCATCGACGCTCATGCCGTCAATGCCGGGCGCGCCTTTGTTCTGGCGCACTTGCTTCAATGCGCGTTGCAGATTGGCCCGTTCCAACACCTGGGCCAGCAACGCTTGGGGGTGAATCGACTCCGGTTGTCCTGACGGTCCAGCGACGAGTTCATCCTGCGGTATGCCCGCAGCCTGCCTTGGCAGGTGGTCAGATGCGTTCCCGTCTCTCTCCATCATGGTCCTTCGTCTTTCATCGTTCGGGCCTTCGGCGGGGGCGCCGCTTACTATGCCCTCTGCTGACTTCTCCACAGTATTCAGCGTTCGTTTCCAAACGCCCAGCTTCGAGCTTCCGAAGCACCGGGGAGATCTCCCGGGGTAAGACACGTTACCTTCACTGCATAGACGCCGGATTTACAAAATGCACCCCATTCGCAGATGGAGGGCTTCGCGGTCACGTGCCCGCTCGCCCCGGATGCATCACGCCTCATATCCGGTTTTTGTTCATCGCCCCGCAGCTTCGGATTGGGCTTCCTCCAGACCCCGCCTCGCGACGACGCCCTTGCCCTTCTCCTTGCCTTCGGCTCTGCGTATACCTGGCCACAGGACTCTCACCTGCGAAGTAACGCGCCATGCCCGGCGCACACGTTCAAAATAACAGGCGCTGCGCGGCTTCATCGCGTAGCGTCCTGTTGATTGCCGGGTTGGGCGTTTTCGGTAAGCGTCCCATCTTTGTGCTCTATCCGATAGATGCTATATGAGTTCTCATTTTCGTCGAACTGAAGATAGACCTTGCTTGCCATTTGAGCGTCAGCCGGAAGAGTCGTTAGGCGTTGGTGAACTAGTGCCATAGCTTGGTTGGTGGCGTCGATACTAAAACTTTTCTCCTCGGAACCGCGCGCCGGAATTAGCAACACTTGAATCTCGTAGTTGTTGTACTGAACATACTGTACAAATTGGGCGTCGATCTTCTTCTCGCGTAACTTGCCAAACTTCGTGGAGAAGAACCGATAAATATGAGGCGCGATTTGGGTCTTGTACAAATCTTCCCACACCGGCTTTATGATGAAAACGATGACGCCACCAATGAGCGCTACGGTTGCCGGATCAGCAGCCTTCTTAGCCCATCGCCCAACAGACACAAATCCATCCTCGAAGAGTTCATCAACAAGTACGCTGTCCTTGTAATGTGGATATGGAAGATAAACGTGAAATAGGTCTTGAGATTCGCCACGACGGATGACTTCTAAGAAGGAAATGCTGAACCCGCCCATAGCGGCTTGGAGTGAATCACCATCGTAAAAAACGTCTCCAACGAGGGACCAGTCTCCAGGACTTTCCTTATCCGGCATCACCCGCAAGTTCTCGATATAGCCAGGGGATTTGAGCGTCAAGTCATGCTGCTGATTCATCGGCATACGCTTTCCGGCGTACATGGCGCAGAAGGATTCGAGTACTTCCCTTGGGTTGCGTTCGCCTTGGGAATCGAGGCGCGTACCGGCTAGGACTTGGTTCTTGATGGTCTTCATAGAGATATAAAGTTGAACGCCCAACGGGGCGCGAGTTGTGCGGCACCCGCGTGAGGCCGGAGGGCACGAAGTGCGCGGAGGCTCACGCGGGCGAAGCCGCGTAGCGGTGTCCGCTCGAACGAGGGGTTCGCGGGCGCTGTGCGCCCAACGCCCCGATGTTCGACACTCGCGCCCCGTTCGCGGGCGCACAGCGCCCGCGAACATAATTTAGATTCCACAACACTACCACACACATATCGCCTAACGCAAGGGGGGTAACAATCAACATACTGTATCTACACAACACTGACCCTTGCCTAAAAATTTAGGACAGCCTAAAATTTTCTGGATGGAAAATAGCCAAGCAACTCCCAGCACCCCGCCCAGACTCTTGGATCAAGTCCGCGCCCGGATCAGGGCGATGCATTACAGTATTCGTACTGAAGAAGCCTATACGGAATGGGCGCGGCGCTTTATTCTTTTTCATCAGAAACGGCACCCCAAAAACATGGGTGCCGCCGAGGTGGAGGCCTTCCTGAGCCATCTCGCCACTGAACGCAACGTCTCATCGTCTACCCAAAATCAGGCCAAGGCGGCGCTGCTCTTTCTATACAAGCAGGTTCTCGGCATCGATCTGCCCTGGCTGGATAACATCACTAGCGCGAAACCTTCGCAGCACCTGCCAGTGGTGCTGACACCAACGGAAACCCGTGCCTTACTGCATGAACTCTCGGGTACGATGTGGCTTGTCGCCAGCTTGTTGTATGGCACCGGCATGCGTTTACTGGAAGGATTACGCCTGCGCGTAAAAGACGTGGAGTTCGAGCGCCGCGAAATCATCATCCGAGATGGTAAGGGGGCCAAAGACCGGGTGACGGTTCTACCCGAGAACATTCTACTGCCACTAAAAAAGCAAATGGAAAAGGCAAAATTACTGCATGACACAGATTTAGAAAACAGTCTAGGGGCGGTCTTTATGCCGAATGCACTGGCAGTAAAATATCCCTCCAGTGCTAAATCCTGGGGCTGGCAGTATGTGTTCCCGTCTCCGGCATTGAGTATTGATCCCCGTTCCGGGGCACAAAGACGACATCATATTTATGAGGCTACGGTACAGCGGGCAATACGTACCGCGGCAAGCCGGGCCGGCATTGTAAAGCCGGTGACACCGCATGTGTTACGCCACTCCTTCGCAACACATTTACTCCAGGCAGGCTATGATATTCGTACCGTGCAGGAGCTCTTAGGGCACAAGGACGTCAATACCACGATGATTTACACCCATGTCCTGAACAAAGGCGGTCGCGGTATTATCAGCCCGCTGGATATGTAACCCATCCATAACTGCCACCCATTACCGCCGCCAATAGGGCGCTAATAATAACGCCTCCGGCACCAGCGTTTTAATCGCCGCGGGAATTTCCAGAGTTAAACCAGGGCGTGGGCGAATACTCACCCAGAGCAAATTCGTGCGCATATTGAGATCGGCAAACACCACCCAGGAGCCGTAATGGTGCAATACGGCGTTGATGATACGCAGGGTGTGTTGCTGGCGAATGCCGCTTTTCTGGCGGAGTCCGGGAAAGATCATGCGGAAATCGGAGAGGAGATGGCCGGCATCGTCGCGACTAGGGACCCTTTTCCAGAGGGGCTCGTCGGGTTGCAGGCCGGCAAAGGCGGACGGCTTGAGGGACGTCGATTGGGGGGTCTTGGGCGCCAGCGGTGATGCAGACATGGGGCTCTCCTGCATAAGCGAGTCGCCCTCAGTCTGCCTGCTTCGCCGCTGGGCGGCAAGACCTTCAGGCGTGGCGCGCGGCGTCCGCTTCGATGATTCTGCGGGCCTCGGCCACACTGGCCCAGTCCTTGAGTTTGACCCACTTGCCGGGTTCCAGGTCCTTGTAGTGCTCGAAGAAATGGCGGATCTGGTTGCGCAGTGGCTCGGGCAGATCGCTGACATCCCGGATAGCGGAGTAACCGGCGGCGACCTTGTCGTGCGGAACGGCGACGATCTTGGCATCCATGCCCTTCTCGTCTTCCATCATCAGCACGCCGACCGGCCGAGCGCGGATCACGGCGCCGGGAGCGACGGGCTGGGGTGCCAGCACCAGACAATCGGTGGGATCACCATCGTCGGACAGGGTGTTGGGGATAAAGCCGTAATTGAGCGGGTAGTGCATGGCAGTGAAGAGGAAACGATCGACCACGATGGCGCCGGATTCTTTGTCCAATTCATATTTGACGGAGGAACCCTGGGGTACCTCGATCACGACATTGATGTCATCCGGCAGTGACTGGCCGGCCGGGATTTTTTTCAGGTCCATGCAAAAACTCCTTGTGGATGATCAGAGAAAAAGGTCGCGCACGCGGTCAAGGTCGGCGGCGGTGTCCACACCCGCTGCGGGCGCTTCTGCCGCGCAATATACCGCAATCTGCACGCCGCGCTCCAATGCGCGCATCTGCTCCAGCGATTCGATGACTTCCAGCGGGCTGGCGGGCCAGACGGCGTAGTCCTGCAAAAAGGCATTGCGATAGGCGTAGAGACCGAGGTGCCGCCACCAAATGCCTGGGGTTTGCGGCAAAGCCTGCCCGCTGCTCAGGGGAAAATGGCTTCGATCCCAGGGAATAGGGGCGCGGGAAAAGTACTGGGCGCAGCCATCGGCATCGAGCACCAGCTTGACGGCGTGGGGATCGGCCAGCTCATCCCAGTGGGTGATGGGGACGGCGGCGGTGGCCATCTGCCGCTGCGGATGGTCCAGCAGCAGTTGAGCGGTGGCGTGCAGCAGGGCGGGCGCCATGCCCGGCTCGTCGCCCTGCAAGTTGACGATGATGGCGTCGTCGGCCAGTCCCAGCAGACGCGCGGCTTCCGCCAGGCGCTCAGTGCCACAGACATGCTCCGCGGCGGTCAACAGCGCTTCACCGCCATAGCTGCGGATACAGTCCACCACTTCGGGGTGGTCGGCCACCACCACCTGCGCTGCGCCGCTTTCCAGCGCACGCCGCCGCACCTGTTCGACCATGGGGATGCCGCCCACGTCCAGCAACACCTTGCGCGGCAGGCGGGTAGAGGCCAACCGAGCGGGAATCAGGACGCAGAAGCTCACGCGGGCTTGTCCTCGTAGGGCTTGGCCTCATCAATAAGCAGCACCGGGATGTCGTCGCGGATGGGATATTGCAGGTGGCAACGCGGGCAGCAGAGGGCCTGACGCTGGGCACAGGGTTGCAGACTGCCTTTGCATTGCGGGCAGGCGAGCAGGTCCAGCAGGCGGTGGTCGATACGCATCAGCTTCTCCAGGGCAGCAATGATTGCTCCAGCCAAAGCGGAAAGGAGGGCTCCAGCTCCGCTTCGATGCGCAGGGCCCAGTCGTCGGCCTGCGCGAACTTCCGGCATTTTACGGCATCCTTGGCGGTCATGACGAGGGGGCGGGGCAAATGGGCGATGTCGCTGGCGCAAAAAGGATGGTGGTCGGGAAAAAATCGGGGGGCAGGAATAGCGCCCAAGTCCTCCAGGCTGGCGACAAAACGCTGCGGGCGGGCGATGCCGGTAGCGGCCGTTACGTGCTGTCCCTGCAGACTGTCGAGACCGCGAGAGCGGCCTGGATCGTTGACGGCGACGAGGTCCTTGGGCTGGATGCGGAAAAGAAAACGGGGTGGCCCGTTGCGCTCCGGGATAGCGGCTGCTGCTGCGGCGTCCATGAGCCAGGCGTCGGCATGGAGCATGGCGTCCGGACACTCGCGCAGAGGACCGGCAGGAAGGCAGTGGCCATTGCCCAAAGGGCGTGGGCCGGAGAACACCAGCAGACGCAGGCTGGGTTGCAGGGCGAGGTGCTGGAAGCCGTCATCCAGTAGCGCGAGGTTATAACCATCCACCGCCGCCGCGGCGATGGCGCGATGGCGGTCGGGGCAAAGATAGACCGCTTGTGTCTGTCCCTGTTCCTGCGCCAGCAGCAAGGGCTCATCCCCCGCCTGTTGGGGGCTGTCGTCGCGTTGCACCCGGTAGGGCCAGTGCGGGGGTCGGGCACCATAGCCACGGCTAATGATGGCCACCCGCCAGCCCGCTACCGTGAGTTGCCGCGCCAGCGCCGCCACCAGCGGCGTTTTGCCGCTGCCCCCTACGCCCAGATTGCCGACGACAATGGTGGGGATGCCCGCTGCCCTGCCGTGTATGTGCCGCCGCCGCCACTGCGCCACCTTGCCGGTCAGCGCCCCCAGAGGCCGCAAGGCGGTGGCCAGTGCCCCGCCCTCCTGCCATTGCTGCTCCAGGGTCTGGCGGAGGGTCACCAGTCAAAAACCCGCTGTAAAAATTCTGGCAGGCGTTCGCCCGCATGGCGGCGCTCCTGCCAGAAAATGCGCCGGGTGGCGTCGCCGCGCTGGCGGGCGGCCATGGCATCCCCACGCAGGGCTTGCCAGTGGCCGAGGATTTGCGCGGGTTTCTCCAGGGTGAGTATGGTGTCGGCGTCCAATGATTCGGCGGCGTTCAACGTCACGCCGGGGCTGACGCTGATGGGCCTGGAACCGGCATAAATCTGCCACTGCAACATCGGGGAGGCCCTCTGTAGATGCACCGCCTGCGCCGCCGCCGACAGGGCCGGATACCAGCGATCATTATCGACGACAACCACCGTTCCGGCGGGCAAAGGCGCGCGTTGCCACGCGGACAGCCTGGGCAAATCCGCAGGTGCGTCGGTGCCACCAAGAAACAGTAGGCCCTGTCGGGACAAGGGTGAAGCGGCCCAGGACCGCCGCCATCCGGCCCATTGGGCGGCGCTCAACCCCTGCGCCCACCACAGCAGGCCCTCGTCGGTACCGCTGATCATCGCCCGGAAATTGGGGTCTACCTGGGCGATGGTGAACAAAGTGGCGAAGTCCACAGGCTCCTGAACGGCTTCGCTGGCACCACGCCCGACCCAGGCCTCGGCCTGGCGTGCATCCCGCGGGTAGACGGCCTCCAGCGGCGCCGGAATCGGCAGGCCGGGATCAGCCGCCATCAGCACGGCAGGGATCTTTCCCCGGCCCAAAGCGGCGGCAAGCCGTGGTCGGGGCACCCGGCCCAATGCCAGATAACGCAAGGGGGTCAGGCGCTCCAGCATGCGCCCGACCGCCTGGGGATGGTCACAAGGCCCAAAACCATAGCCGAGCCGTTCGACACCTTCGGTGTGTTGTTCCAGGAGGGCCGGATACTCCGTCTCAAAAGTCATCACCATGCGCAGGTCGCGACGCTTTTCGGCGATCGCTTTCGCCAGCTCAATACCCAGTCTTTGCTGGTCAGCATCGCTGAAGCTCTGCATCCACAGGATCGGACCGCGCTCGCCTGGGGCTTTGATCCAGCCCCAGCGGGCATTGGCCTGAGCCGTTCGCCCGGCGCGGGCATCCCGCCAACTCGCCCAGCGCGCGCGCAGCAGGCCGTTTTCGTAATACGTCATGATGTTCCGCCTGTCGGTTCTGTTCGGCCAACCATGACATCAGCACGCTGCCGCAGCGCAATCATGTCAGCCTCAAGCGACTGCTGCAAAGCGATCAGGGTATCCATATTGGCGTCGCGCGGGATCCGCAGTGGTTCGCCCCAGAGGATCACCCCGCGCGCGCCCGGCAGGGGCAGCAGAAAGCCATCCCAACTGGCGAAACGTTTCGCCCAGCGTGCGGAATAGGTGACCGGCACGATGGGCAGACCAGAAATGCGCGCCAATTCGATAACACCCTCTTGCAGCACTTCGCGGGGACCGCGCGGACCATCGGGGGAGATGGCCAGGTCGTACCCCGCATGGGCGGCCCGCAGCATCCCCCGGGCGCCCTTGACCGCCCCGCTCCGGGTCGAGCCGCGCACCGCACCATAACCCCAGTGGGCCATGGTGGCAGCAATCAGTTCGCCATCCCGATGTTCGCTGACGAGGATTTTTATCTTACGCCCGCCCACCCGCCAGTAGGCCTGGGCGACCATAACCCCCCGCCCATGCCAGAAGGCCAGCAGGAAAGGTTGTCCGGCCGCGATCAGGGCGCGTACACTGGCATCCCCCTCTTCGTGCCAGCGCACACTGAGGGCCATACCTTTGATGAGATAAGCCGCCAGTGCGGCCACCACGCGTAAGGAACGCCCTTCCAGCCGCACGGCTCAGCGATTGCTCAGGGTGGCGAAACTGATCCGGGTCAGGCCAGCTTCCTGCGCCGCGTCTAATACATCGATGACGTACTGCTGCGTCGTATTTTTATCCGCGCGCAGGACAATCACCCGTTCGGGATCTTTGACCGCCAGCGCTTTGAGTTGTCTGGCCAGGTCGGCCATAGACAAAGCCTGCTTATTCATACGCACCTGACCGCTCGCGCTAAGATCGATGGTGATGGGCGATTTCGGCTCACCGGCGGCGGCCTGCTGGGCTTTGGGCAATTGCATGGAGAGATGGGACTGGTGCACAAAGCTGCTGGTGACCATGAAGAATAACAGCAGCACCAGCACGATATCGACCATCGAGATCACATTGATCTCCGGCTCTTCACTCACCCGCGGGCGCAGATTCATTTTTCAGTCCCGCGGGATATGAGATTCACCAGTTTCAGGGCCTCTTTTTCCAGGGACAACACCAGCGTATCGACCTGCCCTTTGAAATAGCGATAGAACATCAGGCTGGGAATGGCAACGATAAGGCCGCTGGCGGTGGTGATCAGCGCTTCGGCAATACCGCCTGCCAGCGCCTTGGGATCACCCGCGCCCACCATGCCGATAGCCGCAAAAGCGTGCATAATACCGAATACGGTTCCGAGCAGACCCAACAAGGGCGCCACCCCGGCGATACTACCGAGAAAGTTGAGGTAGCGGTCGAGATGAGCCACCTCATGACGACCGGTCTCTTCCACTGACTCTTTGATCACGTCCCGCGGCTGTCCCGCATCCTGCAGAGCCGCCAACATCATCCGGGCCAAGGGGGTGTCGTTTTCATAGAGTAGTTTGACCGCCTGCTGTACCTTGCCCACCTCTACCAACTCCGCTATCCGGGCCGCGAGATCACGTGGCGCAACACGTCCCCGCCGCAAGACCCAGAGACGATTACCCGCGATGGCCAAAGCCACAATTGCCGCCAATATGAGAATCGGCAGAACAAATCCGCCCATTTTAAATAACCCCAGCAACTCTTGCACATCGCCTCCAGAACCCGTTCGATTGTGACGAAGCCGGAATATAGCATATCACTTAGGAAACAGCAGTGGCCGGCCCGGTGCAGGCGTCTGCGTTCAGGCGCCGGGTTGCCAGTAGGCGGGCGATGGCGGCAGGGCATGATGTAAGCGCCCGGCCCGCCAGGTCCATGTGCCCGGCTTGCCGTCGCCCAGATAAAAGATTCGCGCCTGTGCTGCGGCTGCCGCCAGCGCCGCTCTTTCCGTGTTGCCCAGGCTGGCAGGGGCAAAGATGGCCTGCACCCGATGCAACGCGGCGCCCTGCTCCGCGACAAGGCGATTGACCGTCGCGGCATCGGCGTCACCGAGAATAAGCACATCGGGTCCGGCGCCCCAAGTCACTATGCAGGGCTGAACCGGTGCATTCAGGGTTAGGAAATGCATCGCTGCCGGTGCCACGCCGCCCGCCCGACAGAAGGCCGGTGCCGACGGTCCTCCGGGATAATCACGGGCTCCGGCAGGCCACCACTGCCGGGCAGCAGCAGGCAGCGGCTGGGGTGCGGAAATGTCGCTGCGTAACCA
>NZ_JAGDVS010000099.1 GCF_023255755.1 Acidithiobacillus sp. | reverse complement strand
GGGAGGTGCACTGGGCGGCGGAGCCGCTGCCATCCTGATTTTTTTGCTGCTGTTTCTCGCACAAAGGAAATAACCGACCATGAATACACCGCGACCCGATGACGCTGAAAACACCTCCAGTTCCCCCATCGGGGTTTCTCTGGGTCGCCTTCAGAAACTGGAGGAAGATTTCCGCCAACACCGGGATTTCTGGGAGGGACAGGCGCCCTACATGCGCATCCTGCTGGAAACTACGCAGGCGCTGAATCAGGGTCTCATGACGGCAGTGGCCGCTCTGGATCGTCGTCAGGGGGAGGCTATCCGCCAGCTGGCAGAACGAGTGAACCGCCTGGTTCCACCAAACAGGGATGACCCGACCAACACCTCTTCTGGAACGCAGGCCACGACAGCAAACACTTCTCCCGCCAAAGGTCAGGGCGAACTGCTCGGTTCCGAGGCGTCGCCGCCAATGCTGCCCGATACACAGACAGAATCGATCCGGGCAATGCGTGGGGAACTCAGCGTGATCAGTCAAAAGCTGGAGAGCATCGCTCGGGATACCGCCGATCTGATCCAGCTGGTCTATGGATTAACCGATAACAACGGAAAGGACTGAAATCCGAGGCCGAAGGAGGAACCAACCATGGCAGAACGGGGTACGCAGTGGATGCGTGAAACCAAATGGGCGGCCACGGATCGCTGGCCAGAGATTCTGGTTCAGCTGGGCATTCCTGCCCAGGCGCTGGTGGATCGGCATGGGCCCTGTCCGGGTTGTGGCGGAGAGGATCGCTTCCGCTTCGACAACCAGAAAGGCCGGGGCACCTTTTTCTGCTCACAGGGCGGTGGAGATCCCATTTCCGGTGACGGCTTTTCCCTGCTCCACCATGTCCATGGCTGGAATTTTAAGCAATCCATCGAACAGGTCGCCCGGGTACTGGGTACGCTCCCGCCAGATCATGATTTACCCAAAACCGCTAAAGTATCAGAAACCCCTGCACCTGCGACTCCCCGGCAAAGTCCGCGCAAAAGTGCGCCCTCCGCAAAGGAGCAGGCCAACAAAGCCCGTCAGTCCATTGAAAAGCACTGGCGTGGCAGCGTTCCCCTACGGCAGATGCCGGAAGCCATGGCCTACTTCGAGAACCGCCGGATTCCTTTCGATCTCATTGCCGACGCACGGGATGTACGCGGCTTTCCCAATCTCCCTTACTGGCACCAACGGATGGATGGACAATGGGAAGAACTGGGCAGGTTCCCTGCCCTGATCGCCCTGTGCCGGGGACCCAGCAAGCAGGTCTTGGCGGTACACCGCACCTGGCTCGCACCCGATGGATCCGGCAAGCTGGTTCTCCCGGATCCGGATCATCCCCACGGTGCAGATGGCCGCCCTCATCTTCTGGATGCCCGTAAACTGACCAGCCCCATAGTGCGACGCGTCCCCCTGCATATTGAATTGCGGCCCATGCAGGCGGATGGCAGGCTGGGGGTGGCCGAAGGCATGGAAACGGCCCTGGCCGCCTCCTTTGCCCATCACGGTCTCGCGGTACATGCGACCGTAAACAGCGGCAATATGGGCGGCCGCAGTGTCGGTGACCGGGTCATCGGGGGGTATACCCCACCCCAGACCTGCAAAAAATTGCTGATCT
Organism: Acidithiobacillus sp.; assembly: GCF_023255755.1. GTDB lineage: Bacteria > Pseudomonadota > Gammaproteobacteria > Acidithiobacillales > Acidithiobacillaceae > Acidithiobacillus. The sequence goes on along the minus strand of NZ_JAGDVS010000099.1, from coordinate 11,815 downwards.
TTGCCGATAACGATCCGGCAGGCATCCGGGCTGCGCAATATCTCAAAGAACGGATGCAACTCAGTCGCCAGGACCTGGAAACCGATATCCGCCTGCCCAGCACCGGCAACGACTGGGCGGAAGTGCTGGAAATGGCCACCACCCAATATCCGGACCGTATCGCCGAGAGGCGGCGGGAACAGGGACTGGGTGCTGCACCCGATCTGCCCATGCGGATCACCATGCCACAGCGGGAACCCGGCCAGTCGGAATCGGGCGTACCGCTTAACAACCGGGCCACGGCGCAGAGGGCGAAGCGCCCCCGGCGTTAAAGCCACCGGTTTGGATGCGCGGACCCTGCTGAAAATGCTAAATTCTACACACGCACACAAACTGTAAAGGAGACTGCACCATGTTTGGTTTTGGAGAACATCCGGAAAATATGACGGCCACCTGTCCCAGCTGCCAGACCCCCATGGAAGACAAGGGCGCACACGGCATGCGGATGGGTGGACTGACCGGTCTCGGCGGTGCTGCACTGGGCATGATCGGTGGCCAGCTCGCCGATGATGGTGAGGAAGCCTTTGAAAAGAAACTGAAGGTGCAGGTTTATGTCTGCCCACAATGTCAGGAGATTTCTTTCAAGTACCATGGCGGTCTGTAAGGGGCCGCATTTCCAGTATTGATGAGGCACACAAAACCACATGAATATCCGACAAAGAGGACCCGCCGTACATATCTGGCGCATTGCATTTCAGGATCTGGAAATGCGTACCACTTCATCCGATGGCGTGCATGTATGGATTGCCCAGGAATATGTTATTGCTGCCCTGAGTATACCGGACCCTATCTATGCCCTGAGAACGCTGGCCACGGGAGATCAGGCCACGTTGACCCTTGGCAAAAATGGGCTGGATGATGAAGAGGGACAAGATAGTCTGCCAATGATCGACGAGGTAGCCATATATGAGCTCATGGTTCGATTTCCCACCCGATCATCTGCTGTTTTCAAACCCTGGCTATTGCGACTGCGTCATTACTTCTTTGAATTGGCAGCCTCAGCCTATAAAAACGATGAGGTTGAGAGTGATGTGGTGACCCTGCAGTAGCCTGGATTGGAATTGATATATCCTCTGTAAAGTTGTTGCCTGCCAATCCCCACCAGCTTCGCTGCCTCTGTTACAGTAACTTTTGCCATAGTCTCTTGCCGTCGCCTTTTGTGTCGCCCTGTGTTCGCTTCTATATGGTATGATGTTCTTGTCAGAAAATGTACTATGTGACTAAGACAAGGGGGTGCCCATGCAATCACATGCCGCAGGATTTCCACACCCTGAGCTGATCGGGACGTTCCGACAGTTCGGGCCGTTTGGGATTTCATACCAGGTACTCAAGGAAGGGCACCAGACTGACAAGGGTTGGACCGTTGAAATTGAGGTGCCTGAAACCGGGGAGCGTTTGGAATATCCGCTCGATGCCATCCTGGATGACCCGGAAGCCCGCTAGTGTTCGCCATCGCTTTTGATCTGACCGTCAAGGAAACCACCAAGCATCATCCAAAAGGGGTGTCAGCCGCCTATGCGGATATTGGCGCCACTTTGGCAGAGCATGGGTTCCGATGGGTTCAGGGCAGCATCTACGTCTGTGAGAACGAGGATATGGCCAACCTGATGGACGCCATGGATGCCCTGACGGATCTGCCTTGGTTTCCGCCATCGGTACGAGATATCCGCGCCTTCCGCGTAGAGCAATGGTCGGATTTCACCGACCGCGTGAAGCGCCTGGGCAGGCCAAAATGAGCGGCGTGATCGTAATGTCTCATAGTGGCCCTCACCAGGCACCCGGAGAACCCCGCAAAACCGGGCCATCCGCCCTGGCCAGGCTGGCTGCCACCAGACAGAATGATGCATAAGGTCTCAATATATTGCTCGACATACTCTGTCTTTAAATATCCATAAGTAGTGCAAATCCATTAGAAAACCCTTATAATGCCTAAAACAATATCGGTACTACTTGGTAAAACTTAGCATGCACCTGCAGATCACAAAGCAAAGGCGTCGGATTGGCTTGGCGCATCCTGCCGAAGAGCGCATGCCCATCCGGCGGCGCATAGAGCGCCCGGCAATGCGGGCGCCTCAAGATGTGCCTCGACGACAGGTCAAGCGGTAAGCATTCCGAAGATGGAAGCCATCAGCACCCTTCCCGATTTTCTTGGCCTGCAGGATCCGGACTTTCAGCTCATCGACCGTTACCGGGACCTCCTGGAGTCGGAAACGCCGGCGCTTGCCCATGCTTTCTACGACTACCTGCTCGCTCACCCCGTCACCGCCGCCGTCTTCCGGGACTTTTCCCGCGCGCGTCTGGATGCCCTGATTCAGAAGCAGGCGGAACACATCAGCGGGCTTCTGGCCAGCCGCCTGGATAAGTCCTGGCGGGAGTCCATGCGCAGAATCGGTGCCCTGCACCACCATCTCGGCATCGAGCCCTCCTGGGTCGCCGGCGCCTATATCCTCTACTGGCGCCATTGGCAAAAAATGCTCCAGGAGCAGGTTCCCGCGAGCGACCGCAATCTGCTGCGGGACGCCTTGTTCCGCCTGCTGATCGGCGACCTCATGGTCCAGCTCGACGGCTACGCCCGCGCCTCCCGCGAGACCGATGCCGAGAGGCTGGCCTTGTTTGATGTGCTGCTGGGCGTGCTTGCGGTTCCCCGCGGCGACGAATCCCCTCGCCCGGAGGGGTTGCTGCAGCAGATCTGCGAAGCCTTGCCGCGCAAGAGCGCCAACGTGCGCCTGGCCGGTTACGTGGTGAGCAGCGCCATGGGGGAGATATTAACCCTGGAATGCCTGGCCGGGCTCCCGTTGCCGGCGCTGCAGATCCCGAAGATCGCCGGAGATCCCTGCTGGCTGGCATTGGAAAGCGGGCAGGCCGTCATTCAGTCCGTGGATGATCCGCAGGCGCCGGAATGGATCCAGGCCTTGCGCAACCGCATCGAGGAAATCGGCATCTTTCCTTTCGGAGCAGAGGATCTGCGCGGCGTAGGCCTGATCGGCGTGCGCGAAAAGGGTTATTTTCATCGGGTGGGATCGGCGTACTTCGATGCCTTTGCGCATCTTGGGGAACTGGTGCTCCTGCTGCGCAACCAGTCCTTGCGCGACCCCCTCACCGCCCTGCCCAACCGCGCCCTCTTCCTGGACCGCCTGGAGACCGCCCGAGACCAAACGCTGCGGCGCGAGCGGCTGCTGGGGGTGGCGCTCATCGACCTGGATGGATTCAAGCAGGTGAACGACCGCCTGGGCCATGGAGCCGGAGACCAGTTGCTGCAAGCCGTAGTGCAACGGCTGCAGGCGCAGTTGCGGGCAGGGGATACCCTCGCGCGCATGGGCGGCGATGAGTTTGGCCTGCTGCTGCCAGGCCTGGAGCGCCTCGACGATCTCGAAGTCGTCTGCGAGCGCTTGCTCGCCGCCATCCGCGAACCGCTGGAAATCCAGGGCGAAGCGGTCGGGGTTTCCGGCAGCCTCGGCGTCACCCTCTATCCCCTGGACGACAGCGATGCCAGCACCCTGATTCAGCACGCCGATATGGCGCTCTATGCCGCCAAGGATGCGGGCCGGAACCAGTTTCATCTGCATACCCTGGCCCTGGATGAAGCCGTGCAGACAGAAGTGGCGAAGCGCGTCCTGCTGGAGCAGGCGTTACACGAAGGCCGCATGGTCCTGCACTACCAGCCGATCGTAGCCAGCGCCGATGGAGTGGTGGGCGTGGAAGCCCTCATCCGCCTGCAACACCCGGAGAAAGGATTGCTCGCGCCTGCGGCCTTTTTCTCCGCCCTGGATCATCCCCGCCTCGCGCGCACCATCGGCCGCTTTGTCCTGGACGCGGCGTTGCGACAAGGAGCGATCTGGCAAGGGGAGGGCCTGCCGCTGCGCGTAGCGGTGAATATCAGCACGCGCCACCTGCTCGATGCCCGTTTCCTGGAGGATCTGCGGGAAGCCTTGGCCAATCACCCGAGCGTGCCGCCGGAGCAACTGGAGATCGAGATCACCGAATCGGCTCCCCTGCTCAATCTTGAGAAAGCCCAGACGGTTTTGAAAAGCTGCCAGGGTCTGGGGGTACGCATCGCCATCGACGACTTCGGTACCGGCAACGCCTCCCTAACTTACCTCCAGCATCTCCCCGCCCATTCCATCAAAATCGACCAGAGTTTCGTGCGCGACATGATCAATGATCCCAAGGATCTCGCCATCGTCGCAGCGGTCACCACCGCCAGCCGCATGCTGGGCCTGGAAGTGATTGCCGAGGGCGTGGAAACGGCAGACCACGCCGCCTTGCTGGCCAAGATGGGCTGCAGCCACCTGCAAGGATATCTCTTCTCCAGGCCGCTCCCGGCCGAGGACATCCCCGCCTGGATTACCCGTTTTCGCCCTGCCCCCCAACTGGTGGGTGCCTTGCCGCCCATGGACGTCCTGCCGCCGATCCTGGAAGGGCACCTTCTGCGTGTGCAGGCGTTCCTCCGCGCCTTGCGCCAGGAAAATCCATTCCCCGCCCACGTCCTGGGGGAGGATGCCGAGGAGTATTGCCATCTGGGGCGGTGGCTGCGGGGGGAAGGCGCGCTCCTCTTTGGCCAGTCACCGGATTTCGCTGGTCTCCTCGCCCGCCACGAACGGATTCATCGCTTCGCCCGCGCGGCCAAGTCTCTCCTGGATGCCGGGGATATGGAGGGGGCCATGCATCAGGGAAACCTGCTGGACCTGGAAAACCGCTTGCTGCTGGCCGAACTGCTGGCCATGACGGGGCAGCGCCGGGTTGCACACCCAATAATCGCCGGGAGCCCAGAGTGATGCGCCGGATTTCCGCCATGTTCCAAACACCCAAAGTTGATGACGTGCGTGAGGCGTTGTTAGCCTTAGCATTTATCAATGTGGGGGATAATAAAAGTGGGGTATCCAGCTAAATACGGGTATTGGCTTCTCAGATGGTGAAAAAACTTCAATATATCAATCTATAATGAGCGTTGTACGCTTGGCAAAAGGAGTACTGGGCAGCCCATTTGATTTCGCTGCAAAATTTTGACATTATCGTATTTAGCTGGATACCCCACTAATAAAAACACATGGATTAGTCGACAGAATGTCTATACGATGCTCGACCCGGACAATGAACAATCCAATGACCTGCTACCAAAAGCGAAGATTCTACCGATACTAACCAACGAACTACCCCGCCAAGTTGTTATGGGTTTTCAAGCGCAAGTAGGACCAAAGCTTGAACAACGATGCGGCAGAACATCTTGGCCTGAAGATCTGCGCATCCTGTTCGGTCGACCAATGCCTGCAGAGCGGTTGGACGTTCTGCAGAAATAATCCACATTTTTTAAGGGGACGCCGCATGTCACTGGCTAAAGAAACGGACAATCTAGTCATGATTCTGCCTTTACGCGGAGAGTTCAGTCTTCCTGATTATTTTGCGCTGCTACAGGCAGATGAAAGCGTCATCAAAAGTAAGCATGATGGTTGCAGTCTTCTTGAAAATGGACACTCAACCATAGTGTTTTCTGAAAACACAGATGACCACGGAAATATATTTATTTTTAATGGTGTAGATAATGGGCGCATCTTGCTAAAACCAAAAATCCATGTCGAAAACATAGAGGATTATAATTCAACTCTTATTTTCGCTGAAAAGGATAATGTTGTATGCTTTTTTATGGCTCGTTTGGAATATGTAATAGAGAATATCTTTTATTATACCACATACTCGGAATTATTTCAGAGAAAAGTGCGATCTCACAAAAGAATTGCATTACCTGGGCAAGCTAAAGTATGCACAAAAGATGGTCGAACGCTTCTCTGTGAGATTGTCGATTTTAGCCCTACTGGAATCAGCTTGAAATCGTGTAATAACGACTTCTCCATCGGAGAGATGCTGTTACTAGAAGTTGAGATACCCGACTGCGGTGTATGTGAAACAACCATAAACATAAGCAGGCTGGAAGCGTGCGGTAGCCACGATGCTATATATGGTGCGCGACTAAACCTCACCAAGGAGCAAGAAAAAAAATCTGAGCAGCTCTACCTCTGCAAAAAAGCTGTACAGATTCAAAATCTTCCCAAAAATAGTGCTGTTCGAATTCATGATTTAAGGTGGCGGGATTGAAAATCCTCCATATAAGCTGCTAGCTGTTGGCGAAAAGTGTGTGGATTTATGAATAAAGCAACGTACAATCCCCTATAGTGCAAATCATAGGGGATTGTCATTTTCGGCATAAAATCTTCCGCAACCGGGCCGAGTGTCTGCAGAAGGGGGGTGTAAGCCCAAACCCTCGAAAATTTTGCCAAACTCGTAACTTAATGAAAAATATACTGTGTGGTCATAACGTTCGTTAAGACACAATCATGGTGTTGGTGCCAAATAGATATAAACACATATACGCCGTGTACTCGTCTTGCGGTAAAAAACGCCTCAAGACGGTACAGCCGGAATTTTCGGGGGTTTGGGCTTACACCCCCAGAAGGCGACGACATCCAAGTAGGGGTCCCTTCAGGAAACGGATTTTAAAGTACGAAAAGCGCCAGGCGCCAGGTTTCGTGTGAATCTGACCGATACTATTCGTTAAACGTATGCTTCATAGTAATCTCAAATTTGGCCGTTTTTGAGATACCCCGCATTGTGAGAACCAAGCCTCTGCATTTGTGGACTCTCGAACTATCGAAACTCCATCTCATTTTACCGCTGTGTGGTTGGATGAATTTTGAGAAACCAGACGCACGGTTGGTACCGTGACCCTCACAGGGTCATCCAGTCTCCATAGTCATCTGTATCGTCATCGCCTTCCGTTTCCTCTGGCGTAACCGCCTCTGCCAGCGCCTGCCGCGCTTTTTCCTGCGCCGCCTGAATCCGCGCAACCAGATCTTTATCCGTCAAGGTGAACCCAGTTGCCAATGCCGCTGCACCCGCCCGCTCCTGGAATTCGACGCTCCCGGTTACCGTCAGGTCTTTCCAGCCCTTCGCTTCAGCAAGTCGCAGCATGGTCTCAATCTCTGCTTCGTTTCCACCCATATCCGCCACCAGCCGATCACCATAGTCCCGGATGTCCAGCTGCTTATTATGTATCCGTAAATACGCATCACCCCGCTCGATACGCACCCCTCGGCCCAGCAACACCCCTATCTCCTGCCCATAGGCTTCCGTCAAAACCCGTTGCCGCCACGCTATCCAGGCAGGCTGCAGTGCCCCTGGACCAGCATCCGGCGCACGAAATCCATTCCGCGTTTCCATCCTGGCTTGTGCGTTCTGATTCGCCCGTTTGAGATTCTCTTCGCGCACCATCGCCCCCAGCCCGCGCCGCGGGGATACGGGTGATGGGTCATTCCTGGGCATGGGCGCCTCTGCCAGGGCCGACTGCTCTTTTCGCTGCTGACCGCGCAGCGCCCAACGTGCCGCAATGTCTTCCCGCTTACGCGCTATCTGATCCTGCAGATGCGCGGCCACCATCTGTAAGATCACGACATGGTCAGGAGCACCGGCACCATGAGAAGCCTCTACCTCGGCATGCGCGGCCTGCCGCCGGTGACGGCGTTTCCTCTCCATAAGCGTCAGTAGCAGACATCCTTCCAGTCGCGAATCGATATCCTTCTTGCGCAGATCCAGCCCCTGACCTTTCAACGTGCGCAGCAGGGGATGCTCCTGACCTCCTGGATCGATGACCAGAACGGCTTTTGTCCCCAGGGCTAAAAACATCCCACGCACTGCAAGCGCGGCCTCAAATGCGGCCCCTCCATCCGACTGTCGCCATGCTTCTGCCATACCACTGAGCGTTTCGGTCAGCTCGCTTTTGCTGCGTTCTTTACGTTTCGCCGCCTGTGCTTGCGCGTGCGTGTATCTGGCCACCGGCCGGGGTGCGGCAATCAGCGGCTCCAGAGCCTGCGCCACATTCAGATAGCCTCTCTCAGCGAGAAGGTGAGCAGCGGCCCGGTTATGCCGCCCCAATGTCAGATCGTGCCCAAAATCGATTTCCCATTTCCGCGCCAGCGCTTCGTTTCGCGGATAGCTGTTCGTGAAATCGGCCACCTTTCCATCCGGCTTTACCGTTAACGCGGTCAGGTGATAGTGCTCAACACAACTTCCGTCTTCCCGTCGCTTTTCATGCCCCACCAGAATGTACGGTTGATCCGCCGGCAGCCCATATTCCGACAAAACATCCCGCACACACTGCTGTACCTGGTCTTCGCTTAACGCTCTGTCCGGTGAAAAGGCAAAGTGCACAAACGGCCTTTTAGTCCCATGCCGGGAACGGGCGGCCGCAAAGTCCACTATGGTCTCTATGGCGACGTCTACATCTTCGGGCAGTCCACCACCTACGGATACCATGCGCACCTGTGCATTTTCTTCGCGCTTCTGCAGGTGGGCGGCCAGCGCCTTGCCGCCGTTATGCAGGGTGATTTTATTGATCATGGATGCAGGACTCCACGCACGGCTTGCAGAACTGGAACGAGCGCTTCCTGGATATCCCGGATGGCGGTCTGGGTCGGGGCGTCTTGTACTTGATTGCAGTGCTTGGAGAGCTGATTCAGGTTGCCACCGATGCGCACCAGATGATCCAGAGCGCCCCTCAGGGCATCACGCTCCTCGGGGCTGAGCGCTGGGCGGTTGCGCCAGGCTTGGCGCAGGAACGCGGAATGCGCGATACCGGCCATCTCTGCGCGGTCGCGCAGCTCTTGTGCTTCTTCTGGCGGCAGCCTGACGGCTATTGTGGTCATCGGATTCCCGGCTATCTTCGGCATCGCTTCCTCCGCTTCGGGGGTCCACGGGGGGATTTATCCCCCCTGGCAAGCTAGAATCCGTTTACGGATTCGATGGCTTGCTAATACTTATTGTAACAAAGATCAATAAGTTATGAAATAGCCATGGAAGGCATCCCGAGCAATCGTCAACCCCTGAGATCTGCACGCACCACCACTCGAAAACCTGCGTGGTCCATTCGCATAGGACGCCAACACAACCCATAGCGACCCCCAGTCGCAAGAGTGATCTGAGGCTCAACCAAAGCGAACGCACCCGCAACAGCCAGCCCAGAATCCCCACAGGCCAAAAGCGCAAATACACCCCCAAAAAACCCAAAACCGTCACGTCCGGAAACGCCTCCGTAAAAAACCCGTAGAAGTGCCCCCTATGCAGCGCAGGTGCTCAGCCATACTTGCCAACGCCTACTCGCCTCGGCATGCTAACAACAGGCGTACCACGATTACTGTCCTGCGGAGAATCTCTTTGACCCGGCATCACGCTCCCCTGCCCCTCGATATCCTTCGGGCATTTTTTACACTATCGCATCTGAGTCTTTCCGAAATGGCTCGACGCTTCGGTTTGAGTCGCTCCAACCTGATGGGATTGCTGAGCGGCTTAACTACCGTTGGACCGGATAAAGTCGATCAGTTACTGGCCTGGTCCGGACTGGAACAGGCGCCGGATACAACGCTGAGCATCCTTCCCGGTCTGCATCTCTGGAAAATCGCTTCGGCCCGCGAAATGGACGCTTTTTTTGCACTGACGCCCGCACTCCTGCCTGATCCCAGCATCCTGAGCAATATTGAACTGATTCTGGACCTGCCCATGATCGATGAAAGCCGGGTACATCTGCTGATCCATCTACCGGATGACCGACATATTCTGCTCTCCAGTCGTCCAGACTTTTTCCGGCTCATGCAGGATCGCTGGCCTACCCTGAATTCCCCGCAACATCTGCAGTGTTTTCGCCCACCCTACACCTTACAGAAACTGATAGCAGAGAGTGGACGGAACGCCCCGCTCTATCGTCCCAGTGCTGCCGTGCAGACGGTGTTTTCTCCCATTGGCGCCGTCAACGGCGTCGTAGCCAACCACATCGCCGATTGGGCCGTCCGGGCCCGTCAGCATTTACATCTGGATTTGGCGCGCTGCCTCAGTGTCGATGATCAAGTCATACCCGCAAACAGTGCATCGAGTACCGCCTTTCTGGACGCGGAAACGGCATCGGAAAGCCCCCCTTTGAATCCCGCCAGGGATAACCTGCTTGCCCCTGCGGATATCGCTTGTTCCCAGGCACGGCAACTCCTGACCCGCCGCCTGGATGTGGGTGGCGGGGCCCATCGCGAAATCTGTGACATTCCCCTATTTCTCATGGAGGGACACCATGACTATCCCTCTGGAATGATCCGCATGGACCTGGCCTTTCTGGGTGCGGAAAGATTGGCCTTGGGAAAGGCCCAGCGTTTGCGCTTTTATCAGGAAAACCGGGGAACCGCCGAGGGCGCGTGCTGGCTGGTCGTCATGGCGGACGGTGCGCCGCTCTGCGGGCATCCCGGTTCCTTCAAAAATGGAAAGCCACAGAGTGGATCTCATCATCTGGTACGGCGAGACGACCACCTGCAGATCACGAAGACCCCCGAAGACAGCGACACCTGGATCGGGAGGGTCGTGGGGCGCTTTGAAGCATTCCCCCAGGTGAACTGACGCGCGGTTTTGGCTTTTTAAAAACGGCGCATTTAATTTGAAGGACAGGACTATCATAAAGTCTGTTGTGTTTTTCTTTGGGCTCCGCTATCCTGTTTCTACGCGATCCCCCACGGACGCAGGAGACTTTGATGACCCGTAAAGACAATGACCCCCCTTCTACTGAATCCAGCGCGACGCCCAATCCTTCGGCAGAAATTGATCTGTCAGATTTTGAGGACGATCCATTCGGTCAGGACGCTGCAAATACGGAAGAGGATGCAGCGTTGATCCAATCGCATTTCCCAACCCACGTGGTGTTCCATCAAGTGCCGAAAACCGGACGCAATGATGCCATCGTGCAGGCGTTTGCAGACCTTGAAAAAACGCCTCTGGATCTGCGGCAGGTACCCGAGATCGGTGTTTTTGATTTGCTGCGTGTGGAATTCCCCTGGTTGGCGAATACCATTCAGATATTGGAGAGAGCCTGTGTGCTGTCTCGCCGGGGCAACCAGATCTTACGGTTACCGCCTTTGTTAATGGTAGGTCCTGCGGGTATTGGCAAAACATCGCTCCTGCGACGATTTTGTGAATTGGCGGATGTGCCCTATCTGGTTATTTCTGTGGGTGGTGCCTCCGATTCCATGGTTCTGAAGGGGAGCCACCGGGCGTGGAGCACAGCGCAGCCCGGTGCGGTGATCCGCCTGATTCAGCAGTCCAGAGTGGCGAATCCGATCATCATCGTTGATGAGGTGGACAAGTGTGGATCCGGTACCCAGAACGGCAATCTGCTCGACACGCTTCTACAATTGATCGAGCCGTCCAGTGCGGCGACGTGGCATGACGAGTTTCTGTTGGGTCTAGCAGATTTGTCGGCGGTGAATTATTTGATGACGGCCAACCGGACAGATCTTCTCTCCGGTCCTTTACTCAGCCGGGTACGGACGGTACATCATGACTTTATGGGCCATACGGATCTGTTGCGGGCCTTACCTCAGACCGTGGCGCAAGTGGCGCAGCAATATGGATGGGCTGCCTATCAGATTCCCGAGATGGATTCCCGCTGGGCGCAACGCATCGTCGGTGTCAGCAGGGACCTCCGGAAACTGCGTCAGGCCGTAGAGGTATGGTTGCACATGATCGCAAAGGAGGACGACAACCAGAACGGAGAAAGGCTTCTGCATTAAAGGCGTCAACCAACAAAGACGGGTGTTTGGAGGCACTCTCCAGAGCTTAAGTGTCGCACGATATTGGCAGGCTGAATCTCCTTAACGGGGTTTTCCGTTCCTCTGCTCCCTAAACCCCGATTCCCTCGCCACAGTCGCCACGCTTGCGGCGCTGGGACCCGGCGAATCGGGGTGCTGCCCGCACCTCT
>NZ_JAGDVS010000160.1:1084-13784 GCF_023255755.1 Acidithiobacillus sp. | reverse complement strand
AACTCGTCCCGATCGGCGTGAAGTCGCCACTGGGCGTGCTGCCGGTCAGGCTGAGGTTGGTGCCCAGGACATACTTTGCACCGAGGTTCTGGTTGATGTTCTGCAACTGCGGTTGGGTCAGGATGACGCCATAGGCCGTGGGAGTGGCACTGGTATCGGTGCCCAGATACACTTGACCACTGACCGTATCGAATGACGCATTAGCCAAAAGATACGGCGTGGTTTGATTGCCGCCATTCCCCCAGACCGTACTGCCGAAGCCTGTGGGCAAGGCTGCCGCCAGGCTCGTCGTCGAGATCCCCGTGACACCAGTGGTGGTTCCAGCACCAACGCCGGGCGTAGTACCACTGGTCGTCGTGTCCCAATAACCATCTGTGATACTGCCGTTGTTGTACCCGACCAGGCCGCCGACGTCGTTGCTGCCCGTCACCGAAACGCCCATCAGTCCCACGTTCTCAATGGTGCCTTTATTGAACCCAAAAAGTCCCACATAACTGCTCGACGCTGTATCAATCGTCAGTCCGGCAATGGTGTGTCCCAGACCGTCAAAGGTGCCGGTGAAGGCATTGTTGAAACTCGTCCCGATCGGCGTGAAGTCGCCACTGGGCGTGCTGCCGGTCAGGCTGAGGTTGGTGCCCAGAGCGTAATCACCGGCCAGACTACTACCGATACTCTGTAGAGTGCTCTGACTGTCAACAATGGTATAGGCGGTCAAGACACCCTTGCTGCCCAGCTCGGTGCTGAATGTGCTGCTAGTCCCCAAATTAATGGGCGCCTTGAGGGTGACACTGGCCGCCGTGCCGCCAATCACCCCGTTGGTACTGCCCATCCCGTACTCCAGGGTCAGCCCTGCCGTTCCTGTCGCCGTGAGCGGCTGGTTCACGACAATGTTGTTATAGGCATCGAGAATGAGGCTGTTCTTGCTCCAGGAGACCGGAGAGTCGACGTAGATATCGCCGGAGCCTCCTGTATTGCTGGTAGAAGAAATGGTGATACGAGTTTTTGTGCTGAGTTCGCTCTCCAAAAAAGTCGGCGTGATGCTGTTGGTACTGCTACTGCTGGCATTGCTGCTGATCGTGTAGCTGGCGGGGTCGATCGTCCAGTTGCCGGTCTTTCCATCCGCTGCCGCCGTGGTGATGTTGGCGTTGCTGCTGACCTGCACCTGCGCGCCCGAGGTGTCGATGCTGCCGCCGTTGCCGCCATTCGGTGCGGAAGCATCCAGGGTGCCGCCTACGACGACCGTGCCACTACTGCCGCCCAGCAGGGCGATGTGCCCGTCTTCGGTGCCCACCGTCTGTGCTTCAATTTCGCCGGTATTGTTCACCACCGTCTGCAGCAGGGCGTTCTTGGCATCGCCACTGAGAATCACCGTACCGCCGTTGGCCTGAATCAGCCCGCCGTTCTCGGCCAGGGCCTGCAGGACGCTGCCGCTCACCGCAAAGTGCAACAGGCTGTTCCCCTGCAGGGTCAGGTCGACCAAACTGCCGGCCCCCAAAGCAACCGTGCCACCGGGCGCGATGAGGCTGCCGGTGTTGTTCACCTGGTTGCCGATAAAGGCCACATAACCGCCCGGAGCGGCGGTAATCGTGCCCGCATTGTCCACCGTGGCCGTACTGCTGCCGCTGAAGGTGTAGTTGCCCTTCAGAAAGTCGGCATTGCTGATGGGTAGGGTCGAGGCGAGAATCCCGCCCACATTCACTTGGGCACCCGGCGCAAAGGTAATCCCGTTGGGGTTCACCAGAAACACCTGACCATTGGCCTCGAGGTTCCCGAAGATCTCACTGGGATTGCTGCCAGTGACGTTGTTCAGGGCCACGCTGGCGGCATTGGGCTGCTGAAAGTCCACCGTCTGTCCGCTGCCGATCCCGAAGCTCTGCCAGTTGAGAATGGCCTTGCTGGAGGTCTGGGTAATGGTGAGTTGGTGTCCGCTCTGGCTCAAGGTGGCCTGTCCGGAGACCACCTGGCCGCCGGTAGGCAGACCGTCCCCCGGCAGGGCAAAGGCCAGTGGCGCAAAGAGGACGATCCCGCCGCCGAGCAGGAAGGTCTGCCAGCGTACCACCTGGCGGATGCTCCGGGCACGGATGTGTGGTAGCGGTTCCGGATCGGCGGTGTCTGTCACTGCATGGGCCACACCCGCATCCACCCGCCGCGCCGCGCCTTTCCGCCGCCGACTTGTGCCCGGGGCACCCCCACGGCGGTAGCCCGCAATCTCTGAAACCGCCACCAGCATCCGATGGGAAGCACTCCAGACCAACCGATATATGTGGTTCATGAAATGCCTCCCTCAGGAATGAACAAATGCGCCGGGCGTCACCACCAGGGTGGCCCAGAGTTCACTGTGCTGATTGGCACCCGCCGTGTTGGCGGCGTTGCCGATACGGTGCACCCAGTCGAAGCGGCATTGGATGCCCCGAACGTGGTACTGCAGCCCGAGACCCGTTGCGGCCATCCCTAGCCGGTTCGGCTGCGGCGCGCCAGGATAAAAATCGTGATACTGCCAGACTTCCCCACCCTGCAGCAGCACCGCCGCCCGCAGGCTGCCCGGGATCGGCAACGGCAGGCGATGGGACAGGGACAGGCGGGCGAGAATGCCCTGGTCTCCGGCGCCGCTGCCCACCGCCGCACTCATGATCCCCTGGGGTCCCCCCAGATACAGTTGCTGACTGGGATCCAGATTCTTCGAGGCCACCTGAGCCAGCAGATGGGCATTCAGGCGCAGGCCCACCGGCAGTGTCTGTAACCGGACCAGCTGGAATTGCCCCATCCAGAACAGTCCCGCCGTGCGCGGCCCCGCCGCATCCGCCGCCTGGGCGGCACTGCCGAAGATGACCTTGTTGCCGCCGGTTACCGTGACCGATCCGGAACTGACCCCGTCGCCTCCCGCCAGAGCGCCATTGACGCCCCACTGCACCAGGTTCAGCTCCGTGTCCGTCGCACTGTTCGGGATAACTCCCGACTGCTGGGTGAAACGGTCCTGGATGAAGTTCAGGCTGCTGCTGAGCACCGCCCCCGGGCGCAGCAGGATCGGGTAGGAGAATCCGCCTCCCCACTGGATGGCCCGACCGGTCTCGTCCAGGGACGCAAAGTTCTCGCCCAGCCGGTAGTGGGTCCAGGAGGCAAACAGGGTGGCACGCAGGCCGTTCCAGAGGTTGGGGGAAAGCAGGGACAGGCCGGCGGCATGCAGCAGGCCACCGCTGGTGGTCAGGCCATTGGCCGCGATCTCGCCGCCATAGCCGAAGGGGTTGCGCAGGTTGACATCCCCCTGCCACTGCACCCGGCCGGTGTAGTTCCCGCCGTAGTTGTTCACGCCCACACTGCCGGAGAGCAGCGGGCGGTTGTGTACGGCGACATTGAGGGAACTGGTCTGGGGCTGGGTTCCCGGTACCAGGGTACCGGCTACCCGGACGCCGGGGGTCTGATTGAGCAGCAGCAGACCCCGGTTCAGGGTATGCTGGCGGATCAGTGCGCCGGGCGCCGCACCCAGGGTATATCGGGCTTCGCTGTCCGCAAGACGCGAATTCGGAGAAATCCGGATCTGGTCATAACGCGGTTCCACCATCTGGAGGTGAATCTGACCCGCTCGGATCTCCTGGGCGGGCAGGTAGGCGTAGGCCAGAGGATAGCCGCGCTGATGCAGGGCTTGGGTCAGGGTGTCCGCTGCCTGTTGCAGCTGCCCGAGGGTGACGGTGTGCCCTTCCAGGGGGCGGAGGGTCGCCTGCACGAAGTCCGCCGGGAGCAGGGTGTTGCCGATGACGGTGATCTGCCGTACCGTAATGGGGGCCCGGGATCGGGAGGCTTGTTGTGCGGGCGCGGGCAAGGCCAGCACCGTACCGGGAGCTGCGGGCAGGACCGGCGCCGGTCGGACCTGCTGCAGAATCTGCCCCGGCGCGGGAACCCTGTATGAAGGCACTGCGGCCAGGGCCGGCAGGGCGGTCAGAAGACCGGTACACAGCAGGGACAAACGCAGGCCGCAGGGCAGGCGCAGTGAAGAGAGGTGGGGCATGGCTTGCGTCCTTCGGTTGCATAATTGTTTTCTTATACTTACATCAAACCCTGATGCGCCCAAAAATACCCAGCCGCCGGATTATTGTCAATGCAAGCCCCTGTTAGGGATGCCGCTGCCTGCAAGAGTATCCAGCCACCCCAGGAGGGTACGGTGCGGGGCGCCATGGAAATTCTCCGAAACATGGGTTGATGTCTGGCGGCCCGGACCTGTCGGTCTGCGCGGAAAGAAAAAGTATACTGGCCGTGTCCTGGCGGTACATAGCCCGCTATGGAAGGTCATGGAGAGGGCGTGGGGCAGGGTGGGGGATGACCTAAAGGTGTCCTGACGGTGCACTGAGACGCCCTTAGGGCCTTTCCGCTATGCTCGGAATGCCGAGGAGGGAAAGTAGAATGGCGCATCCCTTGAAATCGGGTGGTTTGTTGGTTGGGTGGCGGGATTATGGCGTAGCGCCGTTCTGTTGCGGCAACAATCATAACCCCCCGTGTATTTTGGCCTAAAATACGCAACCAGGCCCAGATATGGCACTTCTTCCCCCTGTTCTCGGTGTCACTTGAATCTGGGTGCCAATACGCTCTTTGAGAGCAGCCACATGGGAAATCACGCCAATGAGCTTGCCTTCCTGCTGGAGACCCGCAAGAGTTTCCAGGGCCATATCCAAGGCTTCCTCATCCAGGGTGCCGAAACCTTCATCGAGAAACAGGGAATCCACCCGCACATTTTTACTGGCCATGTGCGAGAGGCCCAGCGCCAGCGCCAGGCTGACGATAAAGCTCTCTCCACCCGAGAGGTTTTTGGTGGAACGCACCTCCCCGGCCTGATAGTTATCGATCACATTGAGTTCCAGCGGTTGCCTGCCATCGCGGACCAGCAGATAGCGGTCGGTCATTTTTTGCAGTTGCCGGTTGGCGTGGCTGACCATCAATTCAAAAGTCAGACCTTGGGCAAAATTGCGGTATTTCTTGCCATCGCTGGAACCGATGAGCTCGTGGAGCAGATCCCAACGTCCGCACTCGCGCTTCTGCGCCGCGATGGCTTCGCCCCTCCCATGCATCTGCTCTTTCAATGCGGCGTTGTCCTTGAGTCTTTGAGAAAGACCACCGATCTCTTGCTGCATATTCCGGTGATTCACCATGAGATCGCTCAATATCTGACTGACCGTATCTTTTGGCGCATCGGTGATCTGCTTTTGCCGTTCTGTCGCTAGCAGGGTATTTTTTTCTTGCTCCATGGCGTTGAGCACCGACGCTTCGTCCTTCAGTTGGAACGCGGCATCCGCCAGTTTTTTACGGTCATCCTCCGGCAGACGGGTCGATAAGAATTGCACTTCGCTGGCGAACTCCGCCTTCAGCAAGCGACTCGCAAAAGCGGCCTCAGCAGCCTCTAATCGAGGTTTTCTTTCTGTGACGCCTACCACAAGATTTGCCATGCTCTCCTGGAGTAAGGCCAGTTTCTGTTGCGCCGTATACATTCGCCGCCGCACATTTTCGAGTGTGTTCTCGGCAGACACTATTGCACCGGAAAGATGCCTTTCCTCGTCTTCGGGATTTTTATCGCCCAAAAGCGCACGACGCTGATCTTTCCATGCCTGCTGTTCCACTCGTAGCATTTCGAGTTGTCTCTGCTGCTTTTGGGTCTCCCCATCCAACTTCAACATCTCCTCGCCCTGATGGCGTATCTGCGCCTCCAGTGCGGCGCGTTTCACAACGAGGTCACCTTTTTCTTCTTGGCGGCGTAGCCATTGGGCGCGCCGTTCGCTTAAATCTGTCTGAATCTGATCCAGGGTATCCAGAGAAACAGGGACAACACTATAAGTCGCCAGATCCCCGGACAAAATCGCCATGTATTGCTCCTGTTGGGCAGAGAGCGATAAGGCGTCCTCTTTGATCTGTTCCAGAGATTTTTCGAGGGACGCCTTTTGATGCCGCGCTGACTCAAACTCCCGGTCTGCCTTCACAAACGCCGTCTTGGCCTGATCCAGGGAGATGCGTAATTCTGCCAATGCCTTTTCCGCAGCCTCTGCGCGACGCACGATACCATGCGCCCGCTCTAAGGCAACGCCATGTTCGTCCCGCAAAGTCTGCACCTGGTCTGTCAGTTGGGGATCCTCTGCTTGTGGCAGGGCGAAAACCTGCCCATTGGCAGCAATCAGGTCCTGTGCGGCGACCCGTTGCGTAGCCGCATATTGCTGCTCAGCGTGCAGCCGCTCCAGTTCTTTGCCCTGCTCAGCCTGTTTCACTTTCAGCGCCGTAATCTCTTCTGCGTTGGCATCCTGCGCAGTTTTGGCAGCAATCAGGGCTTGGCGGGTTTCGTCAACGTGCGGAATATTTCCCTCCGCGAAGGGATGCTCTGTTGCGCCGCAAAGCGGGCAGACCTCACCGTCCTCTAATTGATGACGCATTGCCTCCAGACTTTCTATCCGGTTGAGGAGCGTGGTCTGGGTTTCCAGCAGGGAAACCGTGTGGTCGTGGGTCGTTTTCTGCGCCAGTTCGGCGGTAAGGCGTGCGTCCAGAGTCGCATTTTCCGCAAGCAGTGCGGTCTGATGCACATTCAGAGTCGCCAGGTGCTGCGTCGTCTGCGCGATGATTTGGGCGGCATCCTGTATTTTTGCCAGAACAATATCCTGATCCTTGAGCCTGTCCAGGCAGACGCGCCACTCTGGGAGTTCCTGTCCCTCCAGAAGGTCCTTAAAGGATAGCTGTTTTTCGGCCTCTTCTTTTTGCCGGTCATTCAACGCGATTTCGGCCCTACTGCGCCCCTCCGTCCCCTCCTGCCATGAGCGAACTGCCGTCGCTAAGGCCTCCTCCGTCTGCTGTATCGCCCTGCCTTTCTCCCGCCACTGCCCATACACCTGCTGCACCGCCTCCATCCGTGCCCGCATACCGGCAAGATGTTCCACTAGCCCTGCATCCGCTTGTGTGTCTACCAACTGCTGCGTGAGGACCGCAAAGGTGTTTTGCAGGCGTTCCTGTTCCCTGAGATCGGTATCCTGCTTCACGCGGAGCGCTTTCAGAGATTGCGCATACGCGGCGATGGCGTCGGAAGCCACTCGAACAGGTGCTTCTTTTTCACGGATTTTGAGATCCAGTTCGCGCACCTGCCGAATAAGGGGCAGGGCCTGTTGCTGCGCTGTCTTGCTGGCTTCCAGTTGCACTGCAGCCATGCGCTCCGCCTCGGTAGCCTGACGGACGGCTTCCACCTGTTCCGGCAGTATGGCCTGCTTCTCCCGATAGCTCGCCGCATCTGTCTCTTGCGCATGGCGAAGCGACTGCAAGGCGGTATAATCCGCTTCCAGTTCGAGTGCCTTATTTGCCTGCGTCAGTCTCTCCTGTTCAGGGGCAAAGGCAGTGACTCTGACCTGCAAATTCACTTTTTGCCCGGCGATCTGCTGCAGATCCGTTTCCAGTTGCGCGATACTGTCCAGCCAGCGGATTATCTCCTGGGTCCGGGCAATTTCTGCAGCCAACTTTGCCTCCTGCTGGGTCTTTTGCGCCAGACTGTCGTTCAGCCCTTGCTCTTCTTCCGGACGCAAGAGCCGCATGCCCTCCAGTTCCGCCTCCATTCGCTCCAGTGCGTTACGCTCTACAGTACGCCGTTCATGGACACGGACAGATATCTCGCTGTAAATCTCCGTTCCCGTGATTTGCTCCAGAATCGGCGCACGCTCATCGGCAGCGGCTTGCAGGAAGGCGGCGAACCCGCCCTGAGCCAGCAGCATGGAGCGAGTGAATTGCTCGAAGCCCATGCCCGTAGCTGTCTCAATCCGGTCGGACACCCCTTTGAGTGAGGACTCCAGTAAGCTGCCTGACGGTGTATCGGCAATTTCATGCTTCGGGTTCTGCAATTCACCATCGGGCTTCTTGCGCGCCCGGTGTTGGCTCCAGTGACAGCGGTACCGACCAGTCTGCGTGGCAAAGGTCACTTCGGCAAAACACTCGCCCGTCTGGCGGGACATAATTTCATTGGTGCCCTTGGTAACCTTGTTCAGGCGGGGGGTGCGCCCGTACAGCGCCAGACAAATGGCGTCGAGGATCGTCGTCTTCCCCGCACCAGTCGGCCCGGTGATGGCAAAAATGCCCTCTGAGGCGTAGGCGGGATGGGTAAAATCAATGCTCCACTCACCCACCAGAGAGTTCAGATTTTTGAAGCGTACTTGTTGTATGCGCATGGATCGTCTCGCTATTCTGCTCTGGCGTCGTTTTGCTGGAGAGACGCGATGGTCTCCTGATAGGCGCGCAGCAATTCCGGCCGTTGATCTTCGGGCACTTGATGAGCCGTGAGACAACGCGCAAAAACCTCGTCGACGCTGAGATCATCCAACATTTCCTCATCGTGTATCTGACCCAGCACCCGGTCGACGATCCGGTTGTTCGTGATGCGCAGTATTTCCAGGTCAGAGTTTGCGGTGGCTTTATCCAGGCGATCGCGCAAGTCACTGATGACTTCCGCACCTTCGTAAACCACTTCCAGCCAGGCCTGCGGGTATGTGGCAGAGATCTCCAGAATCCGGGCGGAGATGGCGGGCCAATCGCCTTTGACGCGTTCGAGTCGCTGAAAAACGGGAACTGGCAGCATCTGCACGGTGGGCTCAGCATGATCAAAATCGACCATACAGACACTCTTTGCCTGCTTCGCCTCGCCAAAGCCCATGGGTATCGGCGAGCCGCTGTAACGGCGGCGCTCCGAGCCGCCTACTTTCTGTGGCACATGCAAATGGCCAAGGGCCAGGTAATCCAGACTGTCGGGGAAAATGGCAGCGGTCACCTGAGCCAAGGACCCCACATAGAGATCCCGCACACCATCCCCGTCCACCGTTTGCCCGCCCGCAGCAAACAGGTGGCCCATGGCGACGATGGGGATATCAACGCCCAAAGCGAGACGCTGAGCTTCGGCAATGGCGGTCGCAGCGGCATAGTGATCACGAATGCCTTCGATCAGTTTGCGCTCCTTGTCCTCGATGCTTTCACCGGCTTCAGCCACCCGGATATCGCGGTCCCGCAGGTAGGGGACGGCACAGACGATCAGTTCCGGAATACCACCCTCTGCGTGCAAAACCAGGACCTCGTCACTGATCACCTCAGCGAGTGCGCCGACAACATGCACGTTAAGCACTTTGAGCAATTCCCTGGGTGCATTGAGGAAAGACGGCGAATCATGATTGCCAGCGATGACCACCACATGGTGACAGGACGAAGCTGCCACCGCACAGAGAAATCGGTAGTAAAGCTCCTGGGCGCGGTTGCTGGGTGCACTGGTATCAAAGACGTCACCAGCCACCAGCAAGACATCGACCCTTTCGTGCTGAATCGTCTTCGCCAACCATTTGAGAAATGCCTCGAATTCCTCATAGCGTTTACGACCATAGAGCGTGCGTCCCAGGTGCCAGTCAGAAGTATGGAGAATTTTCATGTATTGCCGCTCTCTTCAGTGTCTGTGGTGATTCGCAAGATGTTGGATTCAGCGCTCTGGAAGGGTCAAATCCGACAACCTATGCTTTATACCACATGAGGATCGCCAAATTGGCGTACGAAACCGCCTGCTGTCGTGTCAAACACAGGCCCAATCCGCTAGAATGGGCACATGTTTGTGCCCATCCTACCTATGCGCAAGGGGCCTGTGACCACGTCTGACCGATACCGCCTCTCCTTTACCACCGGTGGCCTGTTTCTACAGGAAGCGCCACTGATAGCCACGCGCTATCTGGCGCTACGCGACTGGGCGCAAACCCGTGAGCAAGTCAGGCCCGCGTATTTCGTGAACTGCACCTCATCGAACAATGGGGCACCGGCGTGCGCCGCATCTTTGCCGAAGCTCAGGAGTTGGGCCTGCCAGAACCGCAGATTAAGGAGATTGGCATGCGGGTGCGGTTTATCGTGCCGTTACTGGAGCCCATCAGCCTGCGCAAAGAAACACAGCCCATCGGTGAGCAAGTCAGTGAGCAAGTCAGTGAGCAAGTCCTATCCATGTTGCAGGCCTGCCGGGCAACGCCGCAGGCATCGACATTGGCAGCGCCTCCCACTATGTCGCGGTTCCTGCGGATCGTGATGACGAACCGGTACGGGAGTTTGCCAGTTTCACGGAGGATCTTGAGGCCTTGGCCGATTGGCTCAAGGCCTGCGATGTGGACACGGTCGCGATGGAATCCACCGGCGTGTACTGGATACCGCTCTTCGAACTGCTGGAATCGCGCGGATTCACCGTTGGACATGAGGCTGGTTCCCGGTGATATTGGTGCTTCGTAACTATAATGTATTCAATATCCTAAAAAGTGTTTCTTGAGAGCCTGATGCGATTAATAGTTCGTCCAGAAGCGCAGCGAGCGTTACTCCCGGAGAAAAGGGCCATTCAGGCAATGAGTGAGAGATGAAACGGTCGTTAACTTTGGATTCCGGCCACGTTGTATCCTATGAAGATATCGGTGACCCGAACGGGAGGTTGCCGGTATTGTTCTTTCATGGTACGCCCAGCTCCCGTTTGCAACTGAAATTGCTGCCTGCGGCCCTTCGTGATGGCCTGCGCTGGATCGTCTTTGACCGGCCGGGTTACGGAGAATCGGACCGGCAGCCGGGACTGACCATGACCGAAGTGGCGGCAATGGGCGAAGTCTTGGTAAGCCGTCTGGGGCTTGACGCCTTTCAGGTGCTAGGTTTCTCCGGCGGTGGTCCTTACGCGCTGGCCTGCGCCTACGCCATGCCGGAGCGGGTGCGCTGTGTGCATCTGGCGGGCAGTCCCGGACCGGCCGAGCTGCCCGAGATATGGTCCGCCTTCCGTCTTCAGGATCATGTCCTCTTCACCCTGGTGCGCAGGGCACCGTGGCTCCTCAGGGCTTTGTTGCGCCTCAGAATGGCGGGCGTGCAGCGGAGGCCGGAGCGCTTCGTGGCGCAGTTCGCGGCAAAGATGGGCGCCAGTGACTGGTCCCTGTTGTCTGCGCCCGACGTCCTGGCGAAGCTTTGCGAGGACCTGCGGGGGGCGTTGCGGCAAGGGACGGCAGGGATGGCCGATGATTTCGCGGTGCTCAACCGCCCCTGGCCTTTCCGTCTGGAGGATATCCGGGTGCCGGTGCATATCTGGCAGGGTGCCCAGGATCGTGTGAACAGACCACAGGTCGGTTTGGCGCTGGCTGCACATCTGCCGGCGGCGCAGTTTCATCTGCTGGAGTCGGGCACGCATACTATTTTACTGACCCACGCGGTGGAGATCCGGGCGGGGTTGGACCAGGACGTGGGTCCTGACCGGTTTGCAGAAACCCGCTAAATGATACCTGGAATGAGGCGGTACGTGCAGTTGCGGTATTCCTGATAAGTGATCCCGAAGGCATCCGCCAGTATGCGTTCCTCTTTGGCGATTCTCCAGAGGTAGGCCGAGATGACGGGAAGAATGATTATAATCGCTGTGGCCCAGTAACCAAACGACAACGCCAATCCGAAAAAACACAGAAGCGCTCCCGTGTAGGACGGATGGCGCACCATGCGGTACGGTCCATGCCGGATCAGTCGGTGTCCAGGCTGGATAGCCAGGTCCACGGTGAAATATCTCCTTAACGTCATGATCGCATACGATCGCAACAGCAATCCCGCCATCAGCAGCGAACAACCCACCTGCGGCAGATATAGCGCAATATGTGGCTCATGGCGAACTTCCGCCGCCACCGTACAAGCCCAACTTCCGACGCTGGATAAGATCACGACGTTGAATATTTTTGAAGATCCGCCGTCTTGCTTGTTCGCATTCATGGGTGACCGAAAAAAATATTCCAGATATAATTCTAACAATATCCATGCGGATAACACGGCCAACAGTAGAACTGTAGATACCATTATTCGTCACCACCTTTGATTTGTCTGTGCAGATCACCAGCGAGGAAATAGTATACCATCGCATCGGTACATCCTAAATTCCTGAGGTTATCCCGAATTCCGCGACGGATATTTATCCCCGGTGCGCGTGCGTATGAGCCACCCGGGTAAGGCGGTGGGGTCGGTAAAACACGCCGCCGCACCGCTGGCATCCAGGCGTTCCGCGCTGTGTACGCCGCAGAGCACTCCCAGCGGCAAAACCCCGGCGGCAACGGCCATTTCCATGTCGTGCACGGTATCGCCCACCATGATGGCCGCTGCGGGGGGCAGGTCGTAGTGCTGCAGCAATTCGTGGAGCATCAGGGGGTCGGGTTTGGAGCGGCTTTCATCGGCACAGCGACTGGCGCTGATGCAGGCGGCGAGACGGGGATGCTCGCCCAGCACCCGATCCAGACCGCGACGGGCTTTGCCGGTGGCCACGGCAATCTCATAGCCAGCATCGGCGAGTTGCACCACCGTGTTTTCCACCCCCGGAAAGAGGGGCATTTCGCGGAGTGGCGTGCTGAAAAAGCACTCCCGGTAACCCTCCAGAATCCGTTCCCGGGTAGGCTTATCGGCATCGGGGGCGAGGGCCGCCAGGGCGTCTTCCAGTCCCAATCCGATAATTTCCTGGTACTGCTGTTCACCACGATCCACCAGCCCTGCATAGGCAAAAGCATGGGCCAGACAGCCGCAGATGGTAGAGATGCTATCCATGAGGGTGCCGTCCCAATCGAAAATGATCAGTCGGCAATCATCAGGGGGCGGAATCATCCGGCAGACTCCTTACGCAGTTGGGTCAGAATGGCTTGCAGATCAGCCGGCAGCGGGGCCTCAACGCCACAGATCTCGTTCAGCTCCC
>NZ_JAGDVS010000160.1:0-1074 GCF_023255755.1 Acidithiobacillus sp. | reverse complement strand
GGCCGTCCTGCGGGTGGCGGAAGGCCACCAGGGCGGCATGCAAAAAAAGTCGTCGCAGGCCCAGGGCGCGCAGACGCTGGTTGAAGACCGCATCGCCATATTTCTCATCACCTGCCACCGCATGCCCAATCGCTTGCAGGTGAACCCGAATCTGGTGCGTACGCCCGGTATCGAGATCAGCCTGCAGCAGCACCGCGCCGGGGAAATGTTCCAGTGGCAGAAAACGCGTATGTGCGGCCTTACCCTCCACCGGGTCCACCCGCACCATGCGCTCGCCGGACTGCAGGGTATTCTTGCGCAGGGCCAGGCGCACGGAACGCGCCTTCCCCTGCCAGTCACCGGCCGCCAGCGCCAGATAGCGCTTCTCCATGAAACCTTCCCGCAGGGCTTCATGGAGCGCACGCAGCGCCGAGCGTTTTTTGCTGAATATCAGGCAGCCGGAGGTGTCGCGGTCCAGGCGATGTACCAGTTCCAGTTCGCGGGCATCGGGTCGCAACTGGCGCAACGCCTCGATGACGCCCCAGCTCAGGCCCGATCCCCCGTGCACGGCCAGCCCGCTGGGCTTGTCCAGCACCAGCAGATGGGTATCTTCGTAAAGGACAGCGACTTCCAACTGACTCTGCAGGTAGGTGGGCAGTACGGCGGGATCGTTGGGCGCCGCCACCCGCACCGGCGGCAGACGCAGTACGTCGCCCTCAGCCAGGTGGTAGTGCGGCCGCGCCCGCCCTTTGTTCACCCGCACTTCACCACTGCGCAGGATTTTGTAGATATGGGAGCGCGGCACGCCTTTCATCACCCGCAGGAGGAAGTTATCCAGCCGTTGCCCCGCTTCCGCATCGGTTACCTGCCATTGCCGCACCCTGTTTTCTGCCATTTTTCCCCACCCCTGCGCTTTTCATTTGCGATTCTATTCTTTTATGGCATATATTTCGACTTTGGACGCTGCGCTTCTCGGAGCGCGGCCCCAATTTCAGCATCGCCGGGCAAACCCCGTCGGTCCCAATTACAAACGCTGCGCTCCCTGACGGGTCCTTTCGGGCTTGCGGGTTGAGCGCCGGAGAAAGAAGAACTTAT
>NZ_JAGDVS010000197.1 GCF_023255755.1 Acidithiobacillus sp. | reverse complement strand
AAAGGGGAATATTCCATTCTCAAGTCGTGAAATTTTTGTTATTCGAAATGCCCTGATTATATTGAGGATCGGAGAGATGCTATGCGCCCATCGCTCGCGTTTGAACTTCATCGCAATGCTGTGCGTGAAGCCGTAAGCCGCTTTCCCACAACGAATCCGCGTGTGTTTGGCTCGGCAATACGTGGTACCGATGAAGACGGCAGCGACCTCGATCTACTGGTTGATGCGCTGCCAGGTGCAACGTTGTTCGATCTAGGTGGCTTACAATGCGAACTTGAGTCTTTGCTTGGCGTCCACGTCGATCTGCTGACCCCCGCAGATTTGCCGCTGAAGTTCCGCGCCAACGTGCTTGAGGAAGCGCGGCCGGTATGAGCGAGAACCGACTTCCCGACTACCTTGATCATATAAAACAAGCGGCGACTAATGCTTGTAGCTTTGTGGAAGGTCTGGGTAAAATCGATTTCATAAATGACAAGCGCACCCAGCAAGCCGTTATTATGAATCTCATCATCATCGGTGAGGCCGCAACTAAAGTGATGGACATATACCCAGAGTTTGCGGAAGACCACTCAGAAATACCTTGGCGAAGCATGCGCGGAATGCGCAACCGCATCGCCCATGGTTACTTCGACATCAATCTCGACGTGGTTTGGGATACCGTACAGACGGCGCTGCCGGAATTGGCGGCACAAATATCCGGTGTTGTTCGCTGATAATGAATTATCATCCCGGGCGCATGTCCCCAAAAGGCCCCTTTGCAGCGTAATCTGTCATTGACCCACAAAACGATCCACCTTCCCGAGGGTATCTCTGCCATATGGACGAAACCATAGTCAGGGTGACTAAAAAGCAGAATATGAGCCCATGCTGGCGGCCGCGGTGTGAACAGCGTATGCAAAGATTTTGCGAGGAAAACGCGACATTGGCGTTGCTCCTCATTTGATGAATCATCACTATAGACTTAGGTTTCATCATTAAATCCGGTCGACACATGTGTGCCGTCGCAGAAAGGCTTGTTCTGAGAAGCACCGCAACGGCACAGGGTCATTCGGTTGCGCACTTCGTACTCGAAACCATCGGCTCCGATCAATTGCACTCCACCGCGCAACCACGCGGGTCCGGAACACGCCTTGGAGGGGTCTTCAATCAGTGCTATGGATGGCTCATATTCCGGCTCAATCGGTTTACCGGTGTTGTTGTCCCAGGCCACCAGTCGCCCCGATGGGCAGTCACAGGTCTGGTTGACGAAATGCCTGCTTTTCAGCGGGTCATCCGTTTCATAGACCAGACCCCATACCTGTCCGTGTGGATCACAGAAGCGTGCAAAAGCGCACAAACTCTCAACATCCGTCAATGACAGATTCGGGCCTCGTAAAGTTTTGGCCTGATCAATATAAGATTGGCGATTCGCAGCTTCAGTACCATCAAAGTCGGCTTTTAAATGTGAGCCATCGCAAAATGGCTTGTTCCTGCTGTGGCCACAACGGCACAATGCATACTGTTCCTGGGAAGGGTATTTCTGTCCCTGCTCCCACTTTATTGATTCTCCGGATGCGTTTATGCCGATGATCTCCTTGCTTAGCGGAACATCTCCAGAAACAATATATGGGCCATTCTTTGAAATTTGAACTTTCGCACCCATGACTTTACTCTGGCTCATCTGTACGCCTCCAATTGCTTTGTTGAGGTGAACAATCCTTTGGTGAGCAACGACGCCGGTCGCGCTCAGGCTATATCAAAGACCAGGACTTCTGCTTCAGGCGCCCCTGTCAATAAGATTGACGATTCATCAGTGGTGCGCGCACCATCGCCGGCATGGAGGAGGTGACCGTTGACTTCAGCAACGCCCGAAGTTAACTGCACGTAAGCCCGTCGACCGGGTGCCAACGTGTGAGTCATGCTGCTGCTTTTTTCCAGCACACTCGAGTAGATGCGGATATCCTGATGTACGGTGACTGAACCGTCGTGTCCGTCTGGAGACACCAGAAGACACAGCCGGTTGCGTTTATCATTGATGGGAAAATACTTCTGCTCATAGCTTGGAGCTAATCCGATAGTCTTGGGCAGGATCCAAATCTGGAGAAAATGTACCAGCTCGCTTTGTGACGCGTTGTACTCGCTATGGGTAACACCGGTTCCTGCGCTCATTCGCTGCACATCGCCAGAACGGATGATCGAACCGTTCCCCATGCTGTCGCTGTGTTTCAGCGCGCCCTCCAGCACGTAACTGACGATTTCCATGTCGCGGTGCCCATGCGTACCGAAACCTTGGCCTGGCTGCACGCGATCTTCGTTAATGACACGCAGGCTGCCGAACTGCACATGATTTGGATCACGGTACTCGGCAAACGAGAACGTGTGGTAGCTATCGAGCCAGCCGTGGTTGGCATGCCCGCGCTCTTCACTCTTGCGGATTTTGATCATCGGCTTCCCCCGTAAGGCCAAGACAGCAGCCAGAAAGTGAGCAACAGATCGCGCTCCAGTTCGTGCTTCTTCCGCCGCAGCAAGGATCGTCGGAAGCTCTTATCAGAGTTTAGTCTACGGTGGGCCAGCAGCTTGAACTCATGGTGGTGAGTATGCATAGCCAGGCATCATTAAGCTAGCAGCCCGTCGGTTTTAGTTTCGGACTGCCGTCCATTTCCGCCCATGGTTTTTCGAAAACACCATTTTTTGGGTGGTTTTACCAATTGTTGCCCTATAATTTTGCTATTTTCTTCATTTTCCTACCCTACAGGCGCAATACGGCCATACGCCATACGTTTTATATTCGGGACATGGCTCCTCAATTATTGCGAGACGTAACAGCTGGGGAAAGCTTTTGCCTCGGTAATATGTAGGATTATGCCACCCCTCGCGGTGCTGGTGCGCGCCTTAGCAGTCCCTCGGTGCTCAAGTCCTCGTCGATCTCCGGCCAGTGGATGCCAGAGCCGCCACCTGCAATTTCCCAGACGGCGCGGGCCTTGCCACTTTCCAGGCGGGCAATAGCGGATTGTGTGGTGCCCATGCGTTGCGCTAATTCCGCTTGCGACAGTCCAGCGCGGGTCCGGGCCTCGATCAATTCGCGGGCAAGGCTGAATTCATCTTCCAGCGCGTCGTATTCTGCCTTGAACGCGGGATTTTTCATCCATTGCTCTTTCAGTTCTGAACGCTGGTCAAGTGTCTCTGTGGTCCATTTCACGACATAGCACTTTTGCGATGGCCGGGCAATTTCTTCATTTGACCGTCTCGGCGTCTCCTATGTGTACCTACTCCACGCGCCCCTCCACCTTGCGGACGCAATAGAACGTCTTGGCAGCGGGGTAACGCGGATGCACAATCCCTTCTGGCCTTCGTCATAGACGGTGATCCGCTTGCCGGGGACCGGCTCTAGTGACATGATACGCGTCTTAGTGAACTGCATTTTTCGGTCATGACGTGCCCCTTTTGGGACATTGTGATGGACCCGCTGGCGCAATTCCGGGCTAACCCAGCGCCAACCTTTTAGAGGTAAATCGGTGAATGTCGGCAAAGGTCGCATTCTGCTAAATGTTATGATAGGTCAATGGTCGTTAGGATGGATAAAGCAGCGTAAAAGCCCGACTTTGAGATTTATAATCAGTGGGTCAGTGGGTCAGTGGGTCAGTGGTTCGATTTCTCTCGCCAGAGCCAAATAAAACAGGCACTTAGGAATTTTTTCTGAGTGCCGTTATTTTTTATCCAAACATTATCCAGCCACGTATCATTTTGTCATAGCCATATGGTAGGCATCTGGTTCATAAAGAGAATCCCTGACCCACCAGAGCCGTAAGAGAGCAGAATCGCATGCTGAGGCCATTCGTCTCACGCATTACGGTATACCAATAACAGGAGAAAACAGTGCCACGTACTAACACCAGCAATACCGTCTCACCCCAGGCCAGCGCACTGACACGTTTAGCCGCCCAATGCTTCATCGACGGCGATCACGCCCTGCTGTCGGCACTGGGCGATGCGATAGATGTGCTTCTGGTAGAGGAGGATGACGAAACCCTCCAGGCAGTATCCTATGAACTGGTCGAACAGGATATCGAGGCGGAGGCGGATTTCTGGGAGTTCGCCAAAGAGCGCGCGGAGATGTTTTTGAGCGAGACCGGTGAAGTGACCACCCTCTTTGCCATTCCCATTCTGGAGCCGGACCAGATCGCCGGATTTTCTGCCGACGAGGCCGCCGCCGCGCTCGTCCGCTACGGCCTCGTCTGCGAGAGTGCGACCGTCACTTTTTATCCGGTCCCCGTGGATGGCGGACGTTTACTGAATATGGACCCGGTGGACATTTTCCGCTTGCACCGCCAGATGGGCATGGACCACCGTCTGGTAGCGGAAATGCTGGGTAGCCCGCAGGCGCCACAAAGTGTACCGCCCTATATCTGTTTTATCGGTACCATCACCTATCCCGCACAGCTTCCAGGACCTTGCCTGGCCTGGCAACTGGATGTGGGGGAGTATCTGGAGCGCTTTGGGCAATGGTCCGACCATGTCGATCAGGAAGTGCTGGGGTTGGCGACCCGGAGCAATGCTTTAGGCATCCCTGGCCGCTTTGCCTTTGCCGTCCGTGAGGGCGCGCAGGAGTATCAGGACCTCATGCTCGTCGATTTTATCGAGAACGCAGCGAATTTCTCGCGGAAACCACAGCACATCCTGGCCAAACTCACAGACGGCATGATGGAAGAACTGACTCTGGAGTTATACGACGCACAGCAGCATTTTGGCGCATTGCAGATCTCATGGAGAGCGCTGGGTGAAACGCGCGCAGAAATACTGGAAAAAATCTTTGATGCGTTGCGGGTGGGTGGCGTCTCCGGGATCATGTTTGAAACCCAGGAAACGTCCCCCAAGCCTGACAGGGCGGTGCACTGAGAGGATTGCTCCGGCAAAAGGGAGCAGGACCTGCTGGAGTGCCTGGGGGAGATTTACCCAGTACCGGGTCAAATTTACTTCTTCTCCGTTTTCTCCGCCGTTTTTTGCAACTGCGAAACATCCATCATAATGGTGGTGTTTGGCGTTTCCGGAAGGCGTGGCATGGTCTCCTTTGGAAATTTGCCAGTGAGGCTGTCCAAAAACGAAACGATATCGGTCACTTGCTTATCCGTGAGCGTCTGGCCTAACTGACAGGCAGCCATGACCCGTACCGCGGTTTGCAGGGTACGCACGGAGCCGTTTTGGAAATAAGGCGCTTGTAAGGCAACATTGCGCCAACTGGGCACCTTGAAAAAATGCTTGTCCGCCGGATTGTGGGTCACGTCGAAACGACCCAGGTCGTCCGTGAGATGATATTTCTGTACGTATTTGGCACAGACCGGATTGTGTGGCTGCACCGGGAATTTCTGGAACCATCCGGTTCCCATGGGCGTACCAGGGTTGTCGAACATCGGGCCAGCGTGGCACGCCTCACATCCAAACGACCGGATTATGTTGATACCTGCCTGAGCATCACTACTAATGGCCGTTTTGTCGCCTTTGACGTAACGGTCATACGGACTGTCTGGCGTCACCAGGGTACGTTCATAAGTGGCGATGGCCTGTGCAATGTGGTCGAAGGTGATAGGATCCTTGTCGCCGAATACCTTGCGAAATTCTTCGCGATAGCCCGGTATTTCCTGCAGGCGTTTGACCACGTCCGCCGCATTGGGCATTCCCATCTCCACGGGGTTGAGGATGGGGCCTTTGGCCTGGGCCTCCAGGCTATTGGCGCGTCCATCCCAGAACTGCACGGTATTGAAAGCGGCATTAAAGACCGATGGCGGATGGCGAGGGGTGTCTACTCGGCCCAGTACGCCGAACGCAAGTGGCAAGCTGTCGCTGCCGTTGCTCATTACGTCGTGACAGGTTTGACAGGACACGTCACCGGTAAGGGATAGCCGGGGATCAAAAAACAACTGCTTACCGAGAGAGATTTTTGCGGGTGTCATCGGATTGTCTGCCGGGACTGGAACCTTCGAGGGAAACTCGCCGCCGAAGGCGAAGGCTACGGCGATTCCGCCCAAGCCCAGGCCTGCCGCCAAAACGGCACGGGCAGTGGCCAATCTGCGCCGCTTTCGTCCATATAGATTATCTGACTTTTCCATGCGTCACCTTCTCTTGCGAACACGAACCATGCCGCGCCCAGTTTAACAACAATTAATGATAAAATTCTAGATCACGTCAGGATGGCATTTGCTTGACGCTCCCCCGGTGAGGTTCTAGCATCGTTACCATGCAAATTCTGGTAAATGGTGCGCCCCGTGAGGTGCCGGAGCAGATGACGGTCCTGACGTTGCTGGCGGAGTTCGGCTGGGCGGAGCGTCGTGTGGCCGTTGAATGCAATGGTGAAATTGTGCCACGCAGCACGCACGCCGCAGTGACGCTGGCGGCCGGTGACCGCCTGGAGATCATCCAGGCGGTAGGTGGCGGCTGATCGCCTTGCACTAACCCCTTTTTTTTTTGAGGCGAAAGATAAACACGATGCGTAAAGATCCTTTGGTGATTGCGGGGCGGGCGTACCAGTCCCGCCTGCTGGTGGGTACGGGAAAATATAAGGATTTTGCCGAGACGCGGGCGGCCATTGATGCGGCTGGCGCGGAGATTGTTACGGTGGCACTGCGCCGGGTGAATTTGGGGCAGAGTAAAGACGAACCCAATCTGCTGGAGTTCCTGCCAGCGGACCGTTTTACCATCCTGCCGAACACGGCGGGTTGCTATACGGCAGAGGACGCGGTGCGCACCTGCCGTCTGGCGAGGGAACTGGGCGACTGGAAACTGGTCAAGCTGGAGGTCATCGGTGACCCCCAGACCCTGTACCCGGATATGCGGCAGACCTACGAGGCCGCCAGGACCCTCATCGCCGAGGGTTTCGAGGTGATGGTCTACAGCGTGGATGATCCGGTGGCCTGCAAGGCCTTTGCGGAGATGGGCTGTGTGGCGGTGATGCCGCTGGCGGCGCCCATCGGTTCCGGTCTGGGTATTCGCAATCCTTACAATCTGCGCATCATTCTGGAGCAGGCGACAGTACCGATTCTGGTGGATGCGGGCGTGGGCACGGCGTCCGACGTGGCAGTGGCGCTGGAGCTAGGTTGCGATGGCGTTTTGTTGAATACCGCCATTGCTGCCGCCAAAGACCCCATTCTCATGGCCGAGGCGATGCGTTTAGGGGTGGAGGCAGGGCGCAAGGCTTTTTTGGCGGGACGCATGCCGCGCAAGCTGTACGCCAGCGCCAGCAGCCCTGTGGACGGTCTCTTTTTTGAGTAGCAACGACGCCTTGGAATATGCGCGTACCGCACCCCTCGACGCGGAATTTGTCGAGACGGTGGAACGTCTGGTCATGGGTGCGGTGCCCGGCGGTGTGCTGCCCGACTATGCGGAAGACTGGGACGAGGCGGAGCGCCTGATTGCCCGCCTGGGCGATCAGGGGGTAGGGGTGCGCCTGGAGTTTGTGGTGGATGAGAACGGCCAGCGCTGGCACGTCTATATGGACTGGCAGGAGCCAGTCAGCCACGAATGGCAATTGACCGAGGCGGATGAGATGACGGCGGCGCAGGCGGTGACGCGGGCGGCCCTGGTCTGGTACTACCAGCAGGAAATCGCGGCGGCCAGCGCCCAGCCGCCGGACGGCTGGGCCTATTTTGAGGTGGTGGAACGCCTGGGTATGGCGCGAGATATGCTGGCGCGCTCTCTGGACGATCATCCGGTGCTGGCCGAGGAGACGGAAATGATGACCCGTTATCAGGAGCTCCTGGAAAAATTCAACGCGCTCTATGAACTGGCCAATCAGGCGTTGGATCAGCGTCTCGGCGCACCGGCGCGCAGCACCATGCACTAGGCCTGGCGCTCCATGCATATCCACGTCCTCGGCGTCTGCGGGACTTTCATGGGGGGCATCGCGCTGCTGGCGCGGGCGGCGGGGCATCAGGTAACAGGTTCGGATGCCCATACCTATCCGCCCATGAGTGATCTGCTGGCCCGCGAAGGGATTACGGTCCATGAGGGCTATGATCCTGCCCAACTGAATCCTGTCCCCGACCTGGTACTCATCGGCAATGCCCTGTCGCGGGGTAACCCCTGCGTGGAGGCTGTGCTGGACCGGCAGATCCCCTATGACTCCGGCCCCGCCTGGTTGTCCCGGGAGATTCTGCAAAGTCGCTGGGTGTTGGCGGTGGCGGGTACCCACGGCAAAACCACGACGACCTCCATCCTGACCTGGATATTGCAGGAAGCGGGGCTCAATCCGGGTTTTCTCATCGGCGGTGAAGCGCGTAACTTTGGGGTGTCGGCGAGGCTGACGGACAGCCCTTTTTTTGTGATTGAGGCGGATGAGTATGATACGGCCTTTTTCGATAAACGCTCCAAATTCGTGCACTATCACCCGCGGTCGCTGATTCTCAATAACCTGGAATACGACCATGCCGATATATTCCCGGATCTGGAGGCGATCATCACCCAGTTCCACCATCTGCTGCGCACGGTGCCGGGCACGGGCGCGATCATCATGAATGCTGCGGCACCGGCACTGAAACAGGTGCTGGAGCGCGGTTGCTGGACGCCGCTGCAACGCTTTGCCGGAGAAAGTGAGTGGCAGGTGCGGCTCGCTACTGCGGATGGCTGCCGTTTTAGCGTGCTGGAGCGGGGCGTGGAGCGCGGGCGCGTCAGTTGGGACATGGCCGGAGCCTTCAATGCCGAGAATGCGCTGGCGGCCTTGCTGGCGGCGCGTCATGCCGGGGTGCCGCTGGCGGTTGGTTGCGCAGCTTTGCAGCGCTTTCAAGGGGTGCGGCGGCGCCTGGAACTGCGGGGTAAAGCCGCCGGCGTGGCGGTGTATGACGATTTCGCCCATCACCCCACGGCCATTGCGGCTACTATTGCGGCCCTGCGTGGGCGGATGGCGGGAGAGAAGGGACGCTTGGTGGCGGTGCTGGAGCCGCGCTCCAATACCATGAAGATGGGTGTGCACCGGCAGACGCTGGGACAGAGCTTACAGGGTGCGGATCGGGCGTTTGTCTATGCCCCCGCGGATGTCGGTTGGGATGTGGCGACCGCACTGGGTTCTGCCGCGCAGGTTTACGCGGATATGGATGCACTCCTGCGGGCGCTGGAGGCCGAGTTGCGTGCAGGGGACCAGGTGCTCATTATGAGCAATGGCGCCTTCGGCGGGATTCATGGACGCTTGTTGGAATGCCTCATTCGCCGGGATTCATCGGCAGAACCGTAACCCCGGATTCAATCCGGCTCAAGGAGCAGCAATGGAAGATTGGCGACGGCAGGACCGGATTTGTGTAGCCATTACCGGCGCTTCCGGGGCGGCCTATGGGATGCGGCTGGTGGAGGTGCTGCTGACCGCCGGGGTGCGTGTCCATCTGCTGATATCGGACGCGGCGCGGATTGTTTGCCGTGAAGAACTGGATCTGGAACTCCCGGCTGCGGCAGAGGCTGTGACCCGTTTTCTCAATGAACGGTTCGGTGTCGAGCCGGATTTGTTGTCCGTTTATGCCCAGGATGATTGGTTTTCTCCGGTGGCCTCAGGCTCCAACGCAGCGCAGGCCATGGTGGTTTGTCCCTGTTCCGGAGGAACGCTGGCGGCCATTGCCCACGGGCTGTCCGAGAATCTGATCGAGCGCGCCGCGGACGTGATGCTGAAGGAAGGCCTGAAACTCATTTTGGTGCCCCGTGAAAGTCCCATCTCCACGATTCATCTGGAAAATATGCTGACGCTGGCGCGAATGGGGGTGCGGATTTTGCCAGCAAGCCCAGGCTTTTACCATCGTCCACAAAAAATCGAAGACCTGGTGGATTTTATTGTGGCGAGGATTCTGGATCAATTGGGGCTGCCGAACCGGATCGGATGGCGTTGGGGGAACAGGGAGGTGGTTCCCGCAGCAGATTGAAATCAGGTGTCGGCGCTTAACATTTGCCGCTGGCACGGAGACCGGTCAGCAGGCGTTCGCCGCGTTCCCCGTGGAAGAACTCACGGATGTAAGGGTGGTCCACCTGTTGAATCTCGGTAAGCGGCCCCACCGTCAGCACCTTGCCGTCGGCGAGCACGGCGACGCGGTCCGCGGTGGCGGCAAGGCTGTCGAGGTCATGGCTGACCATAACAACGGTGAAACCGATGTCGCCGTGGACCTGGCGGAGCAGGGCGTCAAATTCGGCGGCGGCGATGGGGTCGAGCCCGGAGGTGGGTTCATCGAGAAAGAGAATCTCCGCCTCCATCGCCAGCGCACGGGCGAGAGCGACTCGTTTGGTCATTCCGCCCGATAATTCCGCGGGTAATTTCCATGCGTCACTGGGCTTCAGACCCACCATTTGCAGCTTCAGGGCCACCAGATTGTTGATTTCGGCGCGGGTCAAGTGGCCCCACTCGTGCAGCGGAAAGGCGATGTTTTCAAAAACCGTCAGGGCGCTGAACAGGGCACCTTGCTGAAAAAGCACTCCCCAGCGCTGGCGCAGGGCAATCTGTTCGCGCAGATTGAGCGCTTGCGGATTTTCGCCAAGAATGGTCATCTGCCCTTCGGCGATGGGGACGAGGCCCATCATGGCGCGCAGCAGCGTGGTTTTGCCGGTACCGCTGCCACCAACGATGGCGAGTATCTCGCCGCAACGTATGGTCAGATCAAGGTGCCGCTGAATCCAATGGGTTCCGAACCGGGTGGCGATATCGGTCAGGATGATGGCGTCGGGGCGGGGTATCAATTGCTGATTCCCGTATTGGAAAAGACCAGGGCAAGGATGGCATCGATGAGGATAACCAGGGTGATGGACATGACTACTGAGTTCGTAGTTTCCCGGCTCAGGCTAGTGGTGTTGGGCTTTACCTTGAGGCCATGAAAGCCCGCGATCCACGCAATAAGGACGCCGAAGATCGCCCCTTTGGCAATGCCCAGCCACAGGTTAAAACTGGGGACCGCGACGGGCATTTGTTGGATGAAGAAAGTGGTGCCGATGCCGAGCTCCACTTTGGCTACGAGCATGGCCCCGTAGAGTCCCACCATGTCGGTCCAGAGGACGAGCAGTGGCATGACCAGCGCCAGGGCAATGACCTTGGGCAGGATCAGGCGGCGGATCGGGGGGATACCGAAAGTGCGCAGGGCGTCCAGTTCTTCGGTTACACACATGCCGCCAATTTGTGCGGTGAACGCGGAGCCGGAACGCCCCGAAAGAATGATCGCGGTAATCAACGGCCCGAACTCACGCAGGATGCTCAGGCCGGCAATGTTGACGATGTAAATATTGGCGCCGTATTGGGCGAGTGTCGAGGCCGACTGAAAAGAAATCACCACGCCGATGAGGAAGCCGATCAGGGTAAGGATGGGCAGTGAGTTCGGACCGGTATTGACGATAGTGGCGGAGATTTCGCGCCACGGAAAGCTGCGCGGGTGGCGCAGTCCGCGCCCGAACTCCAGCAAAAGGGCGCCCAGGAGCAGAAAAAGTCCCCAGAGGTCACGTCCCGTTTCGATCAGGAATGCACCAAGTTGATCAAGAACGTGCCAGGGGCGCAGGGGTGGAGGGGTAATCGGCTGAATCTGCGCCAGACGGGCGAAAATGCTGTGTTGCTGGTCCTCCATCCGGATCTTTTCCGGCAATTGGCTGCCCCAGGCCTGCCAGAGCAGGAGTGCCCCGGCGCTGTCGAGGGCCTCGATAGCGGTGAGGTCCCACAGTGTTTCCGGACTTATGTTCCGCAGCGCCGCTTCTTGCGCTGCAAAATTGCCGCCGAGACGCCGCAGGGTCCAGCGCCCGCTGAGGCGCAGCGTCTGGCCGTCGCGTTCCCAGTTCGGTTGCTGTGCGTTACTTCCCGTCATGCGCGGGTCTGGGCTTTTCTCGGTCATTCCTTAGGTTATACTCGGCGAATGGCGTTTGCAGGAGCACACGGATGGCTATTGTTGCACGAAGTTCCGGCTTCACCCAACGGTTTCGGCGCTGGCCCACGCTGCTGCTGGTCGCGCTGCCGCTCAGCGCCTGCAGCGCGTTTCCTGTGAACCATCCGGAGGTACAGTTGCTGAGTATCCAGCCGGAGTCGGTGGGGCTGGTCTCGCAGACGTTTTTGCTGGCGCTCAAGGTCAGCAACCCCAATGACAGTGCGCTCCATGCCAAGGCGGGAGAGGCGCGTCTGTATGTGCAGGATCGGCAGGTGGCCTACGGATTGCTGGATAAGCCGGTCGATGTGCCCGCCTACGGCAGTGTCACGGTGAACATACCGGTCACGGGCAATTTTCTGACATTGCTGGGGGATCTCGGCAGTGTCAGCGCCAGGGCTGGGCTCCCCTATACCGTCAAAGGTTATCTGGTGGCCGGCATGCTCGATATGCGGATACCTTTTACCGTCACTGGGGCTTTGCATCTGCCGCTGTCACCGAGCCCCAGCGCAGTTTTGCCTTGAGTGCAAGGTGATCGGAGAGCGGTTCGGTGACGGTTTCAATCGCCGTAAATTCCAGGTCAGGGCTGCAGAGGATGTGATCGAAGGAAAAGCGTGGTGACCAACTGGGAAAGGTGGGCGGGCTCCAGGGCGGCGCCTGCAGCCCACTTTCGTTGAGGAGCAGGCGTATTTCCGGGGAGCGTGCCGTGCAGTTCAGGTCGCCCATGAGAATGAGATTCGGGCGTCCGCGCAGACGTTGGGCGAGATCGCGTATCTGACTGAGGCGCGCATGACGGCTGAGGCCGAGGTGGGTGATGATCACTGTCAGGGCTCTTCCTCCAACATTGAGCCGGTTTTCCAGCATGCCGCGCCCTTTCATAAAGCTCGGCAGGGAATGCGCTATGGTCTCTTCAATGGGCCAGCGCGAGAGAATGCCGTTGCTGTGCTGGGCGAAGTCGCCAAAGTCACGGGTACGTTGTTGCGCCCAGTAAGGGAAATGGGCGCGGTCAGCGAGAAAACCCGCCTGATTGACATACTGGCTGCGAAAAGAGCCGGCATCGACCTCGTTGAGTCCGGCGATGTCGGTTTCCTCCAAAATCATGGCGATCCGCTCCAGGTTGCGCAGACTCTGGCCGTGCGGCATCACATATTTCCAGCCGTGCAGGAACATGTGCCGGGCGCGATGGGAGCCGATGCCCACCTGAATGTTGAAAGACGTCACGGAAAACTCTGAAGTGTCAGTCATGGTCGAGCTCAATGTCGAGTTCCTGCCAGGGCGCGCCATCACCCGCGCAGGTGAAGGCGCGGAGGAGGATCACCCCTTTGATGTCCGCAGCCAGTAATATCTGATAGGGCGTGCCGGTGGGGACGATATCCGCGATGGGCGCGGCGGCGTGAGCGTAATGTGCGAAAGATGTTTCGCCACGGGACCGGATCAACGCGAGTGTTGCGGCAAAGTTCGCCGGCGGACAGGGATAGACGGAGACGGGCACGTCGGCGATAGCGCCGATAAGTCCTTCGCCAACACCGGATTGCAGGTCTGCAAGCAGGGCGTTGGCCAGGGTGCGTGGCAGTTTCAGGCGCTTCACGCGCAGACGCCACAGGCCGGGTCGCGGCGCAGGGTGATCTGCCGCCACTGCCAGCTTTGCGCATCCACCAGCAGGAGCTGCCCGGCCAGCGGGGAATGGCCCGTGCAGAGCAGGCGGATGGCTTCTGCCGCCTGCATACTGCCGAGTACGCCGAGGAGCGGGCCAAGGACGCCGCTACGTGAGCAGGTATCTCCGGTGTCCTCTACGCCGTCCGGGTAGAGACAGGCATAGCAGGCGCTTTCCGGCACACGAAAATCAAAGACGGCGAGTTGCCCTTCCCAGCGGATGGCCGCAGCACTGACCAGAGGTTTGCCAGCGTTACGGCAGGCGCGGTTGATGGCGTGGCGGCTGCTGAAGTTGTCTGTGCAGTCCAGCACCAGATC
>NZ_JAGDVS010000070.1 GCF_023255755.1 Acidithiobacillus sp. | reverse complement strand
CAGTAAAACAGTCTCCACCAACTGAAAACGTAACCGATTATATCTCCATAATACTGATAATTGTTGCAGTTCTAGTAGTATTCACATTAATCATAAGGAGTAGGAGGCCGCCATCACCTCCGCCTTTTCTGCGGCGCGCATCCGCCCGTGGATCAGTCCGATGGCCACGCCGGGCAAGGCCATTTGCAGATCGGCAAAACTCGCCTCCGCCGCCTGCAATTCGAGGATTTCCGATTCCTCAATCAGCGGACAAACCCAATAGATTTGCCGCCCCTCCTCCAGCATGTGTTGCATCCGTCCGATCAGTTCGGGCCGACGACTGTCAGGCATCACCAGGGTTTCCACTGGGGTGCGCCCCGGCGGCAGCGCATCAATGACAGACACCTCCAGATCCGCATGCACCGTCATCGCCAGGGTCCGCGGAATCGGCGTAGCGGTCATCACTAGCAGATGGGGCATGGTCATGGTGCCTTTCTCCAGCAACTGACGGCGCTGCTCCACGCCAAAGCGGTGCTGCTCGTCAATAATGACCAACCCAAGACGAGAGAATTCCACCCCCTCCTGAAATAGTGCCTGCGTCCCCGTCACCAGCCCAAGCCTGCCACTGGCGAGGGCTTCCAGTGTCTCGCGACGGGCGCGCGGCGCGCGGCTGCCCACCAGATAACCCACGTCCTGGTCCAGCGCTTCCAGCCACTGCCGGAAGCGCGTATATAACTGTTCTGCGAGAATCTCGGTCGGCGCCATCATAGCTACCTGATATCCGGCATCCAGTGCGGTCAGCGCCGCTGCCGCCGCGACCAGGGTTTTGCCAGAGCCCACATCCCCTTGCAATAAACGACGCATGGGCTGATGGCGCGCCAAGTCGGCGTTAATCTCGGCAATCACCCGATCCTGTGCTCCCGTCGGTACGAAAGGTAACTGCGCCAGGAAACGCTGCCACAACTGCCCGTTACTGTGCAGACAAGGGGCATTCGGCATCATCCCCGACTGCCGCGTCTGGCGCACCGCCAAATGATTCGCCAGCAACTCCTCCAGCGCCAGCCGCTGCCAGGCAGGATGCTGCGGCGAGGGCATCTCATCCGCACTTTCGTGCAGCAGACGCAAGCCTTCGCGCAGAGTGGGCCACTGCGGAGGCAGTCGATCTTCAAGGTAGTCCGGAAGCTGGTCGAGGAGGGTCAGGGCCTGCGCTACCCAGCGCCGCCATTGCGCTTGGCTAATGCCTTCACTACTGGGATAAAAGGGGGTGAGGTGACGCGGAGCCCGAAACTGCGGGACATCCGCCATCTGCCATTCTGGATGCACCATTTCGAGGCCGTGAAAGCCGCCGCGCAACTCTCCGAAACACCAGAGCTGCCGCCCGACCTGCCATTGCCCACGCAGGGCCGCTACCATGTGAAAGAGCCGTATGAGCAGACGCCCGCTGCCATCACTCAAGGTCACCAGCCATTGTTCGCGTCGCCCGCGCTGGTGATCGATACTGACAACTTCACCCAGTACAGCGCACTCCTGACCGGGCTGCAAGGCCGCCATAGAGGATATGTGGCGGCGATCCTGATAACGACTGGGCAGATGAAACAGGATATCCTGGACCCGCCACAGGTCCATGCGCTGCAAGCGCTGGACCAGCGCGGGACCGACCCCGCGCAGTGCCGAGACGGAACTCTGCAGATACAGTCCCGTATTCGCTACCGCCATACTAGTCGGTGCGCGGCAGGGCCTCGCGACGTGCCCATTCCGCGAGAAGTTCGTCGAGGTCAACATGATGCATGGCGGCTACCCCCCCCAGCGTTTCACGCTCGGCGATGAAACACTCCCCACAATGGATACCACGTTCTTCCAGCAGCGAAACCAATACCGGATGTGCCTGCAGCAGCACACGCATGGGCTGGGCAAGCACTTCCGCGCGCTCCATCTCAGCCTGCCTTGATCAAGGCAACGATGCCGTCTATTTCTACCTGCGCCCCACGCGGCAGGGCCGATACCTGGACCACCGCCCG
This sequence comes from Acidithiobacillus sp., assembly GCF_023255755.1. Classification (GTDB taxonomy): domain Bacteria; phylum Pseudomonadota; class Gammaproteobacteria; order Acidithiobacillales; family Acidithiobacillaceae; genus Acidithiobacillus. The sequence goes on along the minus strand of NZ_JAGDVS010000070.1, from coordinate 12,601 downwards.
CGCCGGATAAGGCGGCGCGAACTCCGCCTCCATGGCCTGATTCACCTGCGCAAAATGGCCGAGATCCGTCAAATAGACCTGTAACTTAATGGCATCCTGTAGCCGCCCACCCGCCGCCGCACAGACTGCCTGCAGGTTATCCAGGACCCGCCGGATCTGCAGGGCGATGTCGCCCTCTACCATCTGCCCAGTGCTGGGGTCCAAGGGGATCTGACCCGAAAGGTAGAGCAGGCCGTCATGCACCATGCCCTGACTGTAGGCCCCGATGGCCTGGGGTGCTGAATTACTCTGAACTGGAACTGGCATAGATTAAACTCCTTGTTAGCCTTTGACCCGCTGTACCCGGGATACCATCGGCAGGCTACGCAAACTCCGCATTATTTTGGCCAAGTGATCCCGATGGTGCGCCTGTATGGTAAAAGTGATGCCCGTATAGAGTCCATCCTGGGGCTCGATGTCCACATGATCAATATTGGAATCTTCATCGGAAATCAGGGTGGCAATGCGGGCCAGCACACCACGCGCGCTTTCCGCCACCACCCGGATCGTCACCGGGAACTCACCCTGAGCTTCGGGGTCCCATTGCACGTCCACCCAACGGTCGCGGCGTTTGCGCCACTCGCGGATGTTGTGACAATCATGGGTATGCACCACCACGCCTTTGCCGGCACTGATGAAACCCAAAATAGGATCGCCGGGGATGGGCCGACAGCAACGGGCCAAGGTCACCGGCATGCCCTCTGTCCCCCGAATCAACAGGGGCTTTTTCGTGGCTTCCTCGCGATTGAGGCGGCTTGGCAGTAGTTGACTGACCGCATGCCCCAGACGGCGCGCGGTCTGCGCCAAACGCCCGCGATCCTCCTCCCCGGGTAAGAGCTTGTGTGCCACGACCAGCGGGAAAACCTCGCCCATGCCGATGGCGGCGAGCAGTTCTCCCTCATCCTGGACATTAAACGTCTTCAGTACCCGCTGAAAATCAGCCGCTTCAACCTGTTGGAGGTTGGCGCCCAGGCTATGCATCGCCTTTTCCAGCAAATTGCGGCCCAACACTTCGGCATCACCGCGCTGAATGGTCTTCAGATAGGCACGCACGCTGCCGCGCGCTTTGGCGGTCACTACCACATCCAGCCAGCCTGGCTGCGGATGCGCCGAAGCTGCCGTGACGATTTCTACCTTGTCCCCATTATTCAGAGGACTGCGCAAAGGCACGTACATATCATTGACCTTAGCGGCCACCGCCCGGTCACCAATATCGGTATGCACGGCGTAGGCAAAATCCACCGCCGTCGCACCGCGGGGCAAGCTGAGAATCTTGCCCTTGGGGGTAAACACATAGACCTCATCAGGAAACAGGTCGAGCTTAACGCTCTCCAGAAACTCCTGAGAATCTCCCCCCTGTATCTGCAGTTCCAGCAAACGCTGCAACCAAGCGCGCGCCTGTGTTTCGGCATGCGCATTATTCGAGCCCGTCTTGTACAGCCAGTGCGCCGCCACCCCCGCCTCGGCGACCCTGTGCATATCCTCGGTGCGGATTTGGACTTCTACCGGATGCCCGAAGGGGCCTAGCAACACGGTGTGCAGGGACTGATATCCGTTGGATTTAGGGATGGCGATATAGTCTTTGAAACGCCCGGGAATCGGCCGATACAGACTATGAACAATGCCCAAAACGCGATAGCAGGCATCCACATCGGCGACAATAACCCGGAAGGCATGGAGATCGTGGATGGCACCGAAGGGCATACCCTTCTTCTGCATCTTGCTATAAATACTGTAGACATGTTTCTCACGACCGCTGACCTGTGCTGCCAGCCCCTCCTGCCGGAGGCGGTCCTCCAGGGCGTGTTCAATTTTTTGCACCGCTTCCTTGCGGTTACCACGCGCTGCCTTTACGGCCTCATTGAGGGTGTGCCAACGCTTGGGGTAGAGATGGGAGAAGGCCAACTCCTCCAACTCAATGCGAATGGCATGAATACCCAGACGCTGCGCAATGGGCGCGTAAATATCGAGGGTTTCCCGGGAAATACGCCGCCGCTTCTCCGGCTTCATCACGCCCATGGTGCGCATATTGTGCAGACGATCAGCCAGTTTTATCAGCACCACGCGAATATCCCGGGACATGGCCAGAAACATCTTGCGGAAGTTCTCTGCCTGCGCCTCTTCACGGGTTTCAAAACGTACCTGCCCGAGCTTGCTGACCCCATCCACCATCTCCGCCACTTCTGGCCCGAAGCGCTCAACGATGTTTTCCTTGCTGATGTTGCAATCTTCAATCACATCATGGAGCAAGGCGGCTTGGATGGTGAAAATATCCAGTTGCAACTCGGCAAGAATGCAGGCGACCGCTACTGGATGGTGAATATAGGGCTCACCACTACGCCGGGTCTGTGCGCCGTGTGCGGTGGCCGCCAATTCGTAGGCTTCGCGCGCGCGCGCCACCTCTTCCGGCGTCATATATTGCTGGAGCAACGCGCGCAGCGGCGCGCAGGGATCCTCTAGGGCCGGAGAAACCGGCGGCAGACGCAGCACCTCGCCCACCGCTGTCGCCAGAGGCAGTCTCGGCACCATTGCGCCTAGCTCGCTTTCACTCGCCAGCGGCATCCTCAGCTCCAGCCGCTTCGCGGTTCGCTGCACCGGGGAAGTTGGGTAACGGTGGCGGCATCTGCTCGTCCAGAATCGCCCGGCTCACCTTGCCGGCAGCCACTTCGCGCAGGGCAATGACCGTATTCTTGTCACGTCCCGGCTCCACTTCCGGCACGGCACCGGAAGCCAGTTGCCGCGCCCGCCGCGCCGCTATCAAAGTTAACTCAAAACGATTATCCACATGATCCAGACAATCTTCTACTGTTACTCGTGCCATCGTCTATTCACCTTTTTATCAATTTAACCGCTAATACCGAGGAGACTCTTTAATCGTTGATGCTGTGCATGCTGCTGATAACCCAGCCGCAAATGCTCGGCATGGACAATGCACTGCAAGTCGGTTAACGCATCCTGGAAGTGGTCATTTACCACCAGATAATCAAACTCGTCATAATGCAACAGCTCTTCACGTGCTGCCGCCAGCCTACACGCAATAACCGCCTCTGAATCCTGGCCACGGCCACGCAGACGTTCCGCCAAAGCGGCGACAGAAGGCGGCAGGATAAAAATACTGACCGCCTGCCCCGGCAATCTTTCCCGCACCTGCCGCGCACCTTGCCAGTCGATCTCCAACAGACAGTCGGTCCCAGCGAACAACTGACTCTTCACCCAAGGTTCACTGGTACCATAACCATTGCCATGCACCCGGGCATACTCCAGAAACTCGCCCCGCTCCGCCATGGCCGTGAAGGTTTCCATGGGAACGAAGTAATAATCCGTTCCTTCTACCTCGCCCGGCCGCGGGGGCCGCGTGGTGTAAGAGACGGAGGTGCGCAATTGCGGGGTCGCCGCTACCAGCGCCCGGGCCAGACTGGTCTTTCCCGCCCCGCTGGGTGCCGAAATAATCCATAGGATACCGCGTTCTGCTCCACCCGTCATTGGCTTTCACTCCACATTCTGCACCTGCTCCCGCATCTGTTCGATGAGCACTTTCAGCTCTACCGAGGCAAAAGTCACCTGGCTGTCTCCGGCCTTGGAAGCGAGGGTGTTGGCCTCCCGATTGAGTTCCTGCATGAGGAAATCCAGGCGCCTGCCAACTGCCTCGCGCCGCTGCAAGATGCGCCGCAATTCGGTCAGATGGGTGTCCAGACGGTCCAGTTCTTCCGCTACGTCCTGACGTTGCAGATAAAAGAGCAGCTCCTGCTCCCAACGCCCCGCGTCCACCTGCTGCGCCAATTCCTGCAAGCGCGCCTGCAAACGTTCGCGCAGCGCCTTTTCCAGATCAGGCAAATGGTTGCGCAATGCTGCAGTCTGCCCGGCAATCGCGTCCACACGACTCAACAACAGTTGTGCTAAAGCAGCACCCTCTCGCTCCCGCGCCTCCTGCAACTCGGTCAACGCCCGGTCCAGCAGCGCCAGCACTTCTGCCTCCAGCGCTTCGGTATCTGTGCCAGACGCCTGCACCAGACCCGGCCAGCGTAGCGCATCCCATGGATTAAACGCGGTCTCACCCAACTCCCAGATATCCGTCAGTTCCCCATGGAGTCCGTGCAGTTCCGTCGCCAGTGCCGTATTAAGGCGCAACGATCCGCCCGCCGCAGGCTGAAAACGCAGCCAGGCATCCACCCGGCCGCGCACCAGCGTTTTTTGCAAGCTTGCCCGTACCGCTGTTTCGAGGGCGCCCAAGCCCTCGGGCAGGCGCAGACCAACATCAAGAAAACGGTGATTTACGGTGCGCAGCTCCCAGGCCAGCGTGCCCCAAGCCCCGTGACTTTCACAACGGGCGAACCCGGTCATACTGCGTATCATTTTGTTACTCCCCAGCACAACCCTGCCCACAGAAATGCAGGCATCCTCTGCATAAACTAGCATACAGCCGCCAGTCCGGCGACCTCTGCATGCGTTTGCCGAGTGCAAAATACCGATTAAGTGGCCTTGACGCTGTCAGAATCCCGAACTAAACCTAAAGAACTGAATCTAAAAAATTGGGCTGCCGGTTCTAGCGTCAACTTCTAGCGTCAACACATTAAGTTGGCGAACCCGATCATCACGATAACTGCGGGAGAATGTCACATGATAGGTTCGGAAGAAATGCTGTTCGAATGGGACGAGTGGAAAACGCGGGCAGTGGCGCTGGGGGTCGCGGAGGATCTGGCCGAACTGGGCAAAAAGATCATGCGCGATGCCTATATGCAGCGCTGGCCCGAAGCCGTGCTCAGTGACTGCGGCTGGGATGACGATGGTTTTGGGATGCTGGCCCTGGCACGCGCCAAGCCCGCTGAAGCTCGCCGTGATTGGGAACAGTTATATGCGCACTATCATCGCAGGCCTGCCTGCCCGGTGGAAGCGAACCAACATCGCAGCAGTAAGGCTATGGTGCGAACCGCTACCCCACTGCTGATTCACCCCCGGAAGCTGGAAGAGAGCAGGCCCTGAAATCTACAAACCCATCCGGAGCAAGTGCCAGAGGATAACGGGTAGGAAAATCACACCGACGTAGCGACCATCGATGTGTCCTTGACACCGATGAGCATGAACGCCAGCAGCAATAGTTCAAACAGCCAGCGCTGGCGCCTCCCCAGTTGCAAAGTTACTGAGTCAGGCCGGCATAGAGCATGGGCAGACGCTCCGGCAGGCGTTCCACATGGTCGATCACCTGATAATTGCGCGCCCCGAAAATCCGCGACACATACTCATCGGCGTGGGGATCAAGGCTCAGACAATAGGTCATCACCCCGTCCCGCCCCAGTTCCTCCACAGCCCTCCTCGCGTCGTAGCGCAGATACTGCGGATCGCGTACATCAATATCCGCTGGCTCGCCATCGGTAATAACCAGCAACAGTTTTTTCGATTGCCGCTGATGACGCAGGTAGTGCCCGGCATGGCGTAAGGCCGCCCCCATGCGCGTGGAAAGCTTGCCGGTCATACCCGCAATACGCCCCATGGCCTCATCGCTATACGCCTCGTCAAAGTCTTTAAAGCGGTAATATGCGACATCATGCCGCCCATCGGAATGAAATCCGTGAATGGCAAAGGGATCACCAATACGGTTCATGGCGTCGGCGAGCAGTGCCGTCGCATCCCGCGTAAGCTGGAGGATAGTGTCTTCCGAACCATGGACCTTGTCGTTGGTCGACTCGGACAGATCCATCAATACCAGCACCCCCAGATCGCGCACCTTGCGCAAGTTACGCATGTGAATGCGGGTATCCGGCGCCAGACCCATGCGGATATCCACCAGTGCGCGCACGGCGGCTTCCATATCGATCTCGTCGCCGTCCTCCTGTTTGCGCAGGCGCTGCACGCCCTGGGGTTGCAAGGCCTCAATGAGGTATCTGAGCCGGCTGGAGACCGGCTTGTACTTGTCCAGCACCTCACGCACAACGCGCACATCGCCGATCCTGGGCCGATGCTCCAGCACCGTTACCCAGTGCGGGCGATTGGTCTGAATCTGATAATCCCACTCCGGATAATGGTAGGGATCAGAAACCGGCTCCTTGCCTTCCATCTGGTTGTAACTCAGCCCCATATCTTCGTAGGGGAAAAGCTCGGATTGCAGTACCCAGACTTCCTGGGCGTCGTCACCGGCCAGTTCGGTATCAATCTCGTTGACCATTTCCATGACGCTGACGTATTTCCGCACCTGGGCGCCGGGAAGGATAGTCGCTTCACTTTCCCAGTTGATTTCCTCAAACTCCCAGATATAGCGGTTATCATCCCGATAGGGGATATCGGGGATGTCGGTACGGGCATGGTAAGTCATCTTTTCCTTACGCAGGGTGTCCGCCAGTCGCACACCCAAATCCCAGGAAAGTTGTGGATCGTCCCAGCGGGCCTTTGCCTCCCCAAAGGCTTGCCGACCCTCCTGCACCCAGGCATTGTCGTCCTTATAGGCGGGATCAATAATCGCCCGCGCCAGTCGGGAAAACAGTTCCCCCATAGTGGCAACCGGCCCGGCCACCGCGGTGTGAAAAGGCGTCCAGATTGCGCGTAGTCCAGGGAAGGCGCGCATGGCCAGTGCCTCCACCCGTGCATCCTCCAGCAAACCGATTACGGCCATCTGCTCAGGGTTAAGTGCCTCAGCCGAGATCGCCTTGTGCATGTAAGCCACATGCGCGGCGGCGTGAGCCGCCACGGCGCGATAGCGGGTCATTCCATCGATACCTTCCCAATCGTCGTAGGCATCGGGAAGATGGATGAAAATCCCTTCGATATAAGGCCGGTAACCTTCGCGGTCTTCAAAGTCACCGCTAGTGGGGCGCAGGAAGAAATCTCGTCCCCATAATGCCCTCAAATACATACGCAGACGACGCTGGATATCAACAAAAAGCGTACCTTTACGCTCCTGCTGAAGCATAGCCAGGGCTTCCGGACTTTTCAGGGAAAAGTAGGCAATCTGCGCCGCAAAGTCTGTACGATGGGCGTGTGCACCCCAGAGTGCCCAGCGGCGCAAACCACCCAGCGTCAAATAGCCAAAAAGCTGGTCGATATTTTCCAGCATGGGTCGCAGCGCGCGCGGCACTTGCGCAAGCAGGCGTTCCAACATGCCGAGATAGCTTTTGAAGAGCTCCAGATCGGCCAGACGGTTGGCGGCTGTCGGGCTGGTGGACACCACAGCCTCCAGTACCGCACCGCTGGTTTTGGACGCCATTTTCATAACGGCGCCCACCAGTTCCCAGACGGCATCTTCTCCCATTTCGCGGGCGACGTGAGGGGCTGCATCCAGATAACTGCTCACCAAACCATCGCCCTTGCCCAGAGATCGCAACCCCATGGCGCCATCCAGATATCGATCCAGACCGGCAGGACTAAAAATTCGGGCGGCTTCTTGCCAGTTACTCTGCAGGATGGCCTGGCTTTCATCGCCAAAAGCCTCCAGCAGTTCTGCATAATCTTCCAGATGTTTCATGCGTCCTCCATGATCGTCGCGGCCCTCTTCACTACTAGGCGAACGTGAGAACTCAGAAGTAAGTGGTCACCGCCGCATCCAACGCGTCGCGCATGTCGGGGTCATCGGTGATTGGACGTACCAAGGTCACCCGGCAGGCAGCCTTCGCCTCAACACCCTTGCTGATCAAGGAGCCTGCGTAGACCAACATACGGGTGGAGATGCCTTCGTCCAGGCCGTGTCCTTTCAGATTGCGCGCACGTTCGGCAATGGAAACCAGCTTTCCGGCAACTTCCTTGCTGACCCCAGTCTCGTGAGAGACAATTTCCGTCTCAATTTCGTGATCTGGATAGTTGAAATCCAGTGCCCCGAAACGCTGCTTGGTCGACTGCTTTAGATCCTTCATGAGGCTCTGATAGCCCGGATTGTAAGAAATCACCAATTGGAAATCGGGATGCGCCTGCACCAGCTCGCCCTTCTTTTCCAGGGGAAGCACACGGCGGTTATCGGTCAGCGGATGGATGACCACAGTGGTGTCCTGACGAGCCTCCACCACCTCATCCAAATAGCAGATAGCGCCCAAACGGGCCGCCATGGTCAGCGGCCCATCCTGCCAGCGGGTGCCTTGCGGGTCGAGCAGGAAACGTCCGACCAGGTCAGAAGCCGTCATATCCTCATTGCAAGCCACCGTAATCAACGGCTTGCCCAACTTATAGGCCATATACTCCACGAAGCGGGTCTTGCCACAGCCCGTGGGGCCCTTGAGCATCATCGGCATGCGCACGCTGTAAGCGGCTTCGTAAAGCGCTACTTCATCACCAGTAGCGCGGTAATAGGGTTCTTTTTTGATGCGATATTCGGCCAGCTGGTCGTTCATGAGATGATTCTCCTCGGGCAGGGAAACACGGCACTTGACGGGAACATTCACGCTATCAGCAACCTGGAGGGATAGCAGGGGATGTTCTCGACAAGCGCCGCACCTGCTCAGCGCAAAAAGCCTGAGCGGTACGGCACGGGGCTTATACGGTCTTGCCCCGATAGACTACCAGGGAGGTACCCTGGGACTGCTTGAAGTTGTCATAGCCGACGATACGGACGTGGTTATGGGGATTCGCCTTATGGCACGCTTCCGCTTCTTTCAGGATAGTGTCCACGTCGGTTTCGCCGAACATGGGCAACTTCCACATATACCAATAGTTGCCGAAGGCGTTTTCCGGCTCGGTATGTTCTACCGCCGGATTCCAGCCCTTGGAAACAATGTACGCAACCTGTTGACGGATCTGCTCCGCGGTCAGGGCGGGCAGGTAAGACAGTGTCTCGAACTTCCGGCTCGCCGGATCGGAGAGACGGGATTTATAATCTTGCACTTCACTCATAAAAAGCTCCTAGGCATCAAGACGTGCCCACCGGTGCGGGGATCCAAGCACCCCCGCCAGGGGTACACGATAAACCTGCTTATTTGTGGGCAACGTCCAGCTTGTCGACCGTATCAAACTCGAACTTGATCTCTTTCCACGTTTCCATGGCAATCTTGAGTTCGGGAGAATGCTTGGCGGCCTCGGTGAGCACAGCCTTGCCTTCCTTCTCAATAGCCACACCACGGTTGCGGGCTTCCACACAGGCTTCCAGCGCGACACGGTTGGCCGCAGCGCCGGCCGCATTGCCCCAAGGGTGACCCAGGGTGCCGCCACCGAACTGCAACACCGAATCATCACCAAAGATGGTGACCAGCGCCGGCATGTGCCAAACGTGGATACCGCCAGAAGCGACCGGCATCACACCCGGCATGGAGCCCCAGTCCTGGTCGAAGAAAATACCGCGGCTGCGATCTTCCTTGATGAAACTATCCCGCATGATGTCGATCCAGCCCAGGGTCGCCTCGCGGTCGCCTTCGAGCTTGCCTACCACCGTACCGGAGTGCAGATGATCGCCGCCAGACAGACGGAGAATCTTGGTCAGCACACGGAAGTGGATGCCGTGATGGGGGTTACGGTCGAGCACCGCATGCATGGCGCGGTGAATATGCAGGAGCATGCCATTGTCGCGACACCAGTTGGCCAGACCCGTGTTGGCGCAGAAGCCGCCGGTGATGTAGTCGTGCATGATGATGGGTGCGCCGATTTCCTTGGCGTACTCCGCACGCTTGTACATTTCCTCCGGAGTCGGGGCGGTAACATTCAGGTAGTGCCCCTTACGCTCGCCGGTCTCAGCCTCGGCCTTTTGGATGGCTTCCATGACGAAGTCGAAACGCTGCCTCCAGCGCATGAAAGGCTGGCTGTTGACGTTCTCGTCGTCTTTAGTGAAGTCGAGTCCACCACGCAGACCTTCATAGCAGGCGCGACCATAGTTCTTGGCCGACAAACCCAGCTTGGGCTTGATGGTGCAGCCCAGCAATGGACGACCATACTTGTTCATGATGTCGCGTTCGACCTGAATCCCGTGGGGTGGCCCACCGCAGGTTTTGACGTAGGCGATGGGGAAACGGACGTCTTCCAGGCGCAGCGCACGCACCGCCTTGAAGCCGAAGACGTTACCAACCAGCGAGGTGAAGACGTTGACCACGGAACCTTCTTCGAACAGGTCGATGGGGTAGGCGATGAACGCGTAGAAACAGGTATCATCGCCAGGAACGTCTTCGATCCTGTACGCACGACCCTTGTAGTAGTCGAGATCGGTGAGGAGATCGGTCCACACCGTGGTCCAGGTACCGGTGGAAGATTCGGCGGCAACCGCAGCAGCGGCTTCCTCACGATCCACGCCCGCCTGGGGAGTAATTTTGAAGACCGCAAGGATATCGGTATCCTTGACGTTGTAATCCGGTTCCCAATAGGTGTTCCGGTAATCCTTCACACCCGCGTTATAGGTCTTGACGGCCATATGCCACCTCCATGCAGTTGCCCGACGCCGGTGCCCCCGGCGCAATCGCTACGTCTGCAGCGATGGAGTGACTATAGTGCCCGCAAATCATAAACACTAATCACTATTAATTATTTTTTTCATAAGTTTTAATTGATGTGATGATTACCGGGGAATGCTTTTTGACGCCGGGATAGAGAATATCTATCAGGGCCGCCGTCTTGGCGTTACTCTGTTCGCGTGCCATCATCCACCGATGAATCCCGATCCCTTATATTTTTCGCGCTCATGACCAGTCGCCACCCCCTGCGCAGCGTGCTCAAGGTGGGCAGTAATACCATGGTGTCACGCCTGTTGGGCTTTGCCCGCGACGTGATTCTGGCGCGGCTCTTTGGCGCGGGAGAAATGGCCGACGCGTTTTTCGTCGCCTTCCGTGTCCCGAATTTGTTCCGGCGCCTGTTCGGTGAGGGGGCATTTTCTCAGTCATTCGTCCCGGTGCTGGGAGAATATCGGGCGACACGCTCTATCGAGGAGACTCAGGCTTTTGTCGCCGACGTGGCGGGCTGGCTGGCCCTTACCCTGGCGGTCGTCACCATCGTTGGGATACTGAGTGCCAGTGCCGTTGTCTATGCCATCGCGCCCGGTTTCGCGGCCCATCCGGACAAGTTTCACCTCACCGTAGAGCTGCTGCGTATCACCTTCCCCTACCTTTTCTTTATTTCACTGGTAGCGCTAGCCGGCGGCGTACTCAATACCTACGGGCATTTTACGGTGCCTGCTTTTACGCCGGTCTTCCTGAATCTCAGCATCATCGCCGCAGCCGTGTTCTGGGCACCGCACCTGCAACAACCCGCCGTAGCAGTGGCCTGGGGCGTGCTTATCGGCGGCGTGGTGCAGTTACTTTTTCAACTGCCCGCACTAAAGTGGGTCGGGCATCTGCACTGGCCGCGCCTGCGCCGCCGCGACCCCGGCGTGAGCAAATTACTGCGGCTGATGGGGCCTGCGGCTTTTGGCGCATCGGTAGCGCAGATTAACCTGTTTCTGAACACTATTCTCGCCTCTTTAGTGGGGGGCAATGTGGTCTCTTATCTGTATTATTCCGATCGTCTGGTGGAGTTTCCTTTGGGCGTCTTTGGAGTAGCGCTGGGGACGGTAGTGCTGCCGCTGCTCTCCCGGCAGGCGGCAGAGCGCTCGCCGCAATTCCCGCAAACGCTGGACTGGGCCTTGCGTCTGACCTGGCTCATTGGCCTGCCTGCTACCGTCGGTCTGCTCATTCTCGCGCAGCCCTTGCTGATCAGCCTGTTTCGTTATGGGGCCTACACGGCAGAAGATGCCCGGCAAAGCGCCTTGAGCCTGATAGGTTATGGCCTCGGTATCCTGCCGATCATTGCGGCACGGGTACTCGCCCCTGCCTTCTACGCCCATCAGAACACGCGCACACCGGTGCGTTTCGGCATGATCAGCGTCGCCGTCAACATGGGTATCAGTCTTATCCTGGCCTGGCCGTTGCAGCAACTGGGTCTGGCTCTGGCGACCAGTACGGCGGCTCTGGTCAATGCCTTTATGCTCTGGCGTCGTCTGCACCGCGACGGGGTTTATCAGGCACAGCCGGGCTGGGGGGGCTTCCTGTTAAAAACCGCAGGGTTGGCCCTACTCATGGGGATCGTCTTGCTGTGGTTGCGGGGAGATGCTGCCCTTTGGCTGTCGCTGCCCCTCTGGGGACGGCTGTTACGGGTGCTCGGCCTGGTGATTCTCGCTGCCGTCTTATACCTTATGGGTGGATGGTGGCTCGGCATTCAGGAGCTACGCGATTTATATCGACGGAGGTCTTCCCGTGCCTGATTCAGACGGACCACACGGACATGGTGATGCGATCTTCGCCATCCAACGACCCGGCCAGGCAAGGGTGTTCTCCCTGCACGAGGCAGAGGCCATTTTCCCTCTGCTGCGTTTTATTACCGCCCAGGCGCACGACGAATTGGCTCCAGTATTGGAGTCCATGCGCGCCGGCATGGAGAGCCGCGCGGCATTGACCCGGCACGAGGACCGCTACGAAGAGATTGTTCAGCGCTGGATTAACAAGATGGAAAGGCTGGGCGTGGTCGTTTCCGGACTGTGGCTGGTGGATTTTGATACCGGCGATGGTTATTTGTGCTGGAGATACCCTGAAGTAGCCTTGGGCTTCTATCATGGCCACGACCAGGGATTTGGCCAGCGTCGCCCCCTGTCAGACATATTGCAGGCACATCAACCCGGTTGGGCGGCTGCGGGCGG
>NZ_JAGDVS010000189.1 GCF_023255755.1 Acidithiobacillus sp. | reverse complement strand
AGAATCGGGGGCAGCAGCAAAAGTGGCAGGAGCAAGGGCAGGAAACCCAGGAACCTCTCGCCATAGCGCCTTACCGATAGCACGTTCATTCCGCCACCCTCACGAAGAAGATGGCATTATAAGGTGGGAGAGTGAAAATGACGCAACCTCCTCCTGCAATCCACGTGGATGAGGATTCAGAGCGTTTTGGTAGAACGCGCCATGGCTTCAGCGATTTCTTCGGGTGTCAAGTTACCCGCAATATGAATTTCCGTGCCATTTTCTCCCTGACGCACTTCCATTCCTGTCACCTTGGCCTTGGTCTGAGTGCTCATGCAGTCGCATTGACCGGTCTGACAATTTTCAACCATGGCGAAGACTTTTTTTGCTTCTACCGATTGGTCGACATGCACGGCGACCCCTTCCGCCGTTTTTTGGACGGTACTGACATCTTTGATGGTGCGATGCGCATTCCACGCCATCCGGCCACTCAATCCATCGGCATCCGGCCACTGATTCCACGATGATCCGGCCACTCTGTCCACGGCCATTCGGCCGGGGCGGGCGGAGCGTAGCGACGTGGGTAAAAGGACGTTACGCCGACTGGGCCGATGGGGTCAACCGCTGTTTCTTCCGCATGGATTCTCCGTCGATTGTTAGCCTGTAGGCGTTGTGGATCAGGCGATCCAGAATGGCGTCCGCCAAGGTGGGATCGCCAATGCTGTCGTGCCAGTGCTCGACGGGTAATTGACTGGTGACCAGGGTGGAACCGGTTTGATAACGGTCATCCAGGATCTCCAGGAGGTCATGTCGGTTCCGATCAGTCAGGGCTTCCAGCCCCCAGTCGTCCAGCACGAGCACATCGATCTTCGCCAGGCGCTGGAGGAGCTTGGGATAGCGGCCGTCCGCATGGGCAATTTCAAGGTCGGCGAGCAGCCTGGGCAGGCGCTGGTAGAGCACATGATAGCCGTCCCGACAGGCCTGATGGCCCAGGGCACAGGCGATGTAGGTCTTGCCGACACCGGTGGGTCCCAGAACGAGCACATTGCGATGTTGGCGGATCCACTCATCGCTGGTCAGGCTCTGCAGGAGGCTGCGGTCGAAGCGCCGGGATCCCTGCCAGTCCAAATCTTCCAGGGTGGCGGGCTGTTTCAGTCGGGCCGCACGCAAACGCGATTGCAGGCGTTTTTGATCGCGCAGACTCCATTCGGCGTCGAGGAGGATCCCGAGACGTTCCAGAAAGGGCATGGCGGCGATTTCCGGATGCTGTTCCTGGTGTTCCAGGGCATGGAGCATGCCGCTCAGGTGGAGTGTACGGAGCCGATCATAGGTAGGGTGGGTATACATGGTAAGGTTCCTTTTCAATGGAAATATTCAGGACCACGGATGTTTCCATGGTGAATGATGGGGCGATCCGGCTGCTCTGACGCCTGACGATCCAGCCCTTTGTCCAGGATGGAGGCCACCGAGCGGTAGCTGATGGCCTGGATATGCAGGGCGCGGGCGCAGGCGGCCTCCATGAGGGTCCGATCATGGGTCTTGGCCAGACGCAGGATGCCCATGCCGCTGCGGAAGGCCTGCTGGGGGTAACGGCGCCGCAGCATCAGGGCTTCCATCAGGGTGCGGGTGTGCGGTCCAATCCGCGCCGCCTGCTCCAGGAGCTTTTCCGGTGACCAGCGGGCGGCTTGGTGGGAAGGCGGCATGTGACTTTCCACCGTGGTGAAGTCATGAGGTGCCTTGCCGCGCAGGTGGGAGGCCACCCGTTTGCCGCGGTGGAAGATCTCCACGGTAGCGTTGCTGTAACGGACATCCACGGTTTTTCCCACCAACGGGTAAGGGACCGAGTAGTAATGGCGGTCGATTTCGACATGATAATCGGGGTGGATCTTGGCCCGTTTCCACTGTGCGTATTCATAGGGTGCATCCGGGAGCGCTTTGAGCGCCGGGGCCTCCAGGGTGGCGAAGACCTCCGCGCGGGAGCCCGGCCGCTTGCGGAAGGGCTTGGTGTTGAGCTGCAGTACCAAGGAGCGGATGGCCGCGTTGAGTTCCGCCAGGGTGAAGAACTGGCGATGGCGTAGCCGGGCCAGAATCCAGCGCTCGGCGATTTGCACGCTGACCTCCGCCAAGGCTTTGTCCCGGGGTTTTCTGACGCGAGCCGGGATGACCGCCACGTCGTAATAGCGGGCCATCTCCGCATAGGTGGGGTTGGCATCGGGTTCGTAGCGGCAGGTCTTGGCGATGCCCGATTTGAGGTTGTCCGGCACCAGGATCTCGGGCACCCCGCCGAAGAAGGTGAACGCCCGGACGTGGCTGCCGATCCAGTCCGGCAGGCTTTGGCTCCAGGTGGCTTCGACATAGGTGTAGGCCGATGCACCCAGGACCGCGACGAAGATCTGGGCCGGGCGGAGTTCCCCCGTGCCGGGATCCGTGACCGGTACGGTCATCCCCGCATAGTCGATGAAGCACTGCTCTCCCGGCCGGTGGTGTTGCCGCATGACGAGATCCTGGCGACCCAGCCAGGCGCGGTAACAGTCACAGAACCACGAATACTGGAACCCGTCGGGTTCCCGCTCCTTGTATTCCTGCCAGAGGAGCGACAAGGAGACCCCCTTGCGCCGCAGCTCGTGTTGGACAACCGTCCAGTCCGGTTCTGGTCGCGCCATGCCAGCCAGTGGTGGCGGAGGGAACAATCGGCTTTCCAAAGCCGCATCATCCAGCTCCGTGGGCCAGGAAAGACCGCTCGCCGCAAAACGCTGAAGGTATTCCTGCACCGTTGTCCTGCCGGCATTGACGCTGCGGGCGATCGCCCTGGCGGATAGTCCCGCCTCGTACTTCAATCGTAATACTTCTCGAATCTTGCGCATGGATAGTCGCTCCACAAAAACCTCCTTGCTCCGCAAAAGAGGTCATGATGAACAAAACTACCCAACGTCGCCCCTGCCCCCAGGGGTGGCCGCATGGCCGTGGAATCAGTGGCCGGATGCCCGTGGAACGGGGGGCCAGATGTTCATGGAATCGGTGGCCGGATCATCGTGGAATCAGTGGCCGGATGCCGCCGGAATACGCAGTGCGATCACAACAGGACATGGTCAAACCCCTTTTCAGGTCAAACGTATAGGCATAACACCATAGAAAACCTCTCAGCAGCAGCGGTTGCTCGTACCGCAACATTCCGCAGTTACTGAAACGGCCTCAGCGCGTTGCGGTGTGGCCGATGTGAGCGTCGCCAGCAGAACCGCATCCAATGCTTCATCAAATCGAGTGGTCACCTCTTCGCGGATATGCCGCGCAATCTCCAGGACGGTTTCCACATCTTCCTGAGCTACCCCCAGGGTTTTAAGGCGATCCAACTGACATTTCCCATGGCCGGGATGCTGTGCTGCCACTTGAGCGCTGAGGGTGATCAGCGCTAGGGTTATTGGGTTGATTACCGGATTCACCAAGCCGTACTCCTTGACGTAAAATAAGAAGTGTATAATATACGTACTTTGATTGAACCATTGCAATAGGAGACTCGCATGAAACGTCGTCAATTTCTTGTTGCCGGAGCAGCGGCGGCTACCGCTGCCCTGAGCGCGCCACTCATCAGCATGGCGGGGACCGCAGGGCAGACCCAAAAGGCGGCAGCATACCCCGGTTCCCGGTGAGCTATGTGGCAGAATTTCGGGTTACGCCGCCCCAGCAGAAAAAAGTTATGACTGTCGCGCAGGAACTGGCAATCCGCCTGAAGGGTTCCCCGGAATTCTTGGGTGTAACCCTCAAACAGATGCGTGGCACTTCCACCATGGTCAAGAACTACCCCCCGGAATATAAAGGCATCCTTGCCAACGCCAACGCTCAGGCCACGGCACAGGGACGTCTGCCCTTTTACAATATCCTGATGGTGCGTTTCGCCCATCCCACCGCCCTGCAGAATGCCAAACTGGCCGAATGGTTGCAGGACCGTCTGGTGCCCCATTTGGATTTCACGCCACCGGGCAGTGCCGAACCCGCCGAACTCCTGCCCCTGGCCGGGGTGTATGCCAGCCTCCTAGCGGGAGACCGGAAGAAGGTTTTCGATAGCGGCCCGGCCATTGCCAGCTTTCTGGCCCAACAAGAAGATACGCCGGAGCGCAGACTCGTTACCGTGGTCAACCATGTCATGGTGCCAGATGATGTGCATGGCCTGGTAGAAGCCAAAGTAGGACCACTGCTGAAAGTTGCACAGAACACCTTTGAGCCGAAGTCCGATGCCAACGGACTCGGACAGCCAGGCTCCAAGGAAAACTTAAACTATCGCAAGGCATTCAGTACCGAAATACTGGCAAATACGAACCGTTATGGGAGCTTGCGCAGCTATCTCATGCATGGCGTCTGGGATTCCGTATGGGATCATGAGAACTCTCATCTGGACCCGCGCTTCCAGCAGGCTTTTATGCAGGTAGCACCCTATGTGGTTTCCGGTCCTTCGGAACCGTTTTACCACACCTTGCTTTTGATGAACCGTGCCTAGATCGTTACGCCACTTATCTGAAAAGGAGTAGTACGTTATGTCCGATCAGCAATCCCTTAGTGTTGAACAGATTCTAGCCGGTATGCGGCAGGGCATGGGCCGTGTGCCTGATGCCATTGAAAAATCCGTCACGGCAGATCCTGCACTCATCTATGAGCATATGCGCTCCCGTGCGTTTTCCATGCCTCAAGAGGGTGCTCTGGATGACGAAACCCGCACCCTGATTTATCTGGCAGCAGCCCTCGCCGGGTCCAGCCACGCCTGTGTGCAGGCCATGGCTGACAAAATCGTGCAACAGGATATTCCTGCTGCCAAGGTGGTGGAAGCCATCCGTATCACCCGTTTCGCCATGGCTACCAAAGTTATCGGCGACGCCGAGGCGGTGTTTGAAGCGTTGAACAAATCTGAAAAGATAACGTAAAGTCAGCAACCTGAGTATGGCATCAAAGAATTACAGATCGACTTTCCAGCGACCCTCGACAGGAACCGCGAGCGATATCGTCTGAAATACCGTGCTATTCCGTTTGGCTATATCTAACAGATGATCCAGTTGCTCCGGGGAAGCATCACTTTTCAGGTGCAACACATAGCGGATATCCGTCAGGACAGGGGGACGATCTTGCCGCGTGGCTTCCAGCTCTATCCTGGCCCCGGCCAGCAAAATATGAGAGGCCTCCGCCACGAAGCTGATGGCGGTCAGCAGGCAAGCCCCCATGGCGGAAAGAAGGGTTTCAACTGGGTTAAAACCCGCTGTAGGATCGGCCCGCTTGGCGCCAAGCGGGATATCAAACCCTCTTACGCTTGCGGTAACGTGCATGGAGTCGGTGCGTTCAACACGAACCTGATAAGTTTGTTGTGACATACTTTTCTTTCCACTATTGCTGTTATGAGAAATAGAATATCTGTGGCGAGTTAGAATCATCCTTGTACATCAATATAACCCACAATATCAACAAGATTTGCGCTATAGAATAATCCACAGATGCAAAATAGCAGCAGCTAGAAACATCATCAAACCGAACGACCGCTTGCAGTCTAGTCCGGCCATCCAGGCATCCTTCGAGGACCCCATTGGATTCATGCGTCAGCACCCCGCACCAACAGGATGCACTGATATTCGCAGTATGCACCGAGACATAACCCGGTATTCTGAGCGGAATCCCTGATGGATTATCCTCAGAAGCAGAATCCTCCAGCCCGTAGCTGATACAGCGACCGGACCGCAAACAGATCCCCGATGGCCATTACCAGACAGAACCACCTATCTGGAGATTGAGCCATGGCTGCATCCATCAACACCGAAGCCCTCACCCGAATCCCATTGCCAGCTATCGTATCCGATCATGGCTACGGTCTCCAGCAGACCGGACCCGGGCGTTTTCTTGCGGAGAGCCCGGATCATGCTGAACATCTCAGCATCTCATGCCTGCCTGATGGCAAGTGGCTCTACCGTGACCAGAACCACCACGACAACAAGGGGAATGCCCTGCATTTCATGCAGGCGCATGGGCACCCGGATTTTCAGGTCGCTGCCAATGCGCTGACCGCCTATACCCAACCTGAGCGTCTGGCCGAAGCGCAGTCCCTGTTGAACGATCTGGACCATCGTTATCGGGACGCTGGTCGTGACGAATTGCAGCGATTCAACACCGAGATACCGCTGAATCGTCTGGCGGAGGCGCATGGGTGGGTGATGGACGTCAAAGAATCCACCAGGACCTGGGAGAAATACCGCAGCCCCTCTGGCGACGCCATCGTCATCAATACGGCCAAAAACCTGTACTTCCACCAGCAGAACAAGGATCACGACAAAGGCGGCGTCATCCAGTTTACACAGGCCCACGTCCTGAATAACGGCTCTCTGGGGGATGCCCGCAAATACCTTCGGGACTTTGCCGGTGACAAGCGGGCCGAGTGGCAAAGAGAAGCTCAGCAGCGCGCAGCAAGTGTCCCCCCGGCTCTACAGATTGAAAATCGCAAAGATGAGTGGAAATCCTTGCCCCTTCTCACCCCAAAATCCCTACGCTACCTGATGGATCAGCGTGGGCTGGATATCAAAACCATTGCCGCTTATGGCGACCGCAGTATGCGCACAGACATTTACCGCACGCCGGGCGGCGGCGAACTCCACAACGTGGCCTTTGCCAATGTCGCCGTCGATCAGGATAACAAGGCCGTCCTTTCCGGATGGGAAAAGAAGGGTGCCGGCACTGAAAAATCGTTTAGTGGCTTTCATGGTCAACGGGGCATCACGGTTTTCAAGCACAAAGACTTCAACAGTCGGGACGAACGGCCGCCAGAGGATGTGGGGACCTGCCAGAAGATGGTGCTCTGCGAGTCGTCCATCGATGCACTTTCCAAAGCGCAGATGGATGGTTGCCGACCAGGAGATATTTATGTGTCTACGGGCGGCACCCCTTCTGCAGCGGCAAAAAAAGCGTTGGCGGCGCTGATTCAGAAAAACCAGCCCCAAGAAGTGATTTTAGCCTTCGATAATGACACGGCGGGGCATGGATATGCGCGCCAAATGGAGGAACACCTGGCAGAACAAAGCCAGACGCCTGGTATGTCCACCTTTAGTATCCGTAAGGAATTCCCAGAAGGCGCCAAGGACTGGAATGAGGTACTGAAACCGAAAGTGCTGGATTCTCGCCCGCGAGTACCTCAACGGACGGAACCGGAACGTATCCCGGGCACGGGTCGAGGAACCGCCCCATCACAGGATCATTCCGGCCAGTCCGCAAGCCAGGCCAAGAACGTGGAGGCGGAAAACATCCTTGCCCGCATCCAGATCAATGCGCCGACCCTGGACACAAAGTGGAAAAGGGCTATAGACAGGGCATGCCGGGAGCCCGAAAAAAA
Source organism: Acidithiobacillus sp. (assembly GCF_023255755.1). Lineage (GTDB taxonomy): Bacteria > Pseudomonadota > Gammaproteobacteria > Acidithiobacillales > Acidithiobacillaceae > Acidithiobacillus. The sequence goes on along the minus strand of NZ_JAGDVS010000189.1, from coordinate 7,336 downwards.
GCGGGGTATCGAACGATGACCGGCGCAGAGATTCCAGCAGTCGCGCGACCGCTGTCCAACTATCGCAACGCCACACCCTTCCCCTGGATGGGCGGAAAAGCGCGCATGGTGAAAACCATCACGCCACTGTTTCCACCGCACACCACTTATGTAGAGCCATTCGGCGGTGCTGCAAACATCCTCTTGGCCAGGGAGCCCGCCAAGGTCGAGGTCTACAACGACAGAAGCGGACTGCTGGTCAATTTTTTTCGGGTATTGCAAAACCCCGGCAGCCGGCAATCGCTTCTGGACCGTCTGGAATGGACCCCTTATGCGCGCATGGAATATGCGCGGGCCTTGGAATGCCTGGATGATGCCGATCCCGTCCTGCAGGCGTGGGGTTTTTTTGTCGCACAATGCCAGGGCATCAGCGGTACGGGATCCTTTGGTGATCGCGCTGCAACCAACTGGGGTTATTCGATAGCACGAGACCAGCAGGCATCTTTCCGTGGGCACGTCGAAAAACTCCCGGCCATTGCCGAACGTCTGCGTCAGGTCAGCATTGAGCAGGACGATGGCGCCAAGGTCATTCGGCGATGGGATGCCGTGGATACCTTATTCTATGTGGATCCGCCCTATGTCGAATCCACCCGGACCGCAAAGAATGGCCGCTCCGGATATCACACGGAAATCGACGATGGCGACCAGGCCTGTCTGGTGGATGCTCTTTTGAATACACGGGGCATGGTCCTTCTTTCGGGCTATCGCACGCCGCTGTATCAACCCCTGGAAGACGTAGGATGGGAACGGCGGGAATATGCCATGGACCTTGCCGCCGCTGGCCGGGTAAAAACCTTCGATGCCATGAGTACGGCTGGTAAGGCAAAACGCCAGCGCACCGAATGCCTGTGGCTCTCTCCGCGTGTCGTGGATTGGAATACGCAGCATCGTCAGTCTTCGCTGGCTTTCGCGGACAGCGCGACATGCTGATTATCGTGCGATCCCACACCTCATTACTGGATGGCCCCGCTGTGGCCCTTTGGCTGGCGCGAGAACGTCAACTGACACATTGTCTGTTCGCAGTGGATCCGGATTACGCCAGGCATCCGGTATATAGCGTCTTGCTCAAGGCCTACGGGTGGCTGGTTGGCCGCCACACCTTGTTGCCGCTGGATCAGCAGCGCCCCTTTGCGTTGCGCAAGATGTTTTCCGCACTGGGGGCGGGACAGCATGTGGTGATCTTTCCCCAGGGCACGGGCCTTTCTATGCCGGATCGACCAGATCAGCCGGGGATGGATTGGTTGCTCCGCAAGGCCGGCAAAGACGCCTCGATCCTGTCTCTGAGTCTGCGTCATGACCAGCGCTGGCCGCGCGTAACCATTACGCCTTCTACCGTTGTCGATGCACCCACCACAAACAGGTTGCCGATGGCCATTACCAGATAGGACTCAATCTGGAGGTGATCTGATGGCAACCAGCAAAAACGACATACTGGATGGCGTGGTAAAGCGCGTAAATGACGCACTGGCCTCTGGCCAGAAACTGCCCTGGCAGAAACCATGGGAACCGCAATATGGGGCCATGTCCATGCCCCACAATCCGGTCACCGGAAAAATGTACAGCCCGGGCAATACCATGATCCTCTCCATCGCTGCCATGGATCATGGTCACGATGATCCGCGATATATGACCTACAAACAGGCCAGGGATGCGGGCTGGAGTGTTCGCAAAGGAGAACATGCGGCGGCACATATCTATGCACCCATCACCAAAACGTTGGACGATGAGAAAACGGGCAGCGAACAGCAGAAGCTTGTGGGGTATCGGGGGGTGGCCCTGTTTAATGCGGCACAGATCGATGGCATACCGCCCATGGCGATCGTGCCAGAATCCGAGCGGCTGCCAAAGACACTGGAACTGGACGCCATTGCGCAGCAAATGGGCGTGGGTATCCTGCATTCGGGAGGCATGGCCTTTTATCGTTCTAGCGATGACCGAATACAACTACCGCCGCGAGAGACCTTCACCGATCAGCACGGATATGACGCCACTAAGGCGCATGAACTCACCCATGCCACGGGGCACCCATCGCGGCTCAACCGAGACAAACAGTATAAGACCGTCAAAGGCCGTGCTGCCGAAGAAATGACCGCAGAAATTGGGGCCTACCTCATGTCCCAGCGCCTGGGTGTGCCCTTTCTGGGAAATAGCACGGATCAGACCGACGAACAGCATGCCGCCTACCTCGCGGGATGGGCCAGGGATTTAACCCCGGAAGAGCGGCGTGCCGCTATTGATAATGGCATCAAAGCCGCGACCTACATGGAAAAGCAATTGGAGTTGGCCCGTGTAAATGGGCTGGTAGTCGAAGCGGACAGAGGGCAGGTCGTAGATCATGCGATTGCAGGCCATAGCCCGGCCATGGAATCCGGTATGTCCCCTTTGCCTGCTGGTACGGCAGAGGTGGCCATGCCCCACCCAGATCAATCACGAGACGAACCGATCTTGCGGAATGTCCCCGAGGGCCTACGCCCTTTTATGTCGAACAGCCAGCGCATGGCAACGGAAGCGGGGTTGCATGGCGAAGAGAAAACGTTTTTCAGCGACAAGCTGCGGGAGATGAAGGAACTGATCGATAAAATGCCGGCTTCTTATGGAACCGATGGCATGGGCGATACGGCCCCCGTATCGCTGCACTATTACAGGGGGAATGCCGACTGGTATATCATGGAAAAGGATATTGACCACGACGGTGAGGGGCAATTACAGGCGTTTGGTCTGGCCGATCTGGGAGAGGGCTATCCTGAGTTGGGTTACATCAGCATCCAGGAACTGGTGGAGCATGGTGCAGAGATGGACTACCACTTCCCTCCGAGAACACTGCTGGAATTGAAGCAGGAAAAATACCCGGAGCTTATTCGGGAGAACCTGCCAGAGCAGGTGCTTTCGCCAGACAACTCGTCGCTTTTCCCAGAAAAGCCGGATATCCCGGGTATGCGCATTCCCGACTTCAATAAGGGTGACCTGATCACCTATGTGGATCCGGCGGGTAAGACCTACGACGGCATCATCCTGAAGGAAGCCGATTTCTCCGTGGGCGAAGATGGAAAGGAAGGAGTCACCACGCGCTGGCAGCCAGTTCAGGCCAACGAAAACAAAAACGATCTGGAACCGCACAGCCACATCATTGCGACATACAGCGTGAATGGCCGGATCAACAAGGATGAGTTCACCCGGCACATTCCCAATGCGGTACCCGGTATTGATCATATTGATCCCGCCAGTCGGAATTATGAAAAGGACATTGATCAGCGCCGGGGCCTTCATGCCGCGCTGGAAGCACGCGTTTCCCATACATTGAATGGGCTGGATCAGTCAGGTAAAGGGAATGCACTTGATGCCGAACACAGCTTGGTTTATGGCAAAGCACCAAAGACTCCCGAGATCCCCCAGAGGAATGCCTACGAACAGAAGGTCGAGGCTCGCCGGGAACGCTATCAGGCGCTCGCGGAAAAAATGCGACAGCGGGCGACAGCCAGAATCGATCAGGCCAAGCGCATGGCGGATGTCATTCCTTTTGGTCAGCCAATCCAGATTGGGCACCACAGCGAAAAGAGCGATCGTCGGTTTCGAGAGCGCATTCACCAGAACTTCGGCAAAGGCTTTGAGCTGCTAGGCAAGGCCGATTATTACGAGCGCCGGGCGAAGAACGTCAATGATTACGCCATCAGCGCTGACGACCCCGATGCCCTGCGCAAGCTGAAGGAGCGGGCGGAGGTCTCAAAGGCCGCCCAGGAGCGGATGAAGGCGACCAATGCTGCGATCCGCACGCATCACAAGGATGGCCCAGAGGCACAGCGCGAGGCTCTGGTGCAACTGGGTTTCCGGGATGATCAGGCAGAAAAACTGCTGACCCCGGATGTGATGGGCAATATAGGCTTTGCCTCGTACTCCCTCAGCAACAACAACGCCAACATCAAGCGTCTGGAAGATCGCATCAAGGTGCTGGAGAAGGCCCAGTCCCTGGAGGATCGTGAGACGCGGTACTCCTGGGGGGCGGTTCGTGAGAATAAGGACATCAACCGCATCCAGTTCAGGTTCGACGACCGGCCCAACGAAGAGACCCGCGAGATCATGAAGAAGAACGGCTTCCGGTGGGCACCGTCGGAGTCTGCATGGCAGCGGCAATGGACGGGAAACGCGGTGTATGCCGCCCGCGCCGTGGTCAAGCGTCTGGACGAGATGCACGGAGTTGACGTAGTTGCTTCCCCGGACATTGCGCCGATTTCAACGACTCCGGCAGAATGGCGGGCCTGGAAAGACCGTGAGTTAGTCTCCGCGATGGAACGACTGGGTGGGTATCCTGCTGTCCTGGCTGATCCGGGAAAGTCCCTGGAATTGCAGGATATGCTCGATAGTGCGCTGGGGGAGCGTGGGGTAGATATCCGCAATAGCCTGCGCCATAGCGGTGACTGGGGGCCGGGCGGCCTGGGTGAACTGGTTTCTGATGATGCGGTGCTCACCACCCATGCAACCCGTGTAGGCGCCGGTGGCAATATGACGCAACTGCATTGGCACATCACCATGCCCGAACTGGATCCAGGCGGGAAGCCCCTGATCATCGACGACCTGATGGACAGGCCCGCTAACGACATGGCCGCGTATATTACGGAACAGGCACTGGAAATGCAGCGTGATCATGGGCGGCGTCTCGGCATCCTTCCCCAGAAGGAAGTTGCGGATCGTGCTTTTCTTCCGCCAGAAGAAAAAGTGGCTCCGGCGGAAATACGGCGTGGGGATCACCTGGTTTATCGTGATGGTCCCGGTTGCATAGAAGATGGATTTGCCAGCGCGGTCCATGGATCTCAGGTCACCGTGATCCCCATAGATCGGGATAAGAATGGAGCGGTTTCCACTTGGGTCATGCGCCCTATAACCGTACAGCAGGACCAGATCATAAAGCACGCGGCAGCGGCGTCCATGGAGGCAATAAACACGCTATCCATCGGAAATCAGGGCATGACGAACAAAGCATTTGGTGACGTGCGCCGTACCGCTTACAAGTCTCTGTCCAAAAGCGCCTTTGTGGAAATGACGACGGCCCAGATGGTCAAGGACAAGCCAGAGATCGACAAACTCAACGCAGAGCGTGCTTCGCAGCTGGCGGAGGCAAACGCCAGAAATGAGGTGAGCGAACAAAAGCGTCTTGCCGGTATTCGCGCAGAACAGGTGTCCCGTAACGCGGAGAAGGAAGCCCGCTTTACAGAGGCTTTCGATGGAGGACTGCATGCGCTGAAAGATAACAAAGCCTATCCCCTGAATCCCGGCGATTATGTGTCCTACATCGCTCCCAGCGGGCGGGGCATCGACTGCATCGTGCGGGACAAAGCGGCGTTGCCGGCAGAGCCCACGCAACGCAACGAAGTCATTTACCAGCGCGTTGAGCGCGGTGGGTTGTCCGGTAACGGTAAATACGAACTCGGCCTGGCCGTCGCGGGTGATATATCCAAAGGCAGCATCATGGAGCACAGCAGGGATTTTCTGCCAGAACGTGCGCAGATCAAGAAGGGAAACTCGCCAGCGCTGGATGAAGCACTGGATAAGCGGATGCAACAGAAACGTGAGGAGGATTCCTCCGGGAAAACTGCGAAAGCACGGTCTGCGGTGCGGCAAAAGGACCTGGGACTGGAACGCTAGCCGTTTCAGTCAGTATCGGGGACCACAAACAGGTCCCCGATGGCCATTACCGATTGCAAGTGTCGCAACGCAAACAGGAGAAGTCATCATGGAACAACATGCCGAAACGAAGAAGTATCCCCATCTTCAAGCCGCACTCAAGGTGGAAGATGGCAGCTACATCAATATGCGTGCCTGGGCGGACAAGAGTGGTCAGCTCAAGGGGACCGTAGAGCGTAATGACCCGGCCACGGGTGAGCGGAACAAAGCCGATGTCGAGTTTAAGGCCTATGGTGAGGGCGACAAGGCCGCTCTGGTGGGTTACATCAAGGAGGGTGAAAAAACGACCAAGGTCAATCTGCAAAAAGTGGCTCCGGAAGGGAAAGAGCCCTTTGTGGCGATGTCGGTTGCCGAAAAAAGTCCTGGGGACGAAAAGTACACCTACCTCAAGGGCCGTGGTGGCATTGTTCATGAAAATGAAGATCTGGCAGCGATGCCCAATGCCAAAACGTCCCAGCTCGTCAGTGAGACGCTGAACGTCTCCCGGGATGCCCTGAAACCCCGTGAGCCTGTGCCGGAGCGGGCCGCGGCGGAACCGGAGAAATCCAAACCGGCCAGGTCCCCAAAAAAAGCGACTCAGACCAAAGGCATGGAGCGCTGATGTGATGCCGCCATCGGGAGCCGCAAACAGGTTCCCGATGGCCATTACCAAGTGGGCATTGTACTGCATAGAGGAGTCACTTCATGAGCACCGATCAGAAAGCCACCCGCGAGTCCCTGCTGGCCGAATTCAAAACGGCACGGGATGCCGCCATTACCCGATCACAGATGGGCATGGAACAGATCGCCCACCGTCACCGCCAGGAGCGCGCCGATGCGCTGAAGGATTTTGTGGGCAAACGTGCCGACATTGAGGCCGCCTTTGAGAAGGATGGCGCCCCCGCCGGCGCGTGGCCATCCCTGATGGCGATGGAACAGTCGCGTCATATGGAGCCGCTGATCCAGCAACAGACCGAAGAGCATGCCGCCGACCTGGCAGCGCATGGTGTGCCCACATGGGAGGGCTTTCTCACGGAGAAATCCCATGCCGGCGAAGCACTGGCTGCGACCATGCTGGTGGAGATGGATGCCCGCAAACACCGGGGCGAAGAAATCAGCAAGGTGAACGGTTTTGAAGGGGAACCCGTGGATCCCGGTCATCGGAGGCTCTCCATGTTCGATGATATCCAGTCGAAATATGACCAGGACGCCGACTCCGTGCATTACCATCGCAAGTCGGATGGCACGGAACTCTTTGAAGACAAGGGCTCCCGCATTGAAATGAAGGAGACCAGCAGCAAGAGCATTGAGACCGCTTTATTGTTGGCCCAGGAGCGCTTCAAAAAGGGCACTCCGCTGACGATTACGGGCGATGAGCAGTTCCAGCAGGATGCAGCACGGATCGCCGGGCGGTTGGGTATTCCCATCAAGAACAAGGACCTCATGGAGGTCTGGCAGCAGTCCCGTGACAAAGCGGCGATGGGAATTGCCGACGATGAACCGGACATTACCCCCAGTAACGGGTTTTCCGGGAAGGAAGCGGTACCGGAGCGGGCGGCGCCTGCACAGGATAAGGCGGTACCTGACGTGGGCAATGCGCCTGATGCAGAGCATGTCACCCCATCAATAGCCACCGATCCCG
>NZ_JAGDVS010000093.1:50486-65780 GCF_023255755.1 Acidithiobacillus sp. | reverse complement strand
CCCAGGCCGCCGTCGATGACCAGACCATGCTGGTGGTGGCCACGGGTGTCAGCCAGGCACCAAATGACAAAGAGCAGGTACTCCCCATGCTGGCGACGCTGCAAACCCAAGCTGCGGTATTGGGTCCCATAGAGGCGCTCGTTGCCGACACCAGCTACTGCAGTGAAAAGAATGTCGAAGCCTGTGAGGCGCTGGGCATCACTCCCTATTATTGCCGTGGCCCGGGAAAATCACCATCCGGACTGGCGGCAGCGGCATACCGAGCCTGAAGAATTGGCTGAAGATGCCACCCTGATGCAGGCCATGATTCATCGTCTGAAGACCCAGGCTGGCCGCGGCATCTACCGGCTACGCAAGCAAACGGTAGAGCCCGTCTTCGGCATCATCAAATCGGTGATGGGGTTTCGGCAGTTCTCATTGCGCGGCCTGCGCCAGGCACAAGGGGAATGGAGCCTTGTTTGTCTGGCATGGAATATAAAACGTATGGCCGTATTGCGCCTGTAGGGCAGGAAAATGAAGAAAACAGCAAAATATAGGGCAATAACGGGTAAAATCACCCAAAAAAGGTGTTTTCAAAAAATCCTGGGCGAAAATGGGCGGCAGTCGTGAGCTAAGTCCGACAGGCTGCTAGTTGCCTGCGGCGAAAGAGCGGCGCAACGTGCCAGCTCACCAGCCGGTAAGGCGCGTCCATCCATCAACGCGATCAGGATCGTCGCCCTCGCAGGCACTGCGATCAGTGCGGCGACGGCGGCGACGTCAGGGCCTGTATTCATAGGGCGACGGGTCATTTCCAGGGCCAGCACCGGCTGAGCACTTCGGAAACCTGGGTCCGTGATCCGATGCAGGGTTCCAGATCCTTATGGTTATCCTTCGTATTGTAAAAGAATTACCTCTACTGCCACGCAATGCGTTAAAGAGCATAACGCATTAATTCCATTATTTAACGCACGATGATTATATGGAATAACTTTGCAATTGACTTCCCATAGGGACGTATATACATACTCCATCATCTGAAAGCAGATGGACAGAATCTGCTAGATTGCCAGAAATCGCCATCCAGCGTTCCATTGGAGTCCGATCAAGTCCTATTGCGCATAGATGCAGCACCTGAAATCCAAGAGCTCTTAATGTGTCACCACTTTCATTGCTAATTAACAATCCCTGATCATTTGTGACATTTAGGAACAGATCGACCCCTCCATAAATGTTTCTGTGCCAGTTTGTAATCATGGGTTGCCATCTTGCAAAATTGCCACCGCCATTCTGGCGATAATCAATGCTTTCAAGAATCTCCTCACTGGCAATTGTGTGAACAGCGAGGCAAGTTGGCGCAGAACGTGTTCCTTCGGACAACTTAAATCGTTGGGATGTGAGAAACCCCCTAACGGAAATTAACGCAGGCAACTTTTCGTCGCTGTAGAACACATTCCACCCATCCTCTGCAGTCGGGTCGGTAAAACTGCATTCAACTGTGTAAATCATGTGCACCTCGTTTAGCGGCATTTTCGTCGATTGGGGCAAATTAAAGGAACTGACGTTCAAATCATTCACAGAAAATTTCATGCTGACGTGGCGACGCGAACCAGCCATTTTCGAAGTGCCGATTCCTCTTCTCGGGAAAGCCCGTCGACCAGATGGCGCTCAATACCATGCACCCGCTCACGGCAGGTCGTCAATAGCGACTTGCCCGTCTCGCTGAGATCAATCTGCTGGATACGACCATGGTGATGATGCGGCTGGCGCACGATGGCCCCGGCGCGTTCCAGGTTGGCGACAATGGTGCTGACCGTTTGCGGGGTGAGGAGAGCCAGCCGCGCCAGATCGGCATTGGAAATGCCGGGATAGGCGGCCAGCATGGTGAGCACGGAAAATTGTGGAGGTGTTACACGCAGGTCGGCGAGCGCCCGTTCCACTCGGTGCCGGTACGCCCCAGCCGCCTGCCGCAGCAGGTAGCCCAGATAACCATTTTCCCCGCGTTTGCCCTCTCCCACTTGAGGGACGAGGGGTTTTGGCGCTGCGTCGTCCATATTGTAAGCACTATGATATATTGTTAGAGTCCTGATACTACCTGAACCGCCTCATAAGGAACAAGCCATGTCCACGGAGCATGCCCGTATCGACTACCACTCCTTCACCAAGACCGCGCCCGAGGTATACGCCGCACTACTGGCGGTAGGGAAAGCGGTCGATGATTCCGGCCTAGAAAAAAACCTGACGGAACTTATCAAGGTGCGGGTATCGCAAGTCAACGGCTGTGCGTTCTGCATTCAGTATCATCTGAATGTCGCCCGTCAAATCGGTGTGGAACCGGTCAAGCTGGATCTGGTCGCGGGCTGGAGGGATGCCGGTATTTTTTCTGCACGGGAGCAGGCCGCTTTGGCGTGGGCGGAATGTCTGACGGCGCTCACGACCCAGGGGGCGCCCGACGCCGTCTATGAGACACTGCAGTCTCAGTTCACGGAAACAGAAGTGACGTTCCTGACGGTGGCCATCGGCGCCATCAATCACTGGAATCGACTGGGTGTTGGGCTGCGATTTTCGCCGCCGCCCCCTCGCACGGGGAGTCACGTATGATTCCAGCAAAGGGCGATCCGGAAAACAGCGGGAATGTCTCCGCTGCGGTCGAACTGCGTTATGTCGATCAGGAGGACGACGTCTGGACCTGCTACCCTCTGATCCGGCAACTGCGGCCGCACCTGGATTCTGAACAGGCATTTCTACTGCGCTGGCAGCACCAGAGCACCCAAGGTTATCGCCTGCTGGCTCTGTGGCACGGGACACAGCCCGTGGGTCTCGCCGGATTCCGCGTGCAAGACAACTTGGTGCATGGCCGGTTTGTCTATGTGGATGATCTTGTCATTGATGAGTCCTGCCGCAGTCGGGGGTACGGGAAGATTCTGATGGAGCGACTAAAAGCAGAGGCCAAGCTTCTGGACTGTGCCAGGCTACTGTTGGACGCGGCCATGAGCAATACACTCGGGCACCGTTTTTATTACCGCCAAGGGCTGTTGGCTACGGCTTTACGCTTCAGTGTGACGCTGCCAGATCAAGAACAATGCCTACCTTAGAACGAAATCCAGATCAGTTGGGTGATGAAGCGCGCAACAAATTATCGCTATCCGAACAGCCCTAATGCGCGCAATGCCTCTTTGGCGTGTTGCGGGGATATTTTATACGCCACCTATCCTGTTGACGGCCGCCCAGAATAGTTCTATATAGGACTATTTGCCTGCGAACAGTTTGGGGAATAGATGCGTGAAAAAATACTTCGGGAGACGACAAAACAGTCCTCTATGGACCTGCAGACCACAGCAAAGGAACCGTTTCTCGCTGTATTGCGGGAGCTTGCCCAAGCCTATCATGCCTTTTCCGCCTACTCCGCCGCCCACGTCCGGCAACTGGGTCTCACACCGGCGCAGTTTGACGTCATCGCTACCCTGGGCAACACCCAGGGAATACCCCTCAGCGAGCTTGCCCAAAAAACCTTGATCACCAAGGGAACCTTGACCGGCATCATCGACCGCCTCGAAGAAAAGAACCTAGTTCGCAGGGAGGTGCCGGTCGGCGACCGGCGCAGTTTCCTCGCCGTCCTGACTCCGGCAGGCGAGGCGCTTTTTGCCCGAGTCTTTCCCGCCCATATCGCCTATCTTAGACAGACCTTCGCGGACGTAGATGCGGATGATTTGGAGCAGGTACGCCGCACCCTGCGCGCGTTGCGAGGTCGGTTCCAGGTCCAAACCAAAATATAGTATGCATAAGAACATTTCCTGTGCTATCTATATAGTACGCATTATAACTATACAGATGCGTACCAGATGAGATGCTTGATTATGAAGGCCATGATTTATAGAGGAGCATTGCCATGTCACAGAACAAAGTTTTCATTGCACTGAGGACCACCATCCTTTCCGTCGCATTGTCCGCATTACTGGTGTCACTCGCTGACGCAGCGACATACCATCGACTGGACGCCAGCCCGGCTGGCTCGTACCGGATTGATCCGGACCATTCTCTGGCGTGGTTCACCATCGGCCATGCCGGGGTGGCGGTGGTGGTGGGCCGTTTCGACAAACTGTCCGGCAGCTATATCTTCAATCCCGTAAGTCCTGCGAGGGACAAAGTGGACATCCGCATTCCCGCAGCCAGCATCAATACCAACTTCGCTCTAAGGGATCACGACTTGCGTGGGCCGGACTTTTTCAATGTCCGGGAGTTCCCGAACATCACATTCATCAGTACACGCTATCAACCCACTAGTAAAGAAAGCGGAGAACTGTACGGGAAACTGACCATTCATGGCGTGACCCGGCCGGTGACCTTCCAGGTTCGGGAAATCGGTGCCGGGCCGGTGCCGGCGTTGCCCAAGCCCTGGGGTGGTTACCTTTCTGGATATGAAGCCACCACCACCATCCAGCGCAGCGACTTCGGCATGGATGCCTATGCGGGCATGATCGCCAACAGAGTGCACCTGCATGTGAATATCGAGGGCGTCCGCACGGCCGGCTGAGCGGCCTTCCGGGGTGCCGACCAGCAAGGCCGGCGCCTCCTTCTTGTTGGGAGGCAAGCTTTATGTGGAATCTCTGGCAATCCGATTTCGTTCGGTCCTTGATTTTGGATAGAGCCCTGCTACCCGCTGTGGTCACTATGCTCATAGTGGTCGCCGCGTCCAAACCGCCTTGCTCAGGAGACAGAACACGCCCCATCTTTAGCGTTTTCCGCTCATCTCAAAGCTTCTTAATTAAATTTTGTTGATGCATTGCAAACCGTTGCGCACGGCATTGGTCACTAAGCGATGATCGAAGGTTACCAGTTGGCCCTCATGGGCGCAGGCCAGCGCCAAGAGGTAGCTATCGGTAATCTGACCAGAAGTGAGCAGGCGCGATGCGTCGATATGGTCGACATCCAGCAGGCTGATGTCGTCTGGCCAAAAAACATGGCCAGGTGACGCGCGCAATCCCTGGATCAGCGGTGCCACTGCCGCTGGCGTGCCTGGTGAATTTGGATAGCGCGGATGGCCCACGAGGCGCAGTACACCATTCTCTGTTAAGGGACAGGTAGCCCATGCGGGTTGCCCATGGGCTGCAAACCATTCATGGGCCATATCATGCTGAACATGCATGGGGTCGATGAGCGCAATCAGCACGTTTACATCGAGTAAGAAGGTCATTATGGCAATTCGTCGCGCAACTGATTCACTATTTCCAGAGTCGCCGGGAGTGCATCCGGGCGCACCGGCAGCAAGGGAATCCCATTACGTGAATGGCCACCAGAGGTGTTTTGTGGTTGCAGAGCCTGCCGCAAAAGCGCTGAAACAACGGCACCTACAGGCTTATGTGTTGATCCGCTAGCCCTTTAACCGCCGCCAGTACGTCCTCATCAATCGCCAGTGTGGTGCGCATAGGTCGTTCACCTCATATGTCATCAGGCATCTAGCATCTAGCATCTAGCATCTAGCATCTAGCATCATACATCAAAATCATTGGTCTGGCCATCAAAATGCGTGGCGACTGTTCAGCCCGAGACCGGTTGAGAGCGATTTCCTTGGAATGTTTGTCGAAGTACGTCGAGGCGCGGGACTATTTCTGCCACCGATCACCACCTGATGGCACCGCCTTGAAGCACTGCGGTTGAAGAACAGATGTTGCTCTGATACTGTACAAATATGCATCTCTCTTAGCAGGAGACTTCCATGTGCTTCGCACCTAAAATCGATGTAGAGGACGATGGGAGCGGGGATGCTGCTCTCTTTGGTTCCCCCGTCTGGGTATAACATCATTCCAGAGTCCATATTGGGGAGATTTTCATGCTGAACGCAGCGCTTCAATGGCAGTTAGATAATGTCAGCACACCGTTAGGTGTCATGCTGCTGGTCACCGATGCGCAAAACACCCTACGTGCACTGGACTGGGCGGACAGCGAGGCCCGCATGCTGGATCGACTCCGCCTGCTCTACGGCTCCGATGGGGTAACGCTGACCTCGGGGACTGCTCCGCAGCCGGTTCGCAACGGTCTGGAAGCCTACTGGGCGGGTGATCTCAACGCCGTCTCCGCCATCCCCGTAGAAACCGCAGGCACCGAGTTTCAGCAGGCGGCCTGGGCCTGGTTGCGCAGCATTCCCGCCGGAGAAACCCGCAGCTACCAGGAACAGGCGAGGGGCATGGACCGGGCATCAGCGGTGCGTGCCGTGGGGCGTGCCAACGGCGCCAATCCCATCGGCATCGTGATTCCCTGTCATCGCGTCATCGGTGCCAACGGCACCTTGACCGGGTACGCGGGCGGCATGGAACGCAAACGCTGGCTGTTGCGGCATGAGGGTGGTGATTTCTAGGGTTGCGCCATGTGGCCTGATACCGCTTTTCGTGGATGCGCAGTCCGTTAGATCTGGCCCCTTTACGCAAATTGCCGCTATAATGGTGGCATGTGGCCAAGACCGGAGGAGACCGTTATGGCGATAGCACTGATCGAACCAGGAACGCCCGCATCGCAAGGGATTCTGCGGCTGCTTGGGCTTCTCCCGGAAGAGGACGCTGCCCTGCTTGAACTGACGGAAACGGGGGTTCCTCTTGCACAGTTGGCGCTGCTAACAGAACTCGGATTGACGAAGACCGAAATCCAGGTACTGGTCATCCCGGCGCGGACCATGTCGCATCGCAAAGCGGGTACCGGTCGCTTGAATCGGGAGGAGTCCGACCGGTTCCTGCGCGTCTTGCGCTGTCTGCTGCAGGCGCGACAGACCTTCGGCGACCCGGAAAAGGCCCTGCGCTGGTTACGCAAACCGAAAACCGGACTGGGCGGCCGCACGCCACTCACGGCGCTGGAAACCGAAATGGGTGCCCGTCTGGTCGAAGAATGGCTGGTCCGTATCGATCAGGGGATGGCCGCCTGACGGTGGTTCTCTGGCGGATCAGTAATCATGCGACGCTGGATGGTCTGGGTGGCATGCGCGCTTCCGGACGTTGGTCCAGTCGCGGCCGTCCGGTAGTCTATTGCGCGCCGGACCCGTCCACGGCACTTCTGGAAACGCTGGTCCATCTCGAAGTCGATACGGAAGACCTCCCGGACGCGTTCCAATGGTTGCGTATTTCCGTGCCGGAAGATATCGCGTTAGACCGTGCGGATATCACGCATCTTCCGCAGGATTGGAGTCAACATCCGCGCCTCACGCAGGTCTATGGGGACCGCTGGCTCGCCGACGGGGCAGCACCGCTGCTGCGCGTGCCGAGTGTACTGGTGCCTGAGACCTGGAACGTGCTTCTGAACCCTCGGCATCCGGCGGCGACGCGCTGCGCTATTTCTGCCACCTATCGTTATCCTTTGGACACGCGTTTGGCGCAGAGGCCCGGCTGTCCCTCATGACTCCCCCAACAGCACCGCATGGGCCAGAGGCCGCCACTGCAAGTGCTGAAACATCTGCAAATAGCGGCGGGCGGCGTGATGATCGGTTTTGAGCATGAAGCGCCAGAAGCCGAAAATCCGCGCCAGAGTCATCATCTGCGTGGCGTAATTGCCCCAGGTATAGTGCGCGCTGACCCGCGCCAATGCGCCGTCGGAAATGGTCTCCCAGACACGGATATCGGCGGCAGCCGCTTCCAGGAAGTCCGCCAGCTTTTCTGCCGTCTCCTGCTGGTTATTGGGGTCGATATGAAAGCCGGAAATACCATCTTCGATGATTTCCAGCGGGCCGCCGAAGCGGGTGGCAAAAACCGGCAGACCCGAGCTCATGGCTTCGATCACCGTCAGCCCGAAGGCTTCAAAGAGCGCGGGCTGGACGAAGCATCCATGGGTATCGCCAATAACCCGGTAGAGTTCCCCCGCCACATTTTTGTCGAGTAAAGTGCCTATCCAGCGCATCTGCCCGTCGAGTTGATGCGCATCCATAATATCGTGCATCCGCTGGATTTGCGCCCGCTCTTCCTCGTCCTGAGAATCCTGCGGGTCGACATGGCCGCCGATGATAACCAGGTTGGCCAGTTTGCGCAGGCGCTCCGATGCGCCAAAAAGCTCAGCCAGTCCGCTGAGATTTTTGATGTGATCCATGCGCGCCATACTGAAAATGATGGGTTTATCCCGATCCTTTAGTACGCCGCGCCGGTCCGCGGCGGGCGCCTCGCCAAAGAGCAACGCATCAATATCGTCGTGTAGAAAACGCAAACGTGCTGCGCTGGCGGAATAAGGAAAATAATAGTGGGCGTCAGCCCCCGGAGAGACGATATTAAATTTGGTATCGAAGACGTCAATCCCGTTTTCCACCCGATACAGTCCGGGGAGGCTGTAATTCTGATGCCCTTCGTACTGGCCCACTTCGCGGTCATTTCCGGCGATTTCCTGATAGGTGCTGGTGACGATAATATCGGCGGAGTTCATGGCGATGAGGTCCGCGGTATACTGGCAGGCGAAATGATGGCTGGCATCGTGATCGCGCCAGTAGAGGTCGCTATAGAGATATTTGCTCTTCTCCAACGCGTGAGCAATGTTGCATTGGGTGACATTCAGCCGCGCACTGAGGATGGTGGCCACCAGATTACCATCGGAATAATTGCCGATAATCAGGTCAGGACGACGGCCAAATTCCGCCAGGGTTTCCCGTTCGAGGTCATCGGCATAGCGTTCCAGCCAGGGCCAGACATTGAAGCGCGAGATCCACTGCGGCAATATTTCGCCATTGGAATGCCGGAACGGCACGCGGAGAATCTGCACATTGTCGGCGCCCTGGACGGACTCCAGGCGCTGGTCGCAGGTGGTGCCATCGGCATTGGGAATCAGGCGGGTGGCGATCAGAATACGGGGTACAATATCCACCCCCTGACGGGCCAGGCGCTGGCGCATTTCCTGTTCCAGTGCCCGCGCCTGATCGAGAATGTAGACGACCTGCCCGCCGGTATCCGGACGTCCGAGCACCTTGTCCTGCGCGAACCAGCCATGAATGGACACGATCAGTATTTTGGAGATCATGGGGATGCGGTCGATGAATGCCTGCAGACTCTCTGCCGAGGGGGCGTCCAGCAGGTCCATTAGCAAACGCATGGTCTCGCGCACCCGCCCGGCAGCGTCTCCCCAGCCTGGGGCGAAGCCGCGATGGGTCATCTCCACGGCAAACTCCGTCCACGGCTGGTTCTTGGGGAGCGTCGCCAGATACTGCACGGTCCGGCGTAGTGCTTCAAAATCCGGAGGCTGATCGTGCACCATCAGCGACTGCCCGTTGAGTTTATGCACCGCCAAAAAGTCGAGAATGCTCTGGCGTCCCGCCTTGATGTCGCCGAATAGTTGCCCGGCCAGGCGGCGGTTCATATACATGAGCCCCTGTCCGATGGTGGCCTCATCGTGCAGGCGATAGGAGACTGCGCGGAAATCTTCAAAATCCACGGTAAGTACTGGCTCCTGATCATTTGCGGGGAGCACCTGTCTTTCTTTAAAGGCCAGATAATCACCCGGCGTGAGTGTCTCCAGATTGAGCTGTTCCCGATGCAGGCGCAGATAAGTCCAGCGCCCTGGGCCGGGACGCCAGGCCAGATAAATCCAAGGCTCTGCGAGCACCGCCTCTTGTAGTCTGGAGAAAAATTCCTGCAACACCACCAGCTCTGCATCACTGCCGTAATCTGCGGCAAAGTCGCTGCTGGCCTTTTGCAAATCGGTATAGAGCAAAAAGGGACGTTGCAAATTGAACAGATGTCGCAACAGCCCGGAAACACAATGGGCATTCTGGCTGATACAGCGACGCAGGTCGTCAGACATGAGGTTGTCCTGGAAAGCGGTAGTGCTGGATGCCTTCGAGAATACCCCAGGCATGGTAAGCACTGGCGAAATAGATGTGATGTTTATCTCTTAGCCCGTGTAGTTCCGGGCTGTGGTTGCCGACCACAACGCCGCAAATTTCGCCACCCATCATATCGGCGTCATTGCCGGAGTCTCCCGCAGTAAGCACCGCATGCAAGGGCAACCCCCAACGAAAGGCCAGGAAACGGATGGCGTGGCCCTTGGAAGCACGAATGGGCAATACATCCAGATAGCGGGTATGGGAAAGCACCACATGGGCGGCGATCTGCTGCTCGTGCAGGCGCTGCTGCAGATCTTTCACCGTCGGTGGGCGTTTTGGGTCCACATAATAGCTTACTTTGAATGCGCTCTGGGTGAGTTTTTCCTGCAGGCGCAGGCCGGGCACCCTGGCCAGTGCCTGCAATACCCCTTCACGCCACCAGCGATAGTGCAGATGAGCGGCCCAGTCCTGATCCTCGCGCAGCTTACTACCATAGACGATACGCGTACCCACATCGGTGATGCAGATGTCCGGGCGGGGGACCTGGTGTGCCGCCAGTATCTCCATGGTTTGTTTGAGATTCCGGCCGGTGGCTACGCCAAAGGCTACCCGGGGATGCTCCCTCAGCCATTCCATCAGCGTGGCGAGCCCCGCCGGGTCGCCAATCAAGGTGTTGTCGATGTCGGATATGAGCAGATGATCCGCCGTCGGTAAGGCGCGGCGTACCCCCTGGCGGGCGGCGGATTCGCGCCGCAACTGTTTGCGCTGACGCCGGAGAATACGTTCCACTTCTGCCAGATAACGGCGCGCATGGGCCTCCCAACTATAGACCCGGCGCACCCCCAGCAAGCCTGCCCGACTGGCACGCTGCCAGCGTTGGCGATCAAACAGTATTTGTCGAAGTGCCGCCTGTAGTTCCGCGATATTCAGGGGGTCTATCAGGATGCCATTGCGACAGTAGCGAATGATGTCCTGCGGGCCACCATGCCGGGTGGCGACAACCGGCAAACCCGAGGCCGCGGCTTCCAGCAGGGTCAGGCCAAAGGGTTCGGTGAGTGCCGGGTTGACGAAAACGCCCTTATAGATGGCCGCATAGCGGTAATATTCGGGAATATCTTCCGGTTCGTGGTGTTTGGGGAGGGCGACTCGCCCGTAAAGGTCGTAATCGTCAATGGTATGCAGTACGCTCTGAATCACCCCTTTCGCCCCGTGCAGGAGTTGCCCAAAGCGGTCACGCTGGCCCATGACCAGAACCAGGTTGGCCTGCTCCCGCAAAACAGGGTCAGTGGCATAGGCCTCAACCAGACACTGAAAATTTTTACGCTCATCGGGGCGGGCAATGGCCAGAATGGGGGGCTTGCGCGGCGCCTCCAAAAAGCGGCGTAGGCCGGACAGTAGCGGCGAAGAACGCTGCCGCCCTGGCCGGGAAAACCGTCGCAAGTCCACACCTGGCGGCAGGATCTTGAAATGCGTCCGCATGGCACTCTCGTACAGGCCATACTGCTCGTCCACTTCCTGACGGGTGCTGGCCAGGACCACGGACGCTTCACTGAGTACGGATTCTTCGGCGGCAATGCGTCGCGGAAAACGAAACTGCCGGTCGATACTTTCCGCCTTACGGCCAGCAGCGATCAGTCTTTCCCGCTTATCCCGCCCCAGGGAATGGCCGGTGTGAATGAGCGGAATACCCAGCAAGCGGGAGAGGCGTACCCCTACATAACCCGCATCGGCATAGTGGCGTGGATGACATCGGGAATACAGTCTTCACTACGGATAAAATGCAGCGCGCCGTCCACAAAGGTATCCAGGTAATCCCAGAGCCGCTCTTTTTGCAGATACTTATGCGCTGGACCGGCAGACAGACGGATAATCTGCGCGCCGGATTCCAATAGTTCGCGCGGTGCTCCATAAATGGGATTCGTGCCGGGATCGTTAAAGCGACGCGTGAGAAGGTCGATCCGGGTGACGCGCGGGTCCCGTGCCAGCGCCTGCATTTCGTCGAGTACATAGCCAACCTGGCCGCCGGTATCTGCATCGACCCCGAGTTCCGGAGTTCCGCAAATGCGGCCGTGGATACTCAGCATCAGAATGTAAAGACCTTGGTGGTCTGCCAAATCAGTCCTCCTTGGCCCAGCGCGCCATTATGGTCTGATAAAACTCGGGTTGATCCGGGATGGCGCCGGATAACGCACAAATGGCCGCTGCCAATTCCCCTGCCCTCTGCAATCGTCGTGCAATGGCATCGCCGCGAAACAGGCTCCAGAGCCAGCCTGCGGCAAAGGCATCTCCAGCCCCGACGGTGTCCTGGATAACCGTGGAGGCTGCTTCCGCCTCGTAAAAATTGGTCCCATCCCCATAAGCGGCACCTGCAGCACCGCGGGTCAGCAAGACCGCTTGCACATCAAAATGCCGGGCCACCACCTGCATCGCTTCCCGCAGGGTCGAGGCTGGAGAGAGTTCGTAAGTACGCATGATCTGCTCCAGTTCCTCCACATTACATTTCAGTATAGACGAGCCCCGTATGACTTCGGCCAGCAATTCCGGATTCCACCAGGGATCGCGCAGATTGATATCCACAAAGCGCCACTGGGCATGGGCGCGCAACTGGCGCCAAGTCGCCCGCGATGGCCCGTCTTCCCGCAAGGCAAGGCTACCGTGATAGAGCCAGGGAATGGGGGCGATCACGCTGGAGGGCATTCCAATGGCGTCGTAGGCCTGATGGGGTAGAATCTCGAAGCGGTGCCCCTGGTCGGCGTCTGCCGTCACCCGCACCCGACCGGTGGGAAGCAGTGCGTCCTCTGTCACTGCGTCCGCGGACATCCCCCAGTCTTGCATGTGCTGCAAGATGCGTTGTCCCGAGGCATCCCGCCCTACCCTGCTGACAAAGACGGACGCCACCCCCAGCGCATGGAGGTGTTGCGCAACATTGAAGGGCGCGCCACCGAGTCGTTGCACCGCTCCAAAATCATCGACCAGACATTCGCCGAAAATAATGCCGAGGGGCACGTCTGCATTCATGGTGCAGCCTTCTCATCCGGGCTGGCTTTTTCGACATCGGGCAAGCGACGAATAATGCGTTGGAAAAAGAGATTGTTGGGAATAACCACAATTTTTCCGTCATCCTGGCGCAACTCGGTAAACATGAGATTTTCTTCAATGACCTCACCGGTCAGTGATTCCGGGAATATCTCGATACGTTGCCCCAACTGTAATGGCTGCCAGAACCAGATAAAAAAGCGTGCCGTAATGTTGCTGACCATGGCCCATACGGCCAGCATACCGACACCGATCACCGCCAATAGGCTGACAAAAGTGGTCCAGATGGCAGTGACATCGATACCCCAGACCCGCAGCACGACAACCCAGACAATGAGCCAGAGAAACCAGGTGGTGATTCTCTGAAATATCACGCCATAGCCGCGTGACAAGGCCCGTCGCCTGCCGAGAAAGTCCATGAGACGCACAATAACATTGCCATACCAACGTAATATCAAATAGCTACCCGCCACGATCAGCAGGGTATACCCCGACCGGTGCAATAACCATTCGGGGTCCATCGCCAGCCAATGAAAAATCATGCCCATACATCACTCCCCTCTGCTGCTGATTTTTACCATAACGTAGCAAATACAGAGGGGCAAATCTGTTCCTATACTCTAGGGGTTCCCCCGCACGGATGGGAAGGAAAGCACATCATGGCAGCAGCGAGCAAAGCCCCCGCTCCAACCTGGCGCTATCCGGTCTGGTCCACCGCCAAAAAAGATCTCGTCGGCTCCGCCCTCGGTCCGGCCCGGCTCTGGTTCACCGTCGGCAAGGGTATTGTCACGGAGGTTTTTTATCCGCGTATCGACATTCCCCAAATCCGGGACATGGGCTTGATCATCGCCGATGACAAGGGTTTCTGGCAGGAACTCAAGACCTTGCCCGACCCGGGTCTACAGATCGATGATCCGGCCGTCCCTCTGCCCCTTATCACCCATCGTCATGAACGCTTTACCTGCACGCTCCGGATCTGCGCCGATCCGCTGCGGGACGTACTGCTGATGGACTTTCACCTGGAGGGGGATGCCGACCTGCGCCCTTATCTGCTCTGTGCTGCGCGCCTGGGCGAAGACGCCGAGCATAATCAGGCATGGGTTGACGAATGGGAGGGCCGGCCCGTGCTCTGGGCCGAGCAGGGTCCATTCGGCCTGGCCATCTCCTGCCGGAATCCGGAGGGTTTGTCCGGGCTGGAAAATCTTTCCGTGGGCGAGGTAGGCGCCAGCGACCTCTGGCAGGATTTTCACCGCAATGGCCGCATGCTTTGGCAATATCAGGAGGCCGGTCCGGGCGAGGTTTCCCTGTCCGCTCGCCTGCCCCGGCAAGGCACCCTGGCCCTGGGCCTGGGCACCAGCAAGGAGGCGGCCGCCACCCTGGCCTGGTCTTCCCTGGCCGGAGGCTTTGCTTCCGCCGAAGCGGAGTATCAAGGGGCATGGAAGGCCTGGCATGCCCAACAGCCGACTTCTTCCGAACTGAAGCGCAGGCTTCCCGCCTCCGCCCAAGCCCTCTATACCCGTTCAGCCACCGTCCTCAAGGTCCACGAAGACCGTACCTTTCCCGGCGCCCTGGTGGCCAGCCTTTCGATCCCCTGGGGCGAGGCCAGCAACAGCCGGGGCGGATACCATCTGGTCTGGTCCCGGGATTTGGTGGAAAGCGCCGGTGCTCTCCTCGCCATAGGCGCTGTTGCGGAAGCGCGCCAAGTGCTGACCTATCTCATCAGCACCCAGCAGGCGGATGGCCACTGGCTGCAAAACCAGTGGCTGGGCGGCAAAGCATTCTGGCAAGGGGTGCAACTGGACGAAACCGGCTTCCCCGTCCTTCTTGCGGCCGCCCTCCAGGCGGAGCAGGCACTGGATGGGATTGCCATTAACGACATGCTGCGCCGCGCCCTGGGCTTTATCTTCCGCGAAGGGCCGGCCACCGGCCAGGATCGCTGGGAAGAGGATGGCGGCGTCAATCCCTTCACCCTGGCGGTCGCCATTGCCGCGCTGGTGGAAGGTGGCGAACTGCTCGGCGGCAAGGCCCGGGATTGCGCGCTGCTACTGGCCGATTACTGGAATGCGTGTTTGGAGGACTGGACCTTCGTGTCCGGTACGGATCTCGCGCGGAAATACGGCGTCTCCGGCTATTACCTGCGCATCGCCCCCCAGGACGTGCTCAGCCATGCGGGCGCCATGAATGAATGGGTGATGATCAAAAATCGCGCCAACGACCCGCATCTCCCTGCCGAAGAGCAGGTCGCCACCGACTTTCTGCAACTCTGCCGTTATGGCCTGCGCCGCGCCGACGATCCGCACATGCGCGATTCCATCAAGGTGATGGATGCCTTGCTCAAAACCGACACCCCCAGTGGTCCAGCCTGGCACCGTTACAACGGCGACGGTTACGGAGAGCACCCCGACGGTAGTCCTTTCGATGGCAGTGGGCGTGGCCGTGCCTGGCCGCTTTTGGTGGGAGAGCGGGGCCATTTTGCCCTTCTGGCCGGCGAGGATGCACTG
>NZ_JAGDVS010000093.1:0-50476 GCF_023255755.1 Acidithiobacillus sp. | reverse complement strand
GCCCTATATCGAGACCATGACCAAAATGACCGGCCCTGGCGGCCTCCTGCCCGAACAGGTCTGGGATAGCGCCGCCATTCCCGACCGCGACCTCTTCCCCGGGCGGCCCAGCGGCTCCGCCATGCCCTTGGTCTGGACCCATGGCGAGTTCGTCAAGCTTTGTCACAGTTGGCAGCGGGGTTATCCCGTCGATCGCCCCCAGACCACATGGAAACGCTATCAGGGCAAGGCGCCAAAGATCGTATATACGCTCTGGCGTTTTCGCCAACGCCCCCGGCAAATGCCTGTCGGCAACGATCTGCGCTTCCTGCTCTCGGCACCCTTTACGGTGCATTGGGGGTTCAATGGCTGGCAAAACCCCACCGACACTTTGTCGGAAGATTGGGACCTCGGCCATGTAGCCATTTTGCCCACGCAGAAAATGGCGCCTGGTACCACGCTTCAATTCACCTTCTACTGGCGGGATACCGGCCAGTGGCAGGAAGAGGACTTCAGCATCACCCTGCAAGGAGAAAACACATGATTGCCATCGATCTCACCGGGCGCCGTGCCCTGGTTACCGGTGCCAGCGGCGGTTTGGGCCAAGCCATCGCCGAAATCCTGGCGGCCGCCGGCGCCCAGGTTGCCGTTCATTACCGCAAGGCGCAGACCGAGGCCGAACAAGTCGTCGCCGCCATTCAGGGCAAAGGCGGCAAAGCGCGGGCATTCCAGGCTGACATCGCCGATCCTGCCGCCGTCGAAAAACTGCTGCAGGAAATCGACAGCGCTTTTGGCGGCCTCGATATTCTCGTCAACAATGCCGGCATGGATGGTCCCCGCGCCGTCGTCGGTGACGACGATCCGCAGGTTTGGGAAAAAATCCTCGCCGTCGATCTCCTGGGTCCCTACTACTGCGCCCGCGCCGCTATTCCGCGCATGGAAAAATGTGCGTGCGGCGTCATCGTCAACATTACCTCGGTACACGAGTTCATCCCCTGGGAGGGCTACAGCGCATACACCAGCGCCAAGGCGGGGCTCTCCATGTTCACCAAGACCCTCGCCCAGGAAACCGCCGACAAGGGCATACGCGTGGTCGCCATCGCCCCCGGCGCCATCAAGACGCCCATCAACGAAGCCGTCTGGGGCAACCCTGATACGCTCAAAGACCTCGATGACAAAATCGCCATGGAACGCCTTGGCGCGCCGGAAGAAATCGGCCATGTCGTGGCGTTCCTCGCCAGCGATCTCGCCAGCTACATCACCGGCACTACCATCGCCGTCGATGGTGGCATGCTCATCTATCCGGATTTCCGCCATGGCGGTTAGCCTCGATGCCGATGTGATCATCATCGGCAGCGGCGCCGGCGGCGGCACCCTGGCCCGCGCCCTCGCTTCCTCGGGATTGTCCCTCCTCATCCTCGAACGCGGCGACTACCTCCCCCGCGAATGGGGCAACTGGGATCCCCACACCGTCTTTGCCGAACACCGCTACCACACCCACGAACAGTGGCGCGACGGCGCGGGGCAGCCATTTACCCCCCTTACCGGCTACCATGTGGGGGGCAACACCAAGTTCTATGGGGCCGCCGTTTTGCGCCGACGCGAAAAAGACTTCCTGCCTCGCCGCCATCGCGACGGTTTCACCCCCGCTTGGCCTATCGCTTACGCCGATCTCGCGCCCCACTATGACCAGGCCGAGGCCTGGTACTTTACCCACGGCCAGGCCGGTGCCGACCCCCTGGAACCGCCCCGCGGCCCATTTGCCTTTCCGCCCTTCCGCCATGAACCCATCCTCGCGGCCCTGGAGCAAAAATTGCGGAATATGGGGCTGCACCCCTTTCCCCTTCCCCTCGCCCTCCAGCGCCACGAGGAAGACCCCGCCCATAGCCCCTGCGTGCGTTGCCCCACCTGTGACGGCTTCCCTTGCTTGTTGCACGCCAAGGGCGATGCCGAAGTCTGCGGCGTCACCCCCGCCCTGGCGCACGCCAACGTTCGCCTCCTCACTCACCATCGTGTCCTGCGCCTGCTGCGCGGTACCAACGGCAAGGGCGTGGAAGGTGTGGAAACCGATCAGGGCACCTTGCGCGCCCGAGTCATCGTCCTCGCCGCCGGCGCCGTAAACTCTGCCGCCATCCTCCTCGCTTCCGCCGATGCCATCGCACCCCAAGGCCTCGCCAACAGCAGCGACCAGGTCGGGCGCAACTACATGTGCCATCTCAACAGCGCCTGCATGGCGCTCAAAGCCACCCAGGAAAACACCACCGTCTTCCAGAAGACCCTCGCCATCAACGACTTTTACGACGATTCGGGCGACCCCAATTATCCCTATCCCCTCGGCCACATCCAGAATCTCGGCAAGGTCACGCCGGCACTGCTCCATGCCCAACAACCCCGGCTCCCCATCCCCGTCAGCGCCTGGACTGCCAGCCACTCCGTGGACTGGTGGCTCACTACCGAAGACCTGCCCGATGCGGGCAACCGGGTCACCCTCGATAGCGACGGCCATATCCGCCTCGCCTGGCAGCCCAAAAACCGCGAAAGCCACCGGCGCCTCTGTGCCCAATGGCGCAGTATCCTCCACCAGGCCGGCTTCTCCATGGTCTTCTTTCAGACCATGGGTATCGCCGCTACCGCCCATCAGGTGGGAACTTGCCGTTTTGGCGAAGATCCCGCAAACAGCGTTCTGGACCCCTGGTGCAAGGCCCATGACCTCGACAACCTCTACGTTGTCGACGCTTCCTTCATGCCTTCCATCAGCGCGGTCAACCCTTCCCTCACCATCATGGCCAATGCCATCCGCGTCGCCGAACATCTGACCGAGCGCTTCAAAACAGGGACCAGAACGTGAAACGCGGCACTATTGCCATCTACACCGCGGGGTTCTTGCAAGGCGCAGCCTTTGTCATGGTTCCCGCTCTCGGTCACATTCTGCATCAGGCCCCTTACGCTTTCAGCAGCAGTGCCTATGGATTTTTGTATTTCCCCGAGATCCTTGGCGCCATCCTGAGCGCCCTGGCCGCCGGGGACATCCACAGCCGTTTCGGTGGCGCCAGCGTTTTTCGCCTGGGGGTATTGAGCAACGCCGCCGCCATGTTCCTGCTGGTGGCCGCTGCCTTTACGGGTGGCAATCTGGCGTATGGGCTGATCCTCGCCGAGACGCTCTGCCTCGGTATCGGCTTTGGCCTCACCAACGCCGTCATCAACCGCTCTGCCTCTCTCCTCTTTGCCGGGGCCGCCGCGGCGGCGGTGACCATCCTCAACGCCGTCATCGGTGGTGCTACCGCCCTCTCACCCCTGATCCTCGAAGGCTTCCGCAGCCGCATCGGCTGGGCCTCCTCGCCATGGCCTGGCTGGTCCTCCTCCTGCTGCCTACTGCCGCCGATGGGCCGGCAGAGTTGGGCGGATTGCGCGCCTGGCGCCGTTCCATGCTGCCTTTTGCTGGCGCTGTGCTGATCTACGCCATCTGCGAAGGCAGCTTCGGGAGCTGGGCCAATGTCCTGGTCAGTGTCAACCGCGGTCTGCCAGCCGCCAGCGGTGCCCTCGCCCTGGCCCTTTTCTGGGGCGGCATGACCGCCGCGCGTTTTGCCTTGGGCTTTATTCCCAACCATTTGCTGCACCGGCGGATCATTTATCTGCTTGCGCCTCTGGGGATCGCCGTATGCTTCCTGCTCATCCCCCATCTCGTCAACACCAGCGCCTTGCTCATGGCCTTTACGGCCGCGGGGGTCGCCTGCGGCATCTACTATCCCTACAGCATGGCCTACGGCATTGCCGCCCACCCCAAGGAAGGCACCCAGATGGCCGGACTCCTGGTCGGGGCACTCATGGTGGGCGAAGGCATCGGCTCCTTCGGGCTCGGCCCCCTGCAGAGTCTGCTCAGCCTCGGTGACATTTATACCCTGTCGGCCCTCTGGGCCATCCCTCTCTTCTATCTCGCCTGGCGCAACAGCCGGCCAGCCCATGCGCAAGGGGGCATGCCCCATGACTGAGCGTATCCTCATTCTTGGCGGCGGTTTTGCCGGTAACGCCGCCGCCCACGCCCTCCGGGGTCAAGGGCTGGAGGTGACCCTCATCGACCAGTGCAATTATCATCTCTTCCAACCTCTCCTCTACCAGGTGGCTGCCGGAGATCTCCAGGCGGAGGCTATCGCCACCCCGCAAAGGCGCCTCCTGCGCGGCGGCGGCCTGCATTTTCGCCTGGGGCGAGTCGTTCGATTGGACCTTCCCCAACGGGCGATCTTTCTCGATGACGGCGATACCCTTCCCTATGATTACCTCTTCATCGCCCTCGGCACGGTCACCAACTTTTTCGGCAATGCCGCCATCGCCAGCCATGCGCTGCAGATCAAGGGCGTGGAGGCGGCCGAGACGCTCCGTTCACGTATCCTCACCGCCCTGGAAGCGGCCAGCCACTGTAGCGATCCCGCCGAACGGCGGCGCTGGCTCAGCTTCGTCATTGCCGGAGGTGGCCCCACAGGGGTCGAATTCTGCGGCGCCTTGCTGGAGCTTCTGCGCGTCTTGCTCCCCCGCGACTACCCGGAATTGCAGCCGGAAGAGGCGCAAGTTACCCTGGTACAAGGCGGCGCAGGCTTGCTTCCCGGCTTTGCCGCGCCTCTGCAGGCCCAAGCCGCCCGCAAGCTGCAAAAACTCGGGGCTCAACTGCGCTTTCACACCCATGTCCGGGATTTTGACGGGAGGACCGTGCAGTGCCAGCCCGACGCGGCGATCCCCACCCGGACTCTCGTCTGGACCGCCGGCGTAACGGCCAATCCGCTGGCGGCCACCCTGCCCGGCGCCAAGGGACCCGGTGGGCGCATCATCGTCGATCCCCACCTGCGCCTGCCGGAACACCCTGAGGTCTTCATCCTCGGCGATTTGGCCTGCAGCAGTAATGGTGAATTTTGGCCTCAGGTGGCGCCCTTTGCCCTGCAGAGCGCCCGCCACGCCGCTCTGTTGCTGCAATCCCAACGGCAAGGGCGGGTCCTCCCTCCCCCCTTCGCTTATCAAGACCAGGGCAGTATGGCCGTCCTCGGGCGTTTCGATGGCGTCTGCCAGATCGAGCGCTGGCATCTGCGCTGGCATGGCTGGAGCGCATGGCTACTCTGGCTGGGTCTGCACCTCTACCGCATCATCGGCACCCGCAATCGCCTTCTCACCCTCCTCGACTGGGGAACGGATTATCTACGCCACAGCGCCGCCGTAGAAATCATTCGCTCTCCGGCCAACGCTTCCGACCCATGAGCCCATATCCGACCAGCCCGGCAGTTGGTTAAGTTCTGTCTCATGAATTACCCAGTTCCACCAGCCGACCCATCCCTTCGGACAATAAGGCGGTATTTTACGGGTTTTAACTCTAGCGATTCCGCATGAAATCAGCCGTGCGCTGAAAGGCACCCTGCAGGTGGGCATAGAGTTCAGGCTCCATCTCTACCTCGTGCATGGCCCGAAGCATACAGGCCATCCACTGATCCCGCGCCTGATCGTCTACCGGGAAAGAGGCATGCCGTGCCCGTAAGCGTGGATGCCCGAAACGCTGCACGTACAGATCAGGCCCGCCCAGCCAGCCGGACAGAAACAAAAAAAGCTTCTCCCTGGACTCGGAAAGGTCTTTCGGGTGAATATCCCGCAGCGGAGTTTGCCACTGCGCCTCGCTATCCATCAGGTCATAAAACCGGTTGACCAGCTCGCGAACGGCCTCCTCACCACCAAGACGGACGTAGGGCGTACTTTCAGGTTCAAGCATCAATGGTCTTGCTCCAGATAGGTGTATAGAGGCCACAATGTTTATGATGCATGCTGCGCGGGTATGGCCCTTTTGCGCTTTATTAATGCCTGCGCTACAGTCAATCCGATACAACCTGCCCAGCAAGAGTACCTTCTTTGGACGTTATTCGGCAACGTCCCGGCTTCCGTCCATCGCACACAGGAAAACTTCATGCCCTTTGCACCGACAGCCGCATTCATCGATGGATGCTGGACAGACCTCAGGACGCGATTTGTGGTACGGAGCCCGGTCAATCAACAGATGCTCGCCGAAGTGTCCGATTGCGGAACTCGGGAGGCTGAAGCAGCGGTGCAGGCGGCAACGGTCGCTTTTGCAACCTGGCGTCATACTACCGTCTACCAGCGCGCGGCCATCCTCAGCCGTTGGGCGGATCTCATCCAGGTTCACGCAGAAGACCTCGCACGTCTCATCACCTGGGAGATGGGCAAACCCATACGGCAGAGTCGTGCCGAAATCAAAACCGCGGTCGCCTTGGCGCGCTGGTACGCCGAAGAATGCAAGCGCATCACCGGCGAAAGTATCCCCTCCCAGTTTCCAGACAAGCGCTTGCAGATCTGGAAAGTGCCGGTTGGTCCGGTGTTCGCCATTACGCCGTGGAACAGCCCGGTCTCCATGGTCGTTCGCAAGATAGCGCCGGCTCTGGCAGCCGGCTGTACAGTCATCCTCAAGCCCGATGAGCAAACGCCGCTCTCCGCATTAAAACTTGCCGAACTCTGGGCGGAGGCGGAAGGACCCGCTGGCACCCTGCAGGTTCTCCCCAGCTCTGATCCTGCACCCCTGGCGGAACGGCTGATGGCGGACTCGCGCATAGCCAAGTTGAGCTTTACCGGTTCCACGGCGGTCGGGCAGAAGCTTTATGCGCAGGGATCGCCGACCATCAAACGGCTTTCTCTGGAACTGGGCGGGCATGCTCCTGTGCTGATTTTTGCCGATGCGGATATCGATGCGGCGGTGGCCATGACCATCCATGCCAAATTCCGCTATGCCGGCCAGTCCTGCGTCGCCGCCAACCGCTTGTATGTGGATGATGCGATCCTGCCGGAGTTTACCGCACGCTACCTTGAAGCTATGGGTCACCTCAAGGTCGGAGACCCTTTTGCAGAGGACACTGACATCGGGCCGCTGGTTTCCGAAGCCGCTGTCCAGAAGTTCAAAGCGCAATTGCAGGATGCCCTGGACCTGGGTGCAAGACTCCTATGCGGAGGGGATGCACAAGGCCTGTGGTGCTCCCCGACACTCCTCGCCGACCTCGATCCGCGGAGCCGTATATTCCACGAAGAAAGCTTCAGCCCTCTGCTACCCATACAGGGGTTTCGTAGCGAAGCGGAAGCTATCGCCCGCGCCAATGACACCCCCTATGGCCTGGCCGCTTATCTCTGGACCCGCGATCTCGGACGCGCATACCGCGTCGCGGAGGCGCTGCAATGCGGCATCGTCGGCGTCAATGACGGCTCTCCCGCCACCCCGCAAGCGCCTTTCGGCGGCAACAAGCTTTCCGGACTGGGCGCCGAGGGCGGCAAATGGGGGTTGGCGGAATATTTGCAGTTGCGCTATGTTTCCATCCAATTACCAGGATAATCGTCTATCCCCTGCCCGTCCATGCAGGATATACTGGCACACTCTTATCGGTTAACCAGGGGGTGCGGTCATGGAAACCAGTCTGCGTAATCATTTGAAGGGTAAAGTGGTTGAGATCGTCAAGGGTGGGGCGGTTTCGGAAATCGAGGTGGAAACCTCCGCCGGTATAATCGCCTCCGTGATTACCACACGGAGCGTGGAACGACTCGGGCTCAAGGTGGGTGACGAGGTTTTCGCGGTAATCAAGGCCAGCGAAGTAGGTATCGAAAAACCCTGAAGCGGCTGTTCCAGGCGATCAACCGTCTGGCGAAACAGAGCGCACCGCTGCCCGGTCACTCTGCAACTGCTGTCACGGACCATCTGCCATTGCGGGTGGTTCACTGTTATTACGGGCTACGCCATGTTCTTCTCCCCGCAGGAAATTGCCGCACTCATCCAGGAAGATCAGCCTTTCCTGGACCTCACCACCCGGATGCTGGGCATTGGTGACAAAGCCGCTAACATGCGTTTTCACTGCCGTCAGGATATTACGGTCGCTGGTACGGAACTCGCCGTGAAGATATTGGACGCCTGCGGCCTTACCGTGACCGAAAGTCAGCCGTCGGGCGCATTGGTCGCAACAGGAACCACCCTGCTGGCTGCAGAAGGTTCCGCAAGTGCTGCCCACTCTGCCTGGAAAGTGGCGCAAAACGTGCTGGAGTACGCGTGTGGCATCGCGACCTACTCCGCGCAATTGGTACAGCAGGCGCGCCAGATCAATCCCCGAGTATCCGTGGTTGCGACGCGTAAGAATATTCCTGGAATACGGCGCTTTGCCGTCATGGCTGCTCTCGCAGGGGGAGTCATGCCGCACCGGCTGGGCCTCTCGGAAAGTGTTCTGGTATTTGACCAACACCTAGCCTTTTTAGGTGGTTTATCGCCTTTCTTGCAAGAGTTGGCACAATATCGGAGACAGGTTCCCTCCAGCAAGATCGTGGTGGAAGTGCAAAAGACGGATCACACCATGGCGGACGCTTTGGCTCTGGCCGGGGTCGCCGGGATTCAGTTTGATAAAATGGCGCCCGGGCCCCTGGCAGAAATCGCCGCAAAGCTGCGTGCCGTGGCACCGGAGGTCACATTGTTTGCCGCAGGCGGGATTACCTTTGCCAATATTCATGCCTATGCGGCAACTGGTATGGATACCCTCGTGACCAGCGCTGTCTATCACGCCGCACCGGCCGATATCGGTGTGGAGATTCGCCCCGTATAAGACCGTGACTCCCGCGCGTCAGGGGATTTTAATCAGCATGGGGTGAAAGGCCTTCTGGAAAAGCAATATCTTGTCGCCCGCACGAAGGTCATGCACTTCATCTGTGCTGGCGACGATGCGGGTAATCTGGTTGCCCATCAATACGGTGACGCTCCAGAGCACATCCAGGGGCACGATCGCCAGGACTTCAGCATGCACCTGCCAGCGCCCCAGCATGTGCTGTGGCGAGAAAACCTTCAGCGGCGGCCCGTCATCGCGAATTTTGCCCTCTTCCAGACAGCAAACGCGCTGCACCATTTTGAATACTTCGGCAAGATCATGGCTGACCAGGATAATGGTGGTCCCAAAGCGCCGGTGCAAGGCCAGTATTTCATCCTGGAGCTGGGTCCGCATGACATGGTCCAAGGCGGACAAGGGCTCATCCAGGAGCAATACCTGTGGCCGACGCAGCATGGCGCGCGCTAGCGCGACCCGTTGCCGCTGACCGCCGGAGAGACTGGCAGGAAAGCGGGTTTGCAGGTTTCCCAGCCCGGTGAGGGCGAGCATCTCGTCCACCGTCTTCAGGTCTTTCTTGTCGGCCAGGGCAAAACGGAGATTGTCCCGCACGTTCAGATGAGGAAACAGGGAATAGTCCTGAAACACCATGCCGACCTGCCGTTTCCGGGGTGGGAGGCAGATCTGCTTGGCGCTGTCGAACCACAGCGTATCGCCCACCTTGATGCGACCCCGATCCGGTGGAACGAGTCCAGCCAGCATCCGCAGCAGGGTGCTTTTGCCCGCACCCGACGGTCCGAAGAGGGCGACCACCTCCCCTGCGGCCAAACGCAAGTCCACTTCCAGCCGGTAATCCCCCGACACGCCATGCAGAGACTTTTCCACACAGAGCTCAATCATATCGTGTCCAGCAGCTTTTTATTGAGCACATAGACCATGAGCAGAATGGCGAAGGAGATGGCAAAAAGCACTCCTGCGTAGAGGTTGGCGGCGGAGTAATTCAGTGCCTCCACTTCGTTGTAAATGGCAATGGAGGCGACCCGGGTTTCGCCCGGCAGGTCGCCGCCGATCATGAGAACGACGCCGAATTCGCCGATGGTGTGGGCAAAGGCCAGAACGGTGCCGGAGAGCAGGGAAGGCTTCATATTAGGGAGTTGTACCCGCAGGAGCGTTTCCCCGCGGGATTTGCCGAGCACATAAGCGGCTTCACGCAAAGCGGGTGGCAGACTCTGGAACCCCGCTTGAATGGGATGCACCATGAAGGGCAGGCTGAAAATTACCGACGCGACTATCAGGCCGGGAAAGCTGAAAGCGAGCTGAATACCCAGGCTATGTTGCAGTGCGCCGCCGAACCAGTGGTTGGGGCTGAAGATCAGCAGCAGATAAAAACCCAGCACCGAGGGCGGCAGCACCAGCGGCATACTCACCAGGGTTTCGACAAGGGCTTTCCAGCGGACGTGACTATGGGCCAGCCAATAGGCAAGGGGGATACCAATGACCCAAAGGATGGCGGTGACCACGATCGCGAGCTTAAAGGTCAGTAGCAGGGGTTCCCAGTCAAAAGGCATGACCATCCTCCAGGATCGCGACCTCATTGGACTTGATGAGGGCCTCCAGCAGATCGCCGGGACGCAATTCCAGGCGCTCGGCGGAGCGGCTGGTAATCACCGAGCGCAGTACCTGTCCACGGTAATCCAGCCAAATCTCAGAAAGGATAACGCCACGGCTGATTTCCTCCACCTTGACCGGCAGACGATTGCGCAGGCTGATACGTCCCTGCAGATCCTTGGCTAATCCCACTTCTGTTTCCTTGAAGCAGAGGTCAACCTGTTGACCGACCCGTAGCAGCGGCTCTTCATCGAGGGAGGCCAGCAATACCGCTGAAAGGCAATCCGGCCCCACCGCCACATCTACCAGACTCAGGTGCTCAGCGCTCAATATTTCAACGATCTCTCCGCGCAATCGGTTCATATCATGAAATACTCAGGGCAGCCGATAGCCGTTCGCCTTGAGGATACGGCGTCCTGCGGGAGAATAGACAAACGCCAGGAACTTCTGTGCATCGGGGTTGCTGGCACCCCGCTTGAGAAGCACCGCCGACTGGGCGATGGGTTTATAGGCGCTTTGGGGGATTTCCACCCAATGGCCCCTGCCACGCATCTCGGGGGCTGCCATGAGCGACTTGGCCGTGAAACCGACCTCTGCCGCGCCGGCATCGACATACTGGATCACCGTCAGCAGATTCTCGCCATAAATGATCTTGCCCTTGAGCGGATCAAAGAGATGATAATACTTGAGCGCCCGCAAAGCCTGCAGACCATAGGGTGCCAGACGCGGATTAGGCACGGCGATTTTCCGTATCTCCGGACCTTTCAGGAGCGACTGCCAGTTGGTGAAATTCACGGGGGCTTTGCTCCAAAGCACCAGGGTGCCGTAGGCATAGACTTTGGGTGCGCTTGCGGTCATGCCCGCTGTGTAGAGATGTTCCGGATATTTGGTATCGGCCGCAAGGAATACGTCATAGGGCGCTCCAGCCTCAATCTGCTGGGTCAGCGCTCCGGAAGATGCGTAAACCGGCTTGACCGCAATACCAGTCTGCTGGTGAAAAGCCACTTCCAGGTTGTCGAAAGCGAACTTGATGTTGGGAGCAGCGGCGACCATGACCGTGCCGGCATGGGCCATAGTGCCGCAAAACAAGAAGATCAGAACGGTCACATAACGAACCCATGCTTTCATAGCGCTCCCCATATATCATAAAATATAACGATGGACCCATTGTCGCGTGCAACCGCTCCCGCTATCCCGCCTTGCGCAGCAGCCGTAAATCATAGCGGCCATCGCGCACCGCCTCCGCCATATGGCCTATGGTTTGCTCGCTGAGCAATTCCAGTACCTTATTTTTTATGGGTGACCAGGCGTGATGAGCGGGGCATGCGGTCTCATCGGCGCACTTGGCGAGACCCAAAACGCAAGCATCGCCAAAAGGTTCTCCCTCAATACGCTTCACCATCTCCAGAAGTCCTGATTCCCGGATTCCCGGCGCCAGCAAAAAGCCACCGCCGCGCCCCTTGAACGACTGAAGTATGCCCTTCCCCGCCAACTCCTTGAGGATTTTCAAGAGGTAGGGAGAGGGCACCTCATAGAGGTAAGCAGCCACATCCTGACTGCGAACACAGACATCTTCAGGCTGAGATGCCACGTACACTAAAGCCTGAAGCGCGTAGTCACAGGTTTTGCTCCATAACATCGCCTTGTCCCCTGCTTATTTATCCCGCCTTGGCTACGATGGCCTCGCCTAACAAGACGCCAGAGGGCATCTGGAGCACCTGAATCCCCTGCTCGCGAACAAAACGCGTTTCGTTCCGGGTCAGCGGTGCCTCTATCAGCGCCCAATGACGATCCGATGAACGCTTCATGATCTGGCGGGCGAAATTGCGCTGCAACTGGTCATTGAAACGGCATCCGACAAAAAGAAAATGGCGCCCCGTGCGGATTTGTTGGACTATCTCCGGGATAGGCGTCTGAATGTCAATTTCCGTCAGCACTTCGACAAAATCCGTATCAGAAACGAGGTAATTATTGGCCGGACTTTGTGAGCCCCAAGGCTCATACAGTATCGTGTCCCATTGGGCAGCCACTGCGGCTTCGACCGACTGGCCCTCGGCATCCATATATCCCGTCCAGTGGCCAAAATGCTCGGTCTGACTGAGCCCCTGGATACGTCCCCAGCGTGTACCCTGTTCGGCCAACGCCTTGGCCATACCGTTGTCGTACCAGAGGTGGACGATCAACGGGAGTGGCCGTGTGGCCAGATCGCG
Source organism: Acidithiobacillus sp. (assembly GCF_023255755.1). Classification (GTDB taxonomy): domain Bacteria; phylum Pseudomonadota; class Gammaproteobacteria; order Acidithiobacillales; family Acidithiobacillaceae; genus Acidithiobacillus. Next base: position 38,073 of record NZ_JAGDVS010000093.1, on the reverse strand, counting down.
CTGCAAAGGATGGATCGGCGGATCCTCGGCAAAGGTCTTGTCCATCATGCCCACGAGGGTCTTGCGGTGCTTGAAGTTCTCGATATACTGCGCGGCCCCGGTGAGGTTGCGCCGGACCTTGTGAGGCACCGTCACCTGGCTGCTGAGCACTTCCGCCAATGCCGGCAACCCGCTAGGCAGGGTGGCTCCGGCCTCCGGCAACAGGCCGGGACCGAGATACGGAATGATGCGCCCTTCCGCAAGGCCGCTGAAGATTTCCGAAAGATCCTTGTCCATAGTCATGCTTCCTTATGTAGCGAGGGAAAGAACCGCAGCCTTGATCTGTTCGATGACCGCTGGTTCGAGGCGAAAAATGCCCCTTCCCCCGGAGAGAGATTCATAACCATTGGCAGAGTGTCTGCTCAGCGCATTGAACCAGTCCTGAGGGCTGGTCCCGCTGGGACACTCGCCAATTTCCCGCACACTGCCATCGTTGGCAAAACGTGCATGAATGATGACGAGCGACTGTTCCATCACATCCTCCTTATAGGCCCGAAGAAAATCCCAAAAGCTCGATGACGACGTCTTCTTCACCGATCATGGCCTGACAGGCCAGACGGGATTTGCTGCCGACGCCAACGATGGTATCCAGGCGTTCATTTTCCAGACGCTGGATTTTCGACACGCTCTTCCGCCCTTCCTGGACGAAAATATGGCAGCTATCGCATTCGCCTTTGCCTTCGCACTTCAGGACCATGGGTTCACCGGCAGCGATCACCGCGGCGGCGAGACTGGCCCCCACGGGCATCTCGACGGTTTTACCACTGGGTTTGATGGTGATAATGGGCATTCAATCTTCTCCTCTATTAAAATGAACGTAAAAACAACACACTAATAAATGGCGGCACCAGCACCCACATTGACGGATGCATCCTTCAATGTTTCGATGATAAAGGCGATTTCCTCTTCTCCCAGGCGCGGGTGAAAAGGCAGGATCAGGGTGCGGTCGGACACCCGCACGGCGGTCGGGCAGTGACCGCCGCCGCGCTCGCGATAATAGGATTGGGTATGCATGGGCAGGCAGTAAGAGGCCGCCTCGATACCCTGGGCGCGGAGATCGGTGACGATGGCATCCCGACTGCTGCGGCTGAACCGGGTACCGAGGTGTACTTCGTACGCAAACCAATGCACCGCGGTGGCATCCGGCCCATGGTAGGGATCCTTGATACCTTCAAAGGACTTCATGTACTCAAAGTAAAGCGCTTCCACCTGCTGTCGGCGTTGCAAAATACCGTCCAGACGGGCGAGCTGGACCAGCCCTATGGCGGCCTGAATATCGCTCATTTCTGCCTGCAGGGGTGGACGGGTAGGCGCCACCACCGAGCCCCGCTCACTGACGCCCCGCGCGCGGTATTGGCGCAGACGGCTGACGGTTTCGGTATCGTCCGTGACGATCATGGCACCTTCACCGCAGACCAGGGCAGAGGGCTGAGCAAAGGCAAAAATAGCGCTGTCCCCGAAGCTGCCGACCAGCTTGTCCTGATAGCGGGAGCCGATGGCCTCCGTCGAATCTTCCAGCAGAATCAGACCGTTTTCGTTGGCCATCGTGCGCAGCTCCTGCCAGAAGGCAGGATGCCCCTTGGTATTGCCGGCGAGAATCGCCCGGGTTTTCTCCGTGATCAGGGTCTCAGCCCCTTTGGGGGAGATCGTGCCGGAGTAGTAATCGATATCCGCGAACACCGGCTGAACCCCGTACCACGCCAGGGCATGCCCGATCTGCCACCAGCTATAGGGCGAGAGAATGACTTCGTCGCCCGCCCTGAGTTCGTAGGCGCGCAGGCAGAGCATCAGGGCCAGAGTCGGACTGGCGACGGCGACGGCGTAGCGCCGCCCGTGATAGGCAGCAAAGGCCGCTTCGAAGGCCTCCACTTGTTCCCCGGCGCTGATGCGAGTGGAACGCAACACAGCCTCTACTGCCTCCAGTTCGCCGGCGCTGATGTCCGGGTCCGAGAGGGGGATTTCGAGCGCAGTCATGTCGTACTCCGGTGCATGGCGAGCAGCAGGCCCGTCGCCGCCTGGGAATCGGATGTGACCTTCCAGCAGTGGTCGCGGGTATCGAGCAGATGCAGGTCAAAATATTCACCGGCACGGAAAGGCTCGTCGCTGACATCACCGGCAGGACATTGGGTAATGGGCAGTCCGGGGAAGCGGGTACGCAAAACAGGCAGGATGCCTTCACCAGACCGGCAGGCATTCCGGCCCAGATCAAAAAGCACCGCGAGATCTTCGTCAGTGAGTTCCATCCTCTCAGCCCTCCAGGCGACGCGCTTCTACGGTAATAGGCAGGCGGGTATCACCGGGCATCTCCGGTAATTCCAGGCGCCAGCCGTTAGCCAGCGTCACCACTCCGCCCCACAGCTCCGGCTTCTGACACTCGGTAATGGGTTCTTCAAGGTCCTTCTTGGGCACATACGCCGTCAGCTCACCAGCGGCATTTTTACGAATCATCACCTTCATGGGGTATTCCTTATTTTACTGTGCACAAGAAATCGGGGCACCGGCCGTCATCGGCGGCATGTCCATCATGCCCAGCAGGATGCCCGGTAATACGCGGAGCAGCCGCTCCACATCCTCCGACCGGTTCAGGCGTCCAAAGGAGAAACGCAGTGAGGACAGCACCGCCGTTTTAGAAAAGCCCATAGCCGTAAGCACATGGGAAGGCTCCTGCCCGCCAGCAGCACAGGCCGCACCGGCCGCAGCCGTAATGCCCTCCTGTTCCAGGCGATAGAGCAATTCTTCACCGTCGAGAGCGATAAACCCGACATTACTGGTATTGGGTAAACGCTCGGCTTCCTGTCCGTGGATACGCGCACAGGGCATGAAAGCCAACAGACCTTGTTCAAAATGATCGCGCAATCCCCGCAAGTAACGCGCCTCGTGTTCGATATTGGTGAGCAGGCGGGCAGCGGCCGCAAAACCGGCAATGGCAGGAACATCCTCAGTGCCGCCCCGCCGTCCCCGTTCCTGATGACCATGAAACAAGGGTGGTAAGGCAATGCCTTTGCGGACGAACAATGCCCCCACGCCTTTAGGGCCATGAATCTTATGTGCTGAGCAGGACAAAAAATCCACACCGGAAGCGGCTGCATTCACAGACAGTTTGCCGAGCGCCTGGGTCGCATCCGTATGGAAAAAAGCCCCCGCGTCATGCGCCATGGCAGCCGCTTCAACAACAGGAAAGAGCACACCCGTTTCATTGTTTGCCCACATGAGGGAAACCAGGGCGGTATCCGGACGCAAGGCAGCGCGCAAGTCTTCCAGGTCCAGCCGTCCCTCTTCATCCACCGGCAGGTAACTCACCTCTATTCCGAGGCGTTCCAGATGCTGGCACATGAGCAATACCGAAGGGTGTTCTACCTGGCTGGTGATGAGGTGGCGTTTGCCTTTCGTCAGGGAGAGCGCGCCCAGGATCGCCGTATGATTGCTCTCCGTCGCGCCACTGGTAAAAATCAGCTCCGCGGGTGACGCGCCCAACAATTTGGCTACCGCAACCCGCGCCTCACCCAACGCTTTCTTGACGCTTACGCCCGCTTCGGAGGCGCTGGACGGATTGGCATACTCCGTGGATAAATAGGGCAACATGGCGTCCAGTGCCGCCGGTGCCAAGGCCGTTGTCGCATTATTATCGAGATAAATGCTGCGCGTTATGCTCATGGCTTCGGCTCTCCGATGGGTAATATTTCCTCTTCCAGACAACCCACCACCATGCCGTTGGCAAACTCCACGAGGTAGAGGGGCGTGTTGCTCTCTTCATGATGTCCTACCCGCACGATTTCTCCCGGACTGTCCTTGACCACCAGCAAGGCCCCTTCGGCCTCCCCCGGATAGGTCCCGTCATTAAAAATATCATCGCCAGCCAATACCCTGAGGCCCCAATCAAATCGGGGAGGACGCAGATCCATCATGAGATTTTCTCCTCCTGACTCGGATTGTATTCGATCAGTTCCAGTTCACGGCCCTTCATACCGACCAGATGACCACGTTCATAAAAATCCACGCCATAAATATAAAATTGTTGCAAATAGGTCCCGATACTGATGATAAAACCGACATCGCCTTTTGTAACAATCACCTCGCCAATTTCGGCGCCGGTGAATGTTCCGTCATTTTTCACATGCTTGCGGGAACGGACTTTATCTCCATAATTGAACTCGGGTTCTGCGCCCAACTCCACCGTTGCACTGTCTCTGCTCATTCCGGCCATGTCCCACCCTCCCCTGGCAATCGTTGTCTGGACGTATCGCCTTTCCCCAAGCGTTCCGCGGCGCAACGACGCACCTCATAATCCTCATCCGCCAACAGGCTGATTACCGCTTCCTGGCTCCCACGCGCCGCCACCTCATAGCGGATACGCCAATCCGCATCGTCAACCAGTGTGGAAAGGATCGACACCGGTACACGTTCAATGGCATCCAGACGGACCCTGGGATCATCGTCCTGCAGCATTTTGACCAGAGCATCCACGCCGATGCGTTTGGCCACAACCCGCCGGACCTCCACATCGGAATCATGCATCATGAGCGGCAACAGGCCTTTGGGCAGACGACGCACTACCTCCAGACGTACGTAATAATCCGCGTCGTGCATCATGGCCGACAGGTTACGGTCATCCAGCCGCACGGCTACCCGGATACGCACTTCCCGATGCGGATCGTGGATCATTCGCAGCAGATAGCGTTGTGGAAGCCTTTGCGCTACCGCCCAGCGCACGGTTTCGTCGGGATCGTTCATCAGTGCGGGCAGATGAAAAATATCCGCATAACGTGCGGCGCAAGCCCGCACCTCAAAGTAGCCGTGTTGCAGATAATCCTTGGCGATCTGCGGATTCCAGCGAAAAAAGCGATCCACCCTTTTGGCGTAACGATCATGCATACAGGCATGCAACGGTTCGCACTTCACCTCCGGAATCCCGCGCTCAGGGCAGGCTTCACAGGAGACGGCACCGCCCTGCCAGTCAATGGCCTCGTCCGGATCACTCATCGTCGTCTTCCTCTTTTTTTTGCAGGACTTCCAGCAGCACCCGGGCCTGTATTTTATCCGTCGGGTCCAGTTCGATGAGTTTGTCCATGATTTTGCTGCCCGTAGCCAGGTGACCCAGACGCAAATGCAGGTAACCATAGGCTTTCAGCACGAACATATAAAAGCGTGCCCGCGGTGCATCAAAACTGCCAAAGTCCGCCTGCCGTTCCCTTACCTTGCGCCAGTCCGGATCAATACCCAATTCTGCGGCGCTACGCTGCAGACAGATGCGGGCCGTAGCCAGCGCCTCGCTCAGTCGGCCTTTATAGAAATAAAATTTGTATAAACCCAGGTAAACGACCATGTGTTCGGGCGCGATGGCGATGGCATCCATCAGATGATCCTCGGCGCGCACATCGTCCGCATAAGAGCGCGCCGCGAGATGCAGATGGCGTTCCGCTGCCTCCGGTAGGAGGCCTTCATAATAACGGCGGTTCAACCATTCATCGTCCCAGATATTACTCATGCTGCACCCCTATGCTTCACGGGGTTGAGCAGAGCCGCTTCGCACTCCTCACAGCAGACATAACTGCTGTAAGCACGTGCGAGATGACGCTGCTCCCTGGCTGGTATGCGGGTAAATATCTCCGCACCGCGGAAATCGATATCGTCGAGATGCGGGGGGAGTGCTGCCGTATTCGCTGCACAACGATGGATAGTCGTATTCGTATGATGAACGATCCAGGTTTCCATGTTTTCCTCCCTCCAATCTCACCGTTTCCGGGACCCGGCTTTATTCCTTGGGTGTAAATGACGTTCCGCAACCACAACTGGCCGCCGCATTGGGATTGGTAAAGACCAGCCCAGTATTCATCAGGCTGTCCTCGCAATCGACGACGACGCCGTTGAGAAAAGGGACACTCTTCTGTTCCAGCAGTACCGGAATGCCATTACTGGTGATGGCCACATCGCCGGGCTCCGCCGCGTCGACAATGCGAAAATCGTAAGAGAGGCCGGAGCACCCGCCTGGCTTCACCGCAAGGCGGAAAGCACTGGAAGCATTTCCACCGCCAAAGGTGATCATCCGCTGGATAAAGCGTTCCGCTTTAGGCGTAAAGGTGAGTTCCATGACAGACTCCTAAGCGACGTAACGGGGGTAGTTGTTGTCAATAATGCAGGTGTCATCCACCGGACATACCGCCACACACTGAGGTTCATCGAAATAGTTTATGCATTCCGTACACTTGGCCGGATCGATCACAAAGGTGCCATTCTTTTCGGAAATGGCCATATTCGGGCATTCCGGTTCACAGGCCGAACAACTGGTGCATTGGGAACCGACGATTTTAAAAGCCATGATGTTTCTCCTTTTCACAAAAATGGGGGAGGAGATCTCCCCCGATAACCTTACGCAGCTATGTACGCCCCTTGCCGGATCTCCGCATCCCCGCGCTGGCCATGGACAATGGCCCCGCTACGGATGTTATCGAGATAATCCCGATAGTAGGCAATGACCGACTGCTCGATATATTCAAAAGCGTAACGATCCACCGCATCGATTCCGGCCGCCTCCAGCGAGGCTTTCGGACAGCCACCGATCTTGGCCACAAAAACTGCCGTACAATCGTTGATCGCGCGGATGATGGTGGTTTCCAGGGCTTCCTCTTCGCCATAACCGCCCTGGCAATAGAGGTCCACGCGACGGTGACCGACAAACTTCGCCCCGGACGCACTCGCCTCATAAATCTGAAACTCGGTGGCATGACCGAAGTGCTCATTGACCCGCCCGCTGCCTTTCGTCGCCACCGCGATGAGAATTTTGACATCGGATTGCTCGCCGGCCAGGGTTTCCAGTTCCGCCCGCTTGGCGTCCGCCGTCGCCTGACGTTCCTGCTCCACCAGCGATTGATAGGCCTTGCGCGATTCGAGGTCATATTCCACATCCATCGCCATTACGGCTTCGGTCGTGAATTCTGCTGAACGATCTTCGCCCAGCAGACCCACCGCGTCCGCCCGGCATTGCCGACAGTGGCGCATCATGTTCATTTCGCCTTCGCAACTGTCCTGCAGGGCTTTGAGTTCCTGCGCGGTCGGGCCACGCTGGCCGTTCAAACCGAAAACCGTGCCATGTTCAGGGGCGGAAATCAGGGGCATGATGTTGTGAAGGAAGGCTCCGCGACTCTTGACTGCCCGGTTGACTTCCACCAGATGGTGATCATTGATGCCCGGGATCATGACCGAATTCACCTTACAGAGAATGCCGCGCTCGGTCAGCATTTCCAGTCCCTGCATTTGCCGGTCGGTGAGTATCTGCGCCGCTTCACGCCCCTTGTACCGCTTGTTTTGGTAATAAATCCAGGGATAGATCTGTGCGCCTACATCCGCATCCACCATATTGATGGTGATGGTAACGTGATCCACATTAAAACCGGCAATGGTATCCACATGGTCAGGGAGTGCCAGGCCATTGGTTGACAGGCAGAGCTTGATATCCGGCGCTGTTTTCGAGATCAGTTCAAAGGTCTTGAAAGTTTTCTCGGGGTTGGCCAGGGGATCACCCGGACCGGCGATACCCAACACGGTCATTTGCGGAATGGTGGAAGCCACGGCCAGCACCTTTTTGGCCGCTTGCTCCGGCGTCAGTTTTTCACTGACGACACCCGGCCGACTTTCGTTGGCGCAGTCATATTTGCGGTTACAGTAATTGCATTGGATATTGCAGGCGGGCGCCACCGCAACGTGCATACGGGCGTAATGATGATGCGCTTCTTCGCTATAGCAGGGGTGATTCTTGACCTTTTCCCATATCTCCGGTGCCAGATCTCCCTGCCCCGCTCCGGTGCCACAACTGGCCTTGCCGGAACCGCCGCTCGTACCACAACCTTGGTGTTCTGCCTTTTGCTGCATAATCTCATCCAGATCCACCCCGTTATTGGGTGTGGCAATACTGGAAAGAGAAATTATTTGGGATGCCATGGGCGTAATCCTCCATACGGATCTTCAGTGAACGATGGAAAACCGCGCGCCTCATGGATGTATCGGCTTGCTCCTAAGAAGCTGACGCTTGCATTACCTTTAGCAAAAGTGATGCCAGCATATGCTGCCTTTGTTTTTCAATATGTTAGATTAAGTCATCCGGTGCTTTGTCGGTAACATTACGTGCGTTTTCAGCACTGCGGCGAAAATTGTCAAGAACCGGACAAATGGGGAGGGGTAAAAATAGCAGGGCAAGCACGAAAGGCGGTGGCCACAGTGAGGATGGGTAGGGCGTTCGCCGCCCCTGGTTGAGCGTTTCTGGTTTAGAGTTTTTTAACTTCTACGCCGTGTTTATTGAGGGCATAACCAAGTTTGCGGGTAGTCGTCCCCAACAAACGAGCGGCTTTGGCCTGTACCCAGCCACAGCGGTCCATGGCCTGGATCAGGCGATCCCTTTCCGACAAAGGTGCAGCACTCGCCTCATTGTTTGCGACCAAGGCATCCACCGCTTGCTCCGCAGATTCGGGCATTACGGAAAGCGGTATACTACTACTGCCTGACACCTTCATGGTGACGATGGGATGGCTTCCTTCCAGCGGTCGCAGCGCCATGGAGAGACACTGATTGCGCTGGCAGGGCACGTCGAGATTGCGAATGATATCGCCGCGCATCATGGTGGCGGTGCGTTCGACGCAGTTTTCCAGTTCCCGCACGTTACCCGGCCAATAGCAGGACACCATGGTTTGCAAAGCTTCCGGGGTGAGGGTCAGTTTGCGCTGATTCTCGGCGTTGTAACGGGCGAGGAAATGTTCGATCAAGGCGGGGATATCCTCACGACGTTCCCGCAGTGGGGGCAGGAAGATACTGACGACATTGATCCGGTAGTAGAGATCGGCGCGGAACTCGCCCTTGCTCACCGCCTCTTCGAGATTGCGATTGGTGGCAGTGATAATGCGCACATTGACTCGCCGGGTCTGGGTGCCGCCCACCCGCTCGAATTCACGCTCCTGTAACACCCGTAAGAGCTTGGCCTGAAAAGCCGGAGAGATATCGCCGATCTCGTCGAGAAACAGCGTGCCACCATCTGCCAGTTCAAAGCGCCCTTTGCGCTCTTGGGTGGCGCCGGTAAAAGCACCGCGCTCATGTCCAAAGAGCTCTGATTCGAGAATACTTTCGGGGAGCGCCGCGCAATTGAGCGAAACAAAGGCTTTGTCGCGACGGGGGCTGAGATAGTGAATGGCGCGGGCGATGACTTCCTTGCCGGTGCCCGACTCACCGCGCAGCAACACGGTTGCCTTGCCTGGCGCCGCTTGGTGCACGTCAGAAAACACCGCCTGCATGGCCCGGCTGTTGCCGATGACATTTTTGATGCTGTAGCGTTTCTGTAATTCCTTCTGTAGACGATGCTTTTCCTGCAAAAGACGGTTTCGTTCCGCCGAGATACCCTGATGCAGATTAACGGTCTGTCCCACCAGATTGGCGATCATCTGCAACAAGCGGACATCAGAGCGGAAACTCACGCCCTTGTGTCGCTCACTGCGATAGATAGCGAGCACGCCGATACACTCATACCCCACCTTAATCGGCACCCCTACAAAAGCATGCAAGCGCTGACTGATCTCCGGTTCAAAGGCGCGGTGCAGAAAAGCCGGTTCCTGAGAGACATCAGGAATCACTATCGGCATGCCGGCACGCATGATCTTGCCTATCATCCCCTCCCCTAACCGATAACGCCCCCGTTCTATTTCCGCAACAGACAAACCTGTGGCAGCGATTACCCCCACTACTTCCTCGTTCATACGCAACACAATCATGGACGGTGAGATATGCAGATGACTTTCCAGCGTCTTCAACACATCATTTAGGGTGTGTTCAAGATCCATGGAGGAGCTGAGCACCTTACTCACCTCATAGATGGTCGTCAGCTCCTGAAAATGATTGGGTGTTACACGATCTTTCATGATAGTGCCCTCTTCTCTACAGCGCTCAGGAGGCGTTGGCGTGGGATGAGGCGGCTGGAGTTTTGCTGAGACTGCTGGCCCGTCTGACGCTTGGGCAAGGCACCGAGCGTCGACAATTGTCTGGAATGGCGCCAACATCCCCAGTGTACACATCAAGAGATATGGACGTCCACAGGCGTAATTGATCTTCAGAAAAACCAGCGATTTTGGCGCCTCCCGCTTCCATGAGCGGGCGACGGATAAGGAGGGGGTCCAACAGCATTGCGGCGAGTGCCCCGGCTTCCGTGAACGCCTCAGGAACGATCTCTCCCGACTTTACCCGCGGCGAAGCCGGGTTGAACCACTCTGCCACGGGTCGATCTGCAAAATAGGGGCGCAGGGTTTCCGCCGTCCAGGCGGTTTTCAATAAGTCATGCACCTCCAGCACACAGCCGGCAGACGTCAACAGTGCTTTCTGCCGCGCATTATTGGCACAGCCTGGTTTTTCGTAAAATAAGACACACAGCGGCATGCTGGCCGGCAACTGCTCATGATCTGTTCGCTCACCCCGGGTCAGAAGCTGATCCACCTGCCCCGCGATTTCTTTCTGAACCGCGGGATCCAGACGCTGCAACCAGGCACCGGGAAGCCCGTAAGTCCCGTACAGGCCTCCCGCCAACATTCCCGCGATAGCGCCCGTGGTGTCCGCGTCCCCACCCTGATTTACCACCGTAATCAGGCAGTCTTTAAAATTATCGGTATGAAGCAGCGCATACAGGACGGCACGCACCGTATCCACAATATAGGGCGTAGGGGCCTGGGGAATTTCTTTGAAATCGAATTCCGGGTACCGTGCAACCAGTTCATCCGCCAGGCGCCGCACGGATGAAACGCCGTCACCGCGCAGCGCGCAGCGCAACATCTCCCCCAGCGTCAGGGTGGCGATATCCGACAGTGGGTGATGGTGGGTCAAATGCGCCTGTTCTACACTGATCAGCCGGAAGGCGGCGGGGGCGTTCAGGGTGGCCAACACCACGGGGAGATTGCGCACGCACGCACCATTGCCGGCATCCCATTCCGCCGGTTCGGCGGCGGTACTGCCGTTGAGCATAAAGCGCCGGATTCCCCGGCGGCAGGTATTGCCCACATCCACGGGATGGCCACGCAACCACTGCACCATCCCCTCGCCAAAGCGGGTAATGGACCATTGTTCATCGGCAAGGATGCTCCGCCCCAACACCAGACACATCTGGGTATCGTCGGTCACCTGTCCGGGGCGTAAATGCAGCCAGCCGCCACCGGTCATATTGCGGTGGACGCCATATGCCTCCCGGATTTCCGGGGGACTCATGAACTCCACCGTCGCGCCCAGGGCATCCCCGACCGCCAATCCCAGGTAGGCGCCTAATGCCCTCTCCCGCAAGTCATAGCCCATTTCTCGTCCTCAGTAATAGTGCATGTGTGCCGCGTATTCACCGCCGATCACCAGATACTCACTCTCCGCCTGGAGTGCGCGACATGGCAGCAGGCCCTTGAAGAAGAGCAGTTTTACCAAAGGTACTTCCACCTCCAGTATGTAATCGCCGAATGCGCTGGCCACGTCCCGGTCGCTGCTGAAGGATACCAAGTTGTTCAGCCGGATCACCCCCTGCCGCGCTCCGGCTTTCCAGAGAATAGGATGTTCCGCAAAATCATTGGTTCCCCGGAACAAGCGCACGTGCCGTTGTCCAGATGCCAGAAAACGTCGCGCCGACCATTGTGCGAATTCAAACAACAGGTCAAGCTGCAACCAGATCGCATTATTATCAAATCGCCCTGACATTTTGTCGGTCATATACTGAATCCAGGCGGCATCACCCACACGACCGATCACCTGTCGGTGAAAATTCGGGGCGATCCCGAACCGGCTCTCCACCCAGCCCTTCATGACCGCACCTTCCGGTGAATTGCTGTCATATCCCCAGCCTTTGAGCAGGCGTAAATAGCTCGCCCTGAAGCGTCGGCCCTTCGTCCGCTCATACCCGCCAGCAAAAATCTCTTCCATGTACGCCTGGAAGACCTGTCCCGCCTCGCACTGTTCCCGTACCAGCGACAATCTCTGGAAAAGCGCAGGGTGCCCATCGCGCACCCCGGCGATATGTAGCGGCATCGGGAACGCATGAAATTCAGCACTGATCAACAGCCCGGACGGAATCCCAGTCAGATTGCTACCGGGATTGACGGACGGCGCACGGGCCGGACGCTGCTCCTCCGGTGGGTTCGCTGTTGACAAAAAGCGTCCTTGCGGCGACTAATTCTGCAACACGGCAGCCACCTTGGCGCGGACATCTTCGAGCCGCAGGGGCTTATGGAGGAACACGAATCCTTTACTGATGACGGGCCGGCTCAGGGCGGAACGCGCTTCCCCCACCACGAGCATCAGTCGTGCCTTGGGAAATTGTTCGCTCACCATCTCCACGGTCAACCCGCCTTCGTCCAGCAGCGCCTCGCCGAGAATGATCAGGTCCGGCGGCCAATCCTGAGCCTTGGCGACAGCCGCCTGGAGACTGGCGATTTCGTGGGTTTCATATTCATCATGAAGCATGAATTGCACCGCCATGCGCCCGATTTCATCCGTATCCAGCACAAAAATGCGCCGATTACCCACTGCGAGCTTACAATCCACACCGATCTGCATATCGTCCTCCCAAAGCTGAGCAAGCCTTCCTGCTTGAATGGGTAATCAAAGCAGGTTTTATGCCATACATTTCCGGCCCTGCGTTTAGATCCCGAATAGCTCCCAGCCGGAAAGCGAAAAAATCTTTCCGTCGACCAGACAAGGTACTAAGCCATTCAAACAAAACCGAGTTTATTGGGCCTTCATTAGGTCGCTTCCATGACCCAATAGCAACGCGGTGAATTGCATAAGTCGGTCAATGCTGTGAAGTTCCTGACATAGAAAATGCATTTTGTAGGTTTTCAAACAGCCTGCAAGAGTCTGCCAGAAAGGTACGATTTTATATATAAAACAGCTTATTATGTGGATATCTACAGGTCTGGCACGGCCCTTGCAACAGCGAGGACGGAACGCGACTCTTCCCCGTTTTTGGGGGCTTCCACCTGGCAAGTTAGTCATTTTTGAAACAGGAGACATGGCAATGAGTGACAAACTAAGGCAAATCGCCTTTTATGGTAAGGGGGGCATTGGCAAGTCCACCACCTCCCAAAATACCCTGGCAGCCCTTACGGAAATGGGCCAAAAGATTCTCATCGTTGGCTGCGATCCCAAAGCTGACTCCACCCGTTTGATTCTCCACTCCAAAGCGCAGGACACCGTACTGAGTCTCGCGGCTGAGGCGGGCAGCGTGGAGGATCTGGAAATCGAAGACGTTATGAAGGTCGGGTATCGTGATATCCGCTGCGTGGAATCCGGTGGACCGGAGCCGGGCGTGGGCTGCGCCGGGCGTGGCGTTATCACCTCCATCAACTTCCTGGAGGAAAATGGTGCCTATGACGGCGTCGATTACGTCTCCTACGACGTGTTGGGCGACGTGGTGTGTGGCGGATTCGCGATGCCTATTCGTGAAAACAAGGCGCAGGAAATCTACATCGTCATGTCCGGCGAAATGATGGCCATGTATGCCGCCAACAACATTTCCAAGGGTATTCTCAAGTACGCCAATTCGGGCGGCGTGCGTCTGGGCGGGTTGGTGTGTAACGAACGCCAGACCGACAAGGAACTGGAATTGGCGGAAGCCCTGGCTGGCAAGCTGGGTACCAAGCTCATTCACTTTGTGCCCCGCGACAACATCGTGCAGCATGCGGAACTGCGGCGGATGACGGTGCTGGAATACGCACCGGAATCCAAGCAGGCCGAGGAGTACCGTCAGTTGGCACAGAAAATCCATGCCAACGGCGGTAACGGCACGATTCCGACCCCGATCACCATGGACGAGCTGGAAGACATGCTCATGGAGTTCGGCATCATGAGTGCAGTAGACGAGAGCGTGATCGGCAAATCAGCCGCCGAACTGGCTGCTGCGGTCTGATGGATAGAGGGCATCTGCCGTCAGGCGGCTGCCCTCTCTTTTTCTCGCTAAAGGAGAGATGTGATGAGCATTACCGCTGAAGAAACCCGGGCGCAGATTGTCGCCGAGACCAAGACGCGCAATCGTGCCCTGATTGATGAAGTTCTCAAGGTCTATCCGGAAAAAACTGCCAAAAGACGCGCCAAACACCTGAACGTCTATGAGGAAGGTAAATCGGATTGCGGCGTCAAATCCAATATCAAGTCGGTGCCCGGCGTGATGACCATTCGTGGTTGTGCCTATGCGGGTTCCAAGGGCGTCGTCTGGGGCCCGATCAAGGACATGATTCATATTTCCCATGGACCTGTCGGTTGCGGTCAGTATTCCTGGGCCTCACGCCGTAACTATTATATCGGCACCACCGGTGTGGATACCTTTGTCACGATGCAGTTCACCTCCGATTTTCAGGAAAAAGACATCGTTTTCGGTGGCGACAAGAAACTCGAAAAGATCATGGATGAAATCGAGGATCTCTTCCCGCTGAACCACGGTATTACCGTGCAATCGGAATGCCCCATCGGCCTGATCGGAGACGACATCGAAGCGGTATCCAAGAAGAAGTCGAAGGAATACGGTGGTAAAACCATTGTTCCGGTGCGTTGTGAGGGCTTCCGGGGGGTATCCCAATCGCTCGGCCACCATATAGCCAACGACAGTATCCGCGACTATGTCTTTGAAAAACAGGGTGCAGAACCCAAGGCTTTTGAAAAGACCCCTTATGATGTTGCCATTATTGGTGACTATAACATCGGCGGCGATGCCTGGAGTTCACGTATCCTGCTGGAAGAAATGGGTCTGCGGGTGATTGCCCAGTGGTCCGGTGATGGTTCTCTGGCTGAATTGGAGAATACCCCCATGGCCAAATTGAATGTCCTGCACTGCTATCGTTCCATGAACTATATCTCCCGCTATATGGAAGAAAAGCATGGCGTGCCGTGGGTCGAGTACAACTTCTTCGGACCTTCCAAAATTGCCGAGTCCCTGCGGACGATCGCCAGTTATTTTGATGATCACATCAAGGAAGGCGCGGAACGGGTTATTGAGAAGTACAACCGCCTCACCAAGGAAGTGATCGCCAAATACCGGCCACGTCTGGAAGGCAGAACGGTCATGCTTTTTGTCGGTGGCTTGCGTCCTCGCCATGTCATCGGTGCCTATGAAGATCTCGGTATGAATGTGGTGGGAACCGGCTATGAATTCGGGCACAACGACGACTATCAGCGTACTACCCATTATGTGAAAGACGGCACGCTGATTTATGACGATGTGACCGGTTACGAGTTTGAAAAGATGGTGGAAGCCATCCAGCCTGATCTCGTGGGTTCCGGCATCAAGGAAAAGTATGTCTTCCAGAAGATGGGCGTACCTTTCCGGCAGATGCACTCCTGGGACTATTCCGGTCCTTATCACGGCTATGACGGCTTCGCCATCTTCGCCCGGGATATGGATATGGCCATCAACAACCCGGTGTGGAGTTTGACCAAAACGCCCTGGGAGTAAGCACCGTGGGGGCGGCAGGTGCCGCCCGCTTATCGGCGGATAACGGACCGCCCCAACGATCGAATGAGGAATAACGCCATGAGTCAGAACGCTGAAAAGGTGCTTGATCACTTCAACCTGTTCCGTGAACCGGAATACCAGGAGATGCTCAAGAACAAGAAGGAACAATTTGAAAACCCGGAACCACAGGACAAGCTTGTGCAGGTCCGTGAATGGACAAAGACGTGGGATTATCGGGAAAAGAATTTTGCCCGTGAGGCCTTGACGGTAAATCCGGCCAAGGCCTGCCAGCCCCTGGGTGCCGTGTTTGCGGCGGTGGGCTTTGAAAGCACTATGCCTTTTGTGCATGGATCACAGGGTTGCGTCGCTTATTATCGCAGCCATCTGAGCCGGCATTTTAAGGAGCCGACTTCCTGTGTGTCCTCTTCCATGACTGAAGATGCCGCAGTATTCGGCGGCCTCAACAACATGATTGACGGCCTCGCCAATACCTACGCCATGTACAAACCCAAGATGATTGCCGTTTCCACCACCTGTATGGCGGAAGTGATCGGTGACGACCTGAACGCCTTCATCAAAACCTCCAAGGAAAAGGGCAGCGTACCAGAAGAATATGATGTGCCTTTCGCCCATACTCCGGCGTTTGTCGGCAGCCATATCACCGGCTATGACAATGCCCTGAAGGGTGTGCTCTCCCACTTCTGGGACGGCAAGGCGGGCACCGTACCAGCACGCGTACGCGAACCCAACGAGAAGATCAACTTCATTGGCGGCTTTGACGGCTATACCGTCGGCAACACCCGGGAAGTGAAGCGCATCCTGGATCTCATGAACCTGGAATATACGATCCTGGCCGACACCAGCGATGTCTTTGATACGCCGAGCGACGGAAAATTCCGCATGTATGACGGCGGCACCACCCTGGAAGATACCGCAGCGTCCCTGAATGCCAAGGCTACCTTCTCCATGCAGGAATATTGCACGGAAAAGACTTTGCCTTTCATTGCAGAGCACGGTCAGGAAGTCGTCGCCCTGAATTGCCCCATTGGCGTATCGGGTACTGACAAATTCATTATGGAATTGTCCCGTGTCAGCGGCAAAGCGATTCCCGATGAACTGAAAAAGGAGCGCGGGCGTCTGGTGGATGCCATTGCGGATTCTACGGCGCATATCCACGGCAAAAAATTCGCCATCTACGGTGATCCGGATCAGTGCCTCGGTCTGGCGGCCTTCCTGATGGAGCTGGGCGGCGAACCCACCCATGTACTGGCTACCAATGGGTCCAAGCATTGGGCGGAGAAAGTGCAGGCGTTGTTCGACAGCTCACCCTTCGGCAAGGATTGTCATGTCTATGCTGGCAAGGATCTCTGGCATATGCGCAGCCTGTTGTTCACCGAGCCGGTGGATTTCCTCTTTGGCAATACCTACGGGAAATATCTGGAACGCGATACGGGCACGCCCCTTATCCGTTACGGCTTCCCGATCTTCGATCGCCATCATCATCACCGTTACCCCATCTGGGGCTATCAGGGCGGCCTGAATATGCTGGTTCGCATATTGGACAAGATTTTTGATGAGATCGACAACAACAGTAATGTGCCGAGTCAAAGCGATTACAGTTTCGACATTATTCGTTAATCGCTAAGGCAATATCGGCTATCCGGCGGCGCATTAGCGCCGCCTCTCAAGGAGCTGCAGCATGGCAGATGTCACTGTCACCTCCCCCAAATGGCTAAGGACCTGACGGTTTATGCCACGGCCGGGGATTGCCTACCTTATTGGTAGTTGAAGACGCTGAATTGAAAGATTTGCCGCCGCCCTGGCGTCTGGCGTGCCAGTACATCGTGCGCGATGAAGATAATCTGGTAAGGCTCTAAATTTTATTTAGTGAGGATAGAGCGATGGGACTGGTGCAATTTATTTCACCGCGTATCGGGGGTGACTGGTCTATGTCCTGTCGCAACCATCAGCCCATATCTCTCCTGAAAATGGCCCGCATATGGAATGTGCCCCTGCCCGTCCATTGTCAGAAAGGTCTTTGCGGGACCTGTGCGGTGCGGGTGACACCACAGGGGAAGCAGCAGCAGTTGTGTCTGAACGCTTTTGAAAAGCAAACGTTGCAGGGCCTCGGCAAGCTCCCCGCTATGCTGGCCAATGAAGGCCAGAAACCGTGGAAAGGACCATATTGGCGGCTGGCCTGCCAGTGCATGGTGGGAACCGGTGATCAATTCTTTGTCGCATTCTGACTTACCAGGAGGTGTTTATGTTGCAGAACAAAATCCAGGAGGTTTTTAATGAGCCGGGATGCAGCAAGAACCAGAGCAAGTCCGACAAAGAGCGCAAGAAGGGCTGCACCAAGGCGCTGCAGCCGGGCGGTGCGGCCGGTGGTTGTGCTTTCGATGGGGCAAAAATTGCCCTGCAGCCCATTACCGACGTCGCCCACCTGGTCCACGGTCCCATCGCCTGTGAGGGCAACTCCTGGGATAACCGCGGTTCAAAATCGTCTGGTTCGCAACTGTATCGCACCGGCTTTACCACCGACATCAATGAGCTGGATGTGGTCTACGGCGGCGAAAAACACCTCTTCAAATCCATCAAAGAAGTAATCGATAAATACGATCCGCCGGCGGTGTTTGTCTATCAGACCTGCGTGCCGGCGATGATCGGGGACGATATCGAAGCCGTCTGTAAAGCGGCGAGCCAAAAATTTGCAAAGCCCGTCATTCCCGTCAATTCCCCCGGTTTTGTCGGCGCCAAGAATCTCGGCAACAAACTGGCGGGAGAGGCCCTGCTAGATTATGTGATCGGCACGGAAGAGCCCGAATATAGTACGCCCTATGACATCAATATCATTGGCGAATACAATCTTTCCGGTGAACTCTGGCAGGTCAAACCGCTTCTCGATCATTTGGGGATCCGGGTAACCTGCTGCATCAGTGGTGACGCCAAATATCACGATGTGGCGCAATCCCATCGCGCCAGGGCCAATATGATGGTCTGCTCTAAATCCATGATCAATATCGCACGCAAAATGGAAGAGCGTTATCAGATTCCGTTCTTTGAAGGGTCATTTTATGGCATCTCCGATACCACGGAATCTCTCCGGGAGATCACCCGCCTGCTGATCCAGCAGGGTGCCCCGGCAGAACTCCACGACCGCACCGACGCACTGATCGCCCGGGAAGAGGCAAGAGCCTGGCAGCGTATCGCCGAATATACCCATCGCCTGCGCGGCAAACGGGTGCTGCTCTTTACGGGGGGCGTTAAATCCTGGTCGGTGGTGTCTGCATTGCAGGAAGGGGGGATGGAAGTGGTGGGGACCAGCGTCAAGAAATCCACCCAGGAAGACAAAGAAAAAATAAAGGAAATCATGGGTCAAGACGCGCATATGATTGATGACCTGACGCCGCGGGAAATGTACAAAATGTTTCAGGAGGCGCGCGCGGATGTGTTGCTGTCGGGCGGACGCTCACAATTTGCCGCCCTCAAAAACAAAATGCCCTGGGTGGACATCAACCAGGAACGCCATCACGCCTATAACGGTTACGAAGGGATGGTCAATCTGGTGAAACAGATCGATTTGGCCCTCTACAATCCCATGTGGACCTTATTGCGCAAACCCGCGCCCTGGGATATGCGGGAGGCACGGACATGAGCACCGTCATTCAGAGCCGCAAAGCGTGCACGGTCAACCCCCTCAAAATGAGCCAGCCCATCGGTGGCGCCCTGGCCTTCATGGGCATCGCCGACTGCATGCCCATGCTGCATGGTTCCCAGGGCTGTACCGCCTTTGGTCTGGTGCTCTTTCAGCGGCATTTCAATGAGGGCATTCCCATGCAGACCACCGCCATGAGTGAGGTGGCGACGGTCATGGGCGGGCTGGATAATATCGGTATCGCTATTCTCAGTATTCAGCAGCGCACCAAACCAGCCATCATCGGCATCTGTTCCACCGGCGTCACCGAGACCAAAGGCGATGATGTGGATGGTTATCTCAAAAACTTTCGCGCCACCCATCCCGAACTGGACCAGTTAGCCCTGGTTTACGTCTCTACCCCGGACTTTAAGGATGCTTTTCAGGACGGCTGGGCAAAGGCCGTGGAGAGCATGGTGAAAGGGTTGGCTGAACCCAGCAGCGCGCGCCGGGAGGGTTCTGTCAACTTCCTCGTGGGGTCCCACCTCACCGCTGCGGACATCGAAGAACTCCGGGAAATCAGTGAATCCTTCGGGCTGGAAGCGACCATCCTGCCCGATATTTCCGGGTCTATGGACGGCCACATTCCGGACGACTTCACGCCCAACACCCTGGGCGGCACTCCAGTGGATGCCATCCGGCGCATGGGTGAAGCGGAACTGACTATTGCCCTGGGAGAACAAATGCGTCCTGGGGCAGAAGCCCTGATGACCAAGACCGGCCAACCTTATGTGCTCTTCGATCGCATTACCGGCATCGAAGCGACGGATCAGTTATTGGACTGCCTGAGTCAGTTGAGCGGACAACCGGTACCTGGCAAATATCGTCGCCAACGCAGTCAGTTGATCGACGCCATGCTCGACAGTCATTTTTTCTTCGGCGGCAAAAAAATCGCCATTGGCGCCGAGCCTGACCTGCTCTGGAATATCGGATCGTGGTTCAACGAAATGGGGGCGATCATCACTGCTGCAGTGACTACCACCCATTCGCCGCTACTCGAACAGATGCCTTGTAAAGAAGTGCTCATCGGTGACCTGGAAGACCTGGAAGCGCGGAGTGCTGGATGTGACCTGCTCATCACCCACTCCCATGGACGGCAGGCGGCGGCGCGGCTGGACATCGCTTTCCTGCGCATGGGACTACCTATTTTTGACCAGCTCGGTGCCGCCCATCGTCTGTCCCTCGGCTATCGCGGTGCCCGCGATCTGACCTTCGAGATCGGTAACCTGTTAATGGCACAGGAAGAGGAAAATCGTCCGGATAGTTGGCCATTGCCCATGGAGGATCACGATGCACATGCGCCGTTTGCGTTTGGTTAAGGATGCGGAACGCAGTAGTCATTTTTTATCTGGTCAAAGCCCAGGAGGCACCATGAAAGTCGCATTTTCAACTCAAGATATGCAAAGAGTCGATGCCCATTTTGGTTGGGCAAAAAACATCGCCATTTATGAACTCAGTGCAGAGGGTCACCATTTTCTGGAGGCCGTGCAATTTGACGGTGAACTTGCCGAAGACGGCAACGAAGACAAGCTGGCCCCCAAGCTGGAAGCTATCAAAGATTGCGCGATATTGTATGTGGCCGCTATTGGCGGCTCCGGTGCGGCGCGGGTGGTGGCCATGAAAATTCATCCCATCAAGGTGAACGAACCGGAACCTATCAACGAAATACTCGACAAGCTGCAGGTCGTATTACAGGGAACTCCACCCCCCTGGCTCCGTAAGGTCATGAATAAGGGTGCAGAAAAAGCGTTTAATTTTGACGACGAAGAGGAGTTAAGTCATGCCTGAGAATACTGCAGTGGCGGTGGTTTTGCCGGAGGAGTCCCTGTTTTATCGCGAATTGGTCAAGCAGTGGCGGGCGCAGGATAGCTACGGTGCCTGGGAAAAAAAGTCCGATACCGAACTGCTGGCACCCTACGTGCTGGATAAGGAGCAGCGCCGGGCGATACCCATCATTGGCGACCCTGATCCCGAAATACTGTGGCGGGTGGAACTTTTTTATAACGCCGTGGGGCTGGCTACGGAGCGTGCTTCCGGAGTCATGGTGTCGCCCATGATGAAAATGAGTCATGAAGGCTTTGGCCGCATGGTGCTGATTGCCGGACGTTTGATCGTGGTCAACAAACAGTTGCGCGATGTGCATCGTTTTGGTTTCCCCAGCATGGAAAAACTGGCCGAAGAAGGTGACAAACTGGTGGCAGGTGCCCTGGAAATGATCGAGAAATTTCCGGAGGTGGCCCGCTTTTGACCCTTGAACCAGTGTAGCTCACGCTTATGGTTCATCAACACATAGGAGTATGACGCCATGTCTGTATTAATGGAAATGTTACCGGTAGTAGAGGAACAGACCAATCACTGGGAGTTGATTGTGGACGAAAAAGACGCATTGAAAACAGAAATCAAACGGCTCAATGCCCAGGCCACCCAGGCCAAAATGGATCTTCACGATCTCGCCGAAGATTTGCCCGTCGGCTGGGAGAATATTCTGGAACTGGCGAATCGTACCTACGCCGCCTACCGCGATCTGACGGCGGCCAGGGCACGGCTCGCGTCCTTCCCCGGGGGATGACAGCATGCGCGACATAACCGGCATCACCAAGGGCGGGCTCGGCTGGACACCCCAGTTTGTCGAACATATCAATGAAGAAAAGTGCATCGGCTGCGGGCGCTGTTTCCGCGCCTGCGGTCGGGATGTGCTGAACCTTATTGGTATCACTGAAGACGGGGAACTGGTGGCGGCGGACGATGACGAGGCGGAACGCAAATTCATGACGATTGCGCATCCGGAAAAATGCATTGGCTGCGAGGCCTGCTCCCGGGTTTGCCCCAAGGACTGCTATACCCACGCTTCCATGTCCTTAGCGGTCAGCGTCTCGGCGTAGTGCTTTAGGGGGAATGCATCAATGAAGACTGCCATATATGACATTCTGATGTCCGGTCGCAACCCGGATGAGGCATTCTCTGATGCACGTTTTTTTGCGCTGTGTATCAGCCATCGCGCCATGGCACGCAAGGGCAACATCAGCATGGCGCTTGGCCTGGAGATCAGGCAACTGAGCCATCTGTTTTCTCGTTATTTCCCGCGGATAGAGGCATCACGCTCGACCGCACAATGCACGAAGGTCTATCTCCATAACGCTGCAGGCGGTACTTTTCTGTGTCAATGTCTGGGGAAAGAAAACAAGGCATCCATGCGACATGAGGAAACCGGCGATCTGGTTAAGCTCTTGCTGGATCACCGTGCCAGCGTTAATCAGGCCACAGAGTGGGTAGCGGCCATTCTCGCGGCGGGCTGCCTGGGCGATGATCACTTGTGGCAGGACCTGGGTCTGACGAATCGTGAAGACCTCAGTGACATTATTAAACATCATTTTCCGCGACTGTATTTCAAAAATACCGGCAATATGAAATGGAAGAAGTTCTTTTATAAGCAGTTGTGTGACCAGGCTGAGGTCCGCCTCTGCCAGGCACCCAGTTGCGATGTTTGTAATGATTATGCCCAGTGCTTCGGCCCGGAAGATGCCAGTGGTTGGAACCTGCTGGCTGCCCAGGGCTAAAAATCTATAAGCATCCGCAACCCGATCAGGATGCAATATTTACCTCTACCTATACGGAGTCATTTATGTCCATTAGCATCGAACAAAGCGCATTTGCAGGGCTCGACACTCAGAAAAGGTTGCTGAACCAGGTATTCAAGGGAGAACTGAATGCGCAGGGACGCTTCGGTTTTCGCGGCGAACTGGCGATCAAATTTGCCACCGCCGTGGCCGATGAAGCACGTCCACCGGAACTCCTCGCGCAACAAGTCATCAGTTCGGCAGAGCCGTGCGCCAAAAATATTTCTTTTTTTTCCTGCTATCTTCTGTCTTTTGGTTATCTGGATGCACTGGTAACGGCACTGGCCGAATATCTGGAACCCTCCGGTAAGTATTTTATTTACTGCAACAATATCGACTTCAGCAAGCGTTACCATCTGGAATACAAGGGTATTCCATTTTATATCCTGCCGCTGGATGAAGCGACGGTCTACAATGAACTGCTGGACTTGTTCGGACTGGAACGCAACGACCTCAAAAAGCTCGACACGGCGGGCAAAATCAATCGTATCGCCGAGAGTGCCTTGCAATACAGTGCCGTATTCCCCGAGATCAGCTATGCGGACTGCCTAGCGGGCATGGGTCCGGTACGTGATCCCGGTGAAAACCGGCCCGTATAAGCGCTTTTGCCACTGTTTTAGCGAAAACCCGGATACCCAGCGGTCTCCGGGTTTTTGACATTCCGGCCCTGCCCCGAGATGTTCGTTTTCTTGCAAAACCATCCTGGGAGATGTAGAGAAACCAACAAAATGCCCTAATGACACCTCAACATCAGTTGTTAATCATCACAATAACAATAAGTTGATAACAAATCCAAAAACTGGCCCAAGTCTTGCAAGGAAGCACACAGGAACCCCTGTCGCGTAAGGAGTATGTCATGCTGATATTGACGGAAAAAGCCATTGATGTCGTAAAGAATCTGCTTGCCGAGAATCCTGAAGCGAGCGGATTACGGGTTGCGGTGACCGGGGGCGGTTGTTCCGGTTATCAATATGGAATGGGATTGGAGGCCGAAGCAGGCGCCGAGGACACCGTGGTGGCGATAGAGGGCGTGCCGGTTTACGTGGACAACGCCAGCGCCACACTGCTCAGCGGGGTCGTCATTGACTACGTGGACGAACTTAGCGGCAGCGGCTTCCGTTTCGAAAACCCCAATGCTACGGGGACCTGCGGTTGCGGGTCATCATTCACCACGGGAGACGAAGCCTCAGCCTCCTCCTGCGGACATCGGAGCTGACGCCATGTGGGATTATACCGATAAAGTCAAAGATTTATTTTTCAACCCCAAGAATACCGGGGTCCTCGAAGAGGCCAATGCGGTCGGCGAGGTCGGTTCCATCAGTTGCGGGGATGCCCTGCGCCTGATGCTCAAGGTAGACCCGGATACGGATGTCATTCTGGATGCCCGCTTCCAGACTTTTGGCTGCGGCTCCGCCATCGCCTCGTCATCGGCCTTGACTGAACTGATCAAGGGCAAGACGCTGGATGAAGCGCTCAAAATCACCAATCAGGACATCGCTGAGTTTTTGGGCGGGCTTCCTCCGGAGAAAATGCATTGTTCCGTTATGGGTGCCGAGGCCCTGCACGCCGCCATCGCCAATTACCGCGGCGAAGAATGGGCAGATGATCACGAAGAAGGCGCGCTGGTATGTAAATGCTTCGCCATTGACTCGGCGCTGATTGAGAAAGTGGCTAGAGAAAACCATTTGTCGACGGTCGAAGAGATCACTTTCTATACCAAGGCGGGCGGCGGCTGCCAGAGCTGCCATGAGCAGATCGAAGATATCCTCGCGGCAGTAAACGGCAGCGCGCCGCTACCGGTGGTGGCAGCAAAACCCGCCGCCAAAGCCGCCCCCGCGCCCATGACCATGGTGCAGAAAATCCAGAAAATATCCGCCGTGATTGATGAAATGCGCCCGCAATTCCAGATGGATGGCGGCAATATCGAACTGGTCGATGTGGATGGTGATACGGTCATGGTGGCCATGAGCGGCTCGTGCATGAACTGCCAGTCTTCCGGGATCACCATTTCCGGCATCCAGGAACGCCTGATGCTGACTCTGGGCCGTCCCGTACGGGTAGTTCCGGCCAGCATGCCGCAAGCCGTGGGGGTATAGCCATGAGCAGCGCCTATATGGACAACAATGCCACCACCCGGGTAGATCCCCGGGTGCTGGAGACCATTCTTCCCTACTTCAGCGAATATTACGGCAACCCCTCCTCCATGCACAGCTTCGGCGGCGATGTGGGCAAACGTCTGGAAGAAGCGCGCGCCTCCGTACAGGCGCTGCTGGGGGTAGAACACGACTCGGAAATCATTTTTACCTCCTGCGGTACGGAGTCCGATAACACCGCCATCCTCTCGGCCCTAGCCATACAACCCAGCCGCCGGGAAATCATCACCAGCGTGGTGGAACACCCCGCCATTCTGTCTCTCTGTGATCATCTCGAACGTCATGAAGGCTATAAAGTCCACTACATTCCCGTGGACCGGCTTGGGCGCATCTCCATGGAGGCGTATGCCGCGGCGCTCAGCGAGCAGGTGGCCGTCGTCTCCATGATGTATGCCAACAATGAGACGGGAACGATCTTCCCCGTCGAAACCATGGCACGGATGGCCAAGGAGAAAGGCGCACTCTTTCATACGGACGCCGTGCAGGCGGTGGGCAAAATTGCCCTGAACATGCAGGAATCGGCCATCGACATGCTCTCCCTCTCCGGGCATAAGCTGCATGCCCCGAAGGGCATCGGTGCGCTCTATGTGCGCCGGGGCACCCGCTACCGACCCATGCTGCGCGGTGGCCACCAGGAACGCGGACGCCGGGCCGGAACAGAAAATACCACGGGCATTATCGCCCTGGGCCTGGCGGCAGACATGGCCCTGGAGCACATGGAGTATGAAAACACCGTGGTGCGCGCTTTAAGGGATCGTCTGGAGGCCGGGATACTGGCACAGGTGCCCTATGCTTTCGCCAACGGCGATCCGGAACACCGCCTGCCCAATACGGCCAGCATCTCTTTTGAATACATCGAGGGCGAGGCCATTCTTATGCTCCTGAGCCGGGTCGGCATCGCCGCCTCCTCGGGTTCCGCCTGTACCTCCGGGTCGCTGGAGCCGTCCCATGTGCTGCGCGCCATGGACATTCCCTATACGGCGGCGCACGGCACCATCCGTTTCTCTCTCTCCCGGGAGACCACGGAAGCAGAAGTGGACTTGGTGATTGCGCAGACACCGCCCATCATCGAGCAATTGCGGCGTCTGTCCCCCTACTGGGGGGCCAACGGCCCCATTCTCACTGACAACGCTTTTGCACCTGTGTATGCATGAAATCAGCCCGATCTCCAAAAGCTTCTCGGTAATCCACGACACCACCCTGCGCGACGGCGAACAGACCGCAGGGGTGGCTTTCCACCCCGAGGAAAAACTGGCTATCGCCGAGAGTCTGGCCAATGCCGGGATTCCGGAGTTGGAGATCGGCATCCCCGCCATGGGGAGCGAAGAGGAGGAAACCATCCGGGGCATTGCCCAGATGGGCCTCCCCGCCCGCCTGGTGGTCTGGTGCCGGATGCACGATACGGATCTCGCTGCGGCAAAGCGTTGTGCTGTGGATATGGTCAACGCCTCGGTGCCGGTTTCAGATATCCAGATTCGCAGCAAGCTGGGCAAAGATCGTCAGTGGGTCTTGCAGCAGGTGGATCGCCGGGTGAAGCAGGTGCTGGACAGCGGCATGGACGCGGCTGTGGGCGGCGAAGATGCCTCCCGGACGCCGCTGGACTTTATCCTGCGGGTCATGGAGGTCGCACAACGAGCGGGGGCGCGCCGCTTTCGCTATGCCGACACCCTGGGCATTCTGGAACCCTTTAATACCGCCCATATCATGCGGCGCTTAAGGGCGGCCACGGACATGGAAATTGAAATCCATGCCCACAACGATCTGGGTCTGGCCACTGCCAACTCCATCGCGGCCCTGCGTTTTGGTGCCACCCATGTGAACACGACAGTGAACGGTCTCGGCGAACGCGCCGGTAACGCCGCGCTGGAGGAAGTGGTCATGTGTCTGCATCATTTGCACGGCTTCGAGACCGGCATTGAAGTGCGCCAGTTCAAGGCAATTTCGCAATTGGTGGCATTGGCTTCCGCGCGACCGGTGCCCGCCGGAAAAAGCATCGTCGGCGATGCCATTTTCAGCCACGAGTCGGGCATTCATGTCGATGGACTGATCAAAAACCCCCGCAATTACCAGAGCTTCGACCCGGAGGAACTGGGGCGCCAGCATAACATGGTGCTGGGCAAGCACTCCGGTACCAAGGCCATCATGCGCGCCTACGCTGAACTGGGCAGCGCCATCACCGAATTACAAGCACAAAGCATCCTCAAACAGATTCGCGTCTATGTGCTTCAGCACAAGGCACCACCGCCCGTAGAGGACCTGCATCGCTTTCTTCTGGAGAGCGTGGAGTCCCTGCACGCTCATTCCTGAATGGAGGACACGCCCGTGGCTGCTACCCTGCTCGACAAAGAACAACCCCGCAAGTCCGGTCTGTGGCGCAACCTGCGCGACGATATTCACTGTGTTTTCGAACGCGATCCGGCTGCCCGTAGTACGTTGGAAATCCTCACTACCTACCCTGGGGTACACGCGTTGCTGGCACATCGACTCGCCCATCGCTGGTGGCGGGGCGGTTGGCGGTATCCGGCGCGCGTGCTCAGCGCGATGGCGCGCTTCTCGACCGGCATCGATATCCATCCGGGGGCACAGATCGGGCGCCGATTCTTCATTGATCACGGCATGGGCGTGGTGATTGGCGAAACGGCTGAGATTGGTGATGATTGCACCCTGTACCATGGGGTGACGCTGGGGGGCACGAGCTGGAATCCGGGCAAGCGTCACCCGACATTACAGGATCGAGTCATGGTGGGTGCGGGTGCGAAGATCCTCGGGCCCGTCACTATCGGTCATGACAGTCAGGTGGGTGCCAATGCGGTGGTCATTAACGATGTGGCACCGGGTATGACGGTCGTGGGCATCCCCGGCCGCGTCGTGCTGCCTGCGGAACGCCGCCGCATCAACGCCCACGGTATTGATCTGGATCACCATCTCATGCCGGACCCGGTGGGCAAGGCCATTCAGTGCCTGATGGAACGGATTTCCCAACTGGAATTGCAGGCCCAGTCCAGCGGGCGTGCTGTGCAACTGACGGAAAAAGACTGCAATAACTGTCCGGATTCCGATCCCAACCTGTGTGGGCCAAACAGCAGCCCAGCAGCTTTAGCTCCCCTCCCCTCTGACGAATTCCAAGGATGACACCATGAGTGATCTACGTAAAACACTGGCGAGTTTGTCCTCCGCTGAGGATTTCCTGAAGTTTCTGAACATCGACTATGATGAGACGGTAGTCCATATTAATCGTCTCCATATCCTCAAACGTTTTCATGACTACCTGAAAAGGGAGGGGAATACGGACACCCTGGATGATCAGGCGCTGCAAGCGCTTTATGTGAAATTACTCAGCCAGTCGTATCAGGATTTTGTGGTATCTGACGCAGTCTCCGAAAAGGTGTTCAAAGTCTTTCATCAGGCCATGGGTGTCAGTCACGTCTCTCTGGAAAAGGTGGCGGTCAGCGCGCCGAAAGCGCGTTGACAGGCGGTTGCCGCGCCAGAATAAAATGCCACGACCAAGGCTGACTAACGGAACGGCGCACATCATGGCGACAAGCGATAACAGCGAAGCGGTGCAAGTGGTGATGGCCTACCATGAACGGTCCAAGCATCACCTGAATCGCTATGCCGCCGGGCCGGAAACGCTGGACTGGGATACACAACCCAACCCCTTCCGCGAGTTCACCGGAAGCCCGCAGCGCATCTTACCGTTGCTGACGGACGAAACTGCCGTCACCTTCACCGGGCTGCCCGCCGCCACGCCCCAACCCTTCACTCTCCAGGCGGTCGCTCAGTTTTTGGAGATTTCCCTCGGGCTGGCGGCATGGAAGGAATACGGCCCGGATCGCTGGGCGTTGCGCTGCAACCCGTCCAGCGGCAACCTGCATCCCACCGAGGCCTATCTTCTCGCCTTCGGGGTGCATGGCATCAGTGATGGACTCTACCACTATTTGAGTCGGGATCATTTGTTAGAACAACGCTGGTATCCCGATACCGGACAGCACGGCTCAGGGGTGTATATCGCGCTGACTTCCATAGCGTGGCGCGAAGCGTGGAAATATGGCGAACGGGCACTGCGTTATTGCCAACTGGATATTGGCCATGCGCTGGGTGCCCTGCGCTACGCTGCGGGTACCCTGGGTTGGCACCTTCGCCTGCGCGGGGATGTGGACGATACCCGACTGCGCAGTCTCCTCGGCCTGGATCGTTCCAGCGATTTCGCGCATGCCGAAGGCGAGGATGCGGAGCTGCTGCTGGAAATCCTCCCAGCCGATACAATATCCTCCGCTGTCGGGAGTCCCGCTGCGCTGCCGGGGCAATGGCGGGGTCAGGCCAACTGCCTGGATCCCCACCCCCTGTATCAGTGGCCGGTCATCGCCGAAACGACCAGCGCCAGCAGGATGCCGGTACTCACTCCCGACCCGCTTCCGCCTGATCCATGGCCAGTACGCAAAAAATCGGGGCAGACCGCCGCCAGCGCGCTGATCCGCCGTCGGCGCAGCGCCCAGCGCTTCGACCCGAAGACGGCCATGGCGGCTGACGATTTCTTTACGCTCCTGGATGCGTTGCTGCCCCGTTCCGGCCTGCCCTGGGATGTCTGGCCCTTCACCCCACGCATCCATCCGATACTTTTTGTGCATCGCGTTAGTGGCCTGAGTAGCGGCCTCTATGCCCTGCCCCGCACAGCAGAGGGCGGCCCAGTGCTACGCATGGCCCTCAATCCCGACTTCTCCTGGGAAGCAGTGGCTACTGCGCCCACCCATCTGCCCCTGCGGCGACTCTATAGTGGCGACGTGCGCAGTATCGCCCGGACCCTGTCCTGTCATCAGGCCATTGCTGCCGATAGCTGCTTTGCCGTGGCCTTTCTGGCGGAGTATGCCGACCCCCTGAAGAGCGGTGCCTGGCATTATCGTTTGCTCTACCAGGAAGCCGGGCTGCTGGGCCAGATATTGTATCTGGAAGCCGAATCCCTGGGTCTGAACGCCACCGGCATCGGCTGTTTTTTTGATGATGCCGTGCATGAAATATTGGGGATCAAGGATAACAGCCTGCAATCCCTTTACCACTTCACCGTGGGTCATGCCCTGACGGATACGCGGATTAGCACCCTCCCGCCCTATGCCCACCGAGAACTGAACACTCACACCGGAGAAAACTCATGAATACCCGCTCCTTTCAGCGTATTGATGTGCATAAGGCCCGCGAACTCCTGCAAAGGCAGGACAACACCGTGTTACTGGATTGCCGCCATCCCAGCGACTTCCGGGCCGGACATATTGCCGGAGCTTCTCCCCTGGGCGATTACAACGCCGATGACTATGTGCTGAACATGGCCAAACATCGTCCCGTGCTGATCTATTGCTACCATGGCAACGCCAGCCAGATGCGTGCCCAACTCTTTGCCGATTTTGGTTTTGCGGAGGTATATAGTCTGGATGGCGGTTACGAAGCCTGGTGCAAGGTGCATACGCCCGCAAATCCGCAGCTTACCGAGGCGCTGCAATGCTGGCTGACGGCGCAGGGGTTTCCCGCCGCAGACATCCACGCATGCACCCGCGACGGGGTGACGCCCTTGATGCGCGCTGCCGGTGAAGGCCATCCTGAACGGGTGGCTGAACTGCTCGCCGCCGGTGCCGACCCGCACCAGCGCAACAACGATGGCAATCAGGCCCTCTGGTTCGCTTGTGTCAGTGAGAATCTTGACACAGTGGACCTGCTGGTCGCGGTTGGCGCCAACCTCAACCACCAGAATGACAACGGCGCCACTTGCCTGATGTATGCTGCATCCGCTGGCAAGACGACGGTAGTGGAGCGTTTGCTGGCATTCGGTGCGGACCGGAGGCTCCTTTCGTTCGATGATTTCACTGCACTGGATATGGTCGCCAATCTGGAATGTCTGAATTTGTTGCGCGAAACACCGAGGCGGGTAAAAGCCGCCACCTGAACAGGCATCATTATTGCTGTACCGGGTAACAGATGCCGTTTTGGCCATAACCTGACAAAGGAACAATAATGCCTATCTTCGATTACCATTGTTGCGATTGCGACGCCGACTTTGAATTACTGGTCATGGGCTCAAATATCCCAAACTGCCCGCAATGCGGCAGCCAACACCTGGAAAAACAACTTTCGCGGGTGGCCGCACCTGGTCGCAGTGCCGGACTGATGGCGCGTGGTCGTGCGCAAGCCGCGAAAGAGGGGCACTTGAGCAATTTTTCGCCCGCCGAGCGCAAATCACGCTGACTCGGCAGGCATTCTTTCACCCCCACCGACTTTTGGAACAACACCAGCGAGGATTTATCATGAGTGGCTTTTTCATGGATTGGGATGGCAATTTACGCAGCGTTGAGGACCCGGGAGGCGGTTACGTTTGCGATGTCGACCTGCCGGCACGCTATGTCGCAGTAATGCAGGGCAGCATATTAGCCCATGAATCGACCCTCTATAAAACCCTCACCGATGTTGAAAAAGCCGGAATCAAAGCGGAAGTGGTTCCCGGCTCTCATCCCTGGGGAAGCAAGAGAGACGGGTTTTAGTTCAGAATTTGCCAGTGGCTTTAGCGGGGTCCATTGGGCGCAAAATCACCGGTATCCACTAGCACTTCGTCATTTTCAATCTTTAGCGAAAACTCCCTGAGGGTACAGGGCTGGCCCTTGATGCATGCGCCTGTTTCACTGCTGAATGCCCAATCATGGTGTGCACAAGTCAGGGTCTCCCCATCGAAGCGGGCATCGGCTAGTGGTTCATTGGCGTGGGGACACATCCCATGAAAAGCCCGGGGTTCACCCCGGATGGGCCACACAATCACGAGCAGTATCCGGTTAACCACCGCCACTTCATATTTTCCTTGTCGCAGCTCGTTAAAATCACAGGCTTTACCAAACATGGTGAAACTCCTTTTTAATCCAGAAAACACACAATATATTATGCTGATATGGCATCCATGACATCCGCTGCAGCACTTCGCACCATCATGTAAAGATCAATATCCCGACTCATCCAGCCAATAGTGGCTTTGTGCCAGGCGGCATAATTGGCTTCTTCCCAGATGGCGCACAATAACGCTTCATCCCTGGTAATTTCCGCATCACTATACTGCTTTTGATTGGCCACTTCGCAAGCCATAGGGTCAGCCCCATGCTGCGCGAAGACCTCCTCAGCCGCCTGTATGGCGAGGGCCATATCGTTTTCGCTCACCAATCCCACATCCTGGCCTGCCAGGGTAATGATTGTACGCATATTCATTTCTCCATATCGCATTAAAAACTCGTATCTCCAAGGTCACGCAGCGGCTGGTTCCAGCCCGCGAAATACCGAACAGCGTTTAAAGACCTCCACAGTCGGCAGCACCTGTTTCTGTTTACAGAATTTGGCCACCAGTTTGGCCAGTCCCTTAATATCCCTGCCAGTGGCTGCAGGAAAAATATCCACCAATTCGTCAATGGCCGACATGGAGATATCGAGACAAAACTGATCGCACATCACCTGCCAGATTTGTCGGCGTCCATTGCCATCCGGGGGATTGTATTTAATCAGGGCAATGCAACGGGAGACAATGGCTTCATCAATGTCATCCACCCGGTTCGTGGTCAAAAACAACAAACCATTAAAATACTCCAGCACCCGCAGAAAAACGCCCACCACTGCGTTCATCGTCATATTGTCGTCCCGGCGCTTGATATAGACATCCGCTTCATCAATCAGCATAACGGCGCCCCAGCGTTGGGCGCGGGTCAGTATCTCCTTCAGCGCGGTCTCCATACTGGCCACATTCAGTCCGAGTTGTCCTGAATGCACCCGATACAGCGGTCGCTGAATAATTTCAGAATACACCTCGGCGGTGAGCGTTTTTCCTACGCCGGCGGGTCCGGCGCAAAGAACTGTCGTCCCGCCGGATTTCCCGGTGATGATATCGTCCATCAGGACATCCATCTCGGCAGTCAAAATATCAATAAGATCTGTCTGTTCAGCGGGTAAAATCAGCTTTTGCTTCAATGTGGGCTGGTAAGCGTAAGGCGCAATGTCGCTGACATGCACCCAGAGATAATGATGAAGCTCCAGGTGAAACATGAATAAATAGGGATGCACGGGGATTTTCGTGAACAACCCATTCTCGATAACAGAGCGGAATTGCCCCATCTCTTCTTCGGCGCTATAGCGATTGCTTTTTGCCGCTTTGCGCAAATAGGGGCCGAGAATATCCCCGGTCACTTCCAGTGCTGTGACCCTGGCGGTCAGAATACCCTCATCATTGACCAGACGCGCCCTGCCCTCTCCCGCCGACAAAATGATCACGTCTTTTCGTGACCAGTCGGTATCCCGATGTGTCGCGCTGGGATCTTCGGCATAGAAACCGACCCCGAGCGCCGAATACTGTGCACCATAATGTCCACGCCATTCGAAATAACGGGAGACTTCTTCGTCGTAGGCAGCAATCAACTCCGGAGTTTCTTTCAAAAATCCCTTTGCAGCGAGAATTTCCCTCACCGAACGATTTGCCATATCACCCGCGGAAATACGAATGGTCAGGCTTGCAATGACTCCCTTGGCATTCGCTTTCAGCTCCATGACGATCTTGCCAGTTTCGTCATTTCCCGGTGCCACATAATCCAGTCTGGTGATGACATAAGCCAGGGCCTTACCATCCACATTGATACTGAACAGCCAGCCCCGGATGGCGTCTTCAATCAGCAGGCCGGCCAGCGCTGGCAATAATAGTTCGAGATCATCCTCTGGTCCGAAACGCAGATCATTACCCTGCCTGGATTTTTTCAGGGCAAATAATATGGCGGATTGTGCATGCAACTCCGGTCCCCCTGCCTGATACAGCGTGGCGAGAAAACCCAGTTCAGAATGCGTCAATTGCTGAAAAGACAATTCAGCAACATCCCCGAAACGAAGCTGTTCCCGCAAGCTCGCCAGATGCGGGAATTCCTGCACCATCGCCTCGACCTGCGCCCGCCGTATCCGCAGTTTCAAAAAGCCTCTCCTTGGATGTCAATAAGTACACATTATTGTCAGAAAACGAACAAATAAGTGGGTAATGTGGCCGCGTGGAAGATGCAGCAAAAAAGATGCCAAATTCATGGCACATCGGGGCATGACCAGCTTAAAAAGCCTGTTGACAGCAAAAAATATTTGCCGGTATATTCCAGTGAATATTTCGCAAGCCACAGGAGTAGAGCCCGTGAAACACTGTCACTATCAAAGTTCCCTTGCACTCATCGTCGCCGCCAGCCTGCTGGGTTTATCGCCCCAGGCCATGGCCAAAGACCTGCATGTCGCTTACGCAGGCTCCATGGGTGCGGTCATGGACCTGCATCTCGGGCCGACCTTCGCCAAAGCCCATAACGTGCAATATCAGGGGGAGGGCCAAGGCGCTTACGGTCTCGCCCAACTCATCGCCGCCCACAAACTGCGCACCGACGTTTTTGTCTCCATCACCCCTGGCCCCATAGAGGTGCTGATAAAGGCCGGTCTGGTCAAGGAGGCCTATCCGGTCGCCAGTACCGCCATGTGCATCGCTTATAGTCCCGACAGCCCCTACGCCAAAGACTTTAAGGAAGCCGCAGAAGGTAAAGTGCCCTGGTATGAAATCCTGCAGAAGCCAGGGGTAGTCTTCGGCCGCACAGATCCCAAAACCGATCCTCAAGGGCAAAATATCGTCTTCACCTTCATGCTGGCCGAAAAGTATTACCACCAGCCGGATCTGGTGAACAAAGTCCTCGGCCCGGTCGAGAACCCGCAGCAAATATTCACGGAGGCATCATTACTTTCCCGCCTCAAGAGTGGCCAGATGGCCGCCTCATCGGGTTATCTCAGCGCTGTAAAATCCCTGCATCTGCCTTATATCACCCTGCCCGATCAGATCAATCTCAGCAATCCGGCCATGGTCAAAGACTGGTACAGCAAAGTCCACTTCACCCTGAATGTGGACGGAAAACCCAAGACCGTGCATACCCAGCCCCTGGTCTTCTATGCTGCGGTACCCGTGGATGCGCCCGATCCCCAACTGGGCAAGGCCTTTATCCACTTCATGACCAGCCCCCAGGGTCAGGCCATGTTCAAAGAGACCGGCTATAACCCCCCCAAGGGTGACATGTTGAAATAAAGCGGGTCTGCGCCAGGGCGTTCGGCGCCCGGCGTAAACAGTTCGCCGGTTTGCTGGGGTGAGGTATCCCTCCGCGACCCTGCTGTTTATGCCGCGTTATATTCCAAATACCGCAATGAAAACCACCATGCGCGATACGCAGGAGCTATTTCCATGCAGAAAAATATCCTTCACCTGATAACAGCAGCCAGTTTGATTGGCGCCTTCAACGCTAGTGCCCAAGCCGAAACACTCTCGCAGTTTTTTGCGAAAAGCCATATTGACGGACAAATCCGTTCCTATTACTTCAGCCGCCTTTATGGCACGCCTAACACCGTCAATGCTTATGCCTACTCCCTGGCCGGACGCATCAATATCGTCACCGCACCCTTCCTCTCGGGCTTCCGTGTCGGCGTCAGTTTTTACACCGCCAACGCACTCGGCACGCAGCCCAGCAATCCGGCCCGGATCGACAAAACCCTCATGGGTACCAGTCCCTCCGTCAATGCGATGGGTCAGGCCTATCTGGAATATCAGGACAAATGGGTCACCGCCAAGGCAGGCAACCAGTTGGTGGATACCCCCTGGCTGAACCGGGTCGGTGGGCGGGTGATTCCCGTCACCTATCAGGGCGTGACCCTGGAGGCCCATCCCATCAGCGGCCTGCAACTCAGTGCGCTACGGGTTTTCCGCTGGAAAGACCGCACTACCGGCCAGTTCTATCGGGACAACCTCTATTATCCCGGCCACTATGAAGGCGACTCCCTCTATGGTGGACCCAATGTGCTGCCCGCCAATACCCCACCCACCAACGGAGTGGTGGCCTTCGGCGCGCAATATCGCGCGCAGCGCGCTAAAACCGTTGCCTGGTTTTATCAGTTCGACCAGTTCGCCAATATGTTCTACTGGAGCGGCCACTACGCCCTGCCCACCACCTTCGTCCTCAAGCCCTTTGTGGATGCGCAGTTCACCAGGGAATGGGGGGCCGGCGATGCCTTTGCGCGCACCGGTACCACCCTCTTTGGCCAGCCAGGGCAAGGTGTGAACAGCACCAACTGGGGTGTAAAAGCCGGTTTCCAGTTCCCCAACGGCAGCCTCTGGTGGGGCTATGATGCGACCCTACACCATGCCCGTGCCCTGGGTGGCGGTGCCATCATCTCGCCCTATACCGTCGGTTACACTGCCGATCCGCTCTATGTGGATTCCATGATTCAGGGCCTGGTGGGCGTCGGCCCCGGTCACGGCTGGCGGGTGCGTGTGGCGTACTGGCTCTGGCATAAACAGGTGCAACTTACGGCCGGCTTCTCCCAATTCGCCACCTATTTCTCCGGCAACAGCAACTGGACCCACTTTAATGTGAGCTATTTTCCGCAGGGCATGTTTAATGGGTTGTGCCTGCGTGATCAGGTGGAAGTCGGCAATGGCGGTGCGGCCGGGCTGTTTCCTGGATCAGGGCAGCATTCCTTTGTGTACAACCGGATAATGATGATTTACCAATTTTAGCACCAATACCATAAGAGTTTGTGCTCCAAAGGGCGCTCGAACCAGTGAGCAGTCTTATGGAACAACATGTGGCTCATGAGCAGAGTAATCCAGCGCCGTCAACACCAGTTCCAGCCAATGTTTAACGGGGACATCCGTGCCGCCCTGTAGATGCATCTGGCAGCCGATGTTGGCAGTGGCGATACAGTCCGGTTGCTCGGCCTGGAGCGCATCCAGCTTTTGTCCGCGAAGTTGTCGGGATAATTCCGGCTGGAGGATAGCGTAGGGGCCAGCAGACCCGCAGCAGATATGGGGGTCATGCACGACGGTCAGGTGATAACCGGCACGCTGTAGTAATTGTTCTACCACGCCCTGCACGCGCTGCGCATGCTGCAATGTGCAGGGCGCATGAAAGGCTACGGTGCCACGGTATTCGGGAATAAAAGGGATTTCATCCACGAAACCGATCAGCCATTCGCTGGGGTCACGGGCGAGGGCCGAAATACGAGCTGCCTTTTCGGCGTAGTCGGGATCATGTTGCAGTGCTTCGCCGTAATCCTTGACCATGCTGCCGCAGCCGCTGGCACTGACCAGAATGGCTTCGCTGCCCGCCTCGATCAGAGGCCACCAGGCATCGATGTTGCGGCGCATGTATTTGTGGGCCTCACTATGGGCATTGAGATGCAGACTGAGGGCTCCGCAGCAGCCAGCGCTGGCAGGCACATCGACGGCGACGCCGAGGGTGGCAAGAATCTGTTCCAGAGCGGCCTCGGTGGCCGGAGCCACCACACTTTGCACACAGCCGCCGAGGGCGACGACCCGGCGGGTGGCGGGCACTGTGGGCCGGGCTGTAGTCAGCAGGGTCTGCGGCAAGGCCGGGACTTTTTCCGCCAGCGCTTTGGGCAGCAGAGGTTTGAATATATTGCCCAACTGCACCAGCAGACGAAAACGCTCGGGATAGGGTACGATGGCGCGCAGGGCCCGGCGCTCGAGGCGCTCCAGCGCCGGGCGACCGATTTCCACTTCCATGTATTCGCGGCCTATTTCCGCCAGGCGCGCATAGCGCACGCCGGAAGGACATGTGGTCTCGCAGGCACGGCAGGTGAGACAGCGATCCAGATGCTGCAGGCTGTGTTTGGTCGCGGGAGTCCCGGCCAGGAACTCTTTTGTCAGGTAGATACGACCGCGCGGGCCATCCAGTTCGTCACCAAGAATCTGGTAAGTGGGGCAGGTGGCGTTACAGAAGCCACAGTGCACACAGGTGCGAAGGATGGCGTTGGCTTCGGCAATCGCCGGGTCATCCTGAAAACGGGGAGAAATGCGGGTTTGCATGAACAGGCCTCAGAGCGTGGCGTACAAACGGCCGGGGTTAAGGATGGCGCGGGGGTCAAAGGCGGCCTTGAGACGCTGCTGCAGCGCCAGCATGGCCGGCGCCATGGGCTGAAACACCTCTGCCGCGCGTGCGCCGCCACGGAAAAGCGTGGCGTGACCGCCATACTGCGCGGCCAGTTGCCGCAGAGACACCGCATCGCGCTGGCTGCGCAGCCAGCGCGATGCGGTGTCTCTGC